>JBFIHF010000184.1:0-12207 GCA_041601915.1 Bradymonadaceae bacterium
TTCGGGGGACGTTTCGCGCGTTCCTGCTTCACGGGGTGACGGGCAGCGGGAAGACGCGGGTCTACGTGGAGGCGATCCGCGCCGTGATCGACGAAGGGCGATCGGCGTTGGTGCTGCTGCCCGAGATCGCGCTAACGCCGCAGTTTGTGGCGGTCTTTCGCGGCTACTTCGACGGCCAGATCGCGGTGCTGCACTCGGGGCTGAGTGTGGCGGAGAAGTTCGACGAGTGGCGCCGAATCCGGCGCGGTGAAGTGGCGATCGTAATCGGCGCACGCAGCGCACTCTTCGCCCCCCTGGCGAACATCGGGATCATCGTCGTCGACGAGGAGCACGATCCGAGCTTCAAGCAGGAGGAGGGCGCTCGCTACAACGCGCGGGACATGGCGCTGGTGCGCGGAAAACTCGAGGACGCGATCGTGGTGCTCGGCAGCGCCACGCCGTCATTGGAGTCGTTTCACAACGCGAACGAGGGTCGATTCGGCTACCTCACAATGCCGCGCCGGGTGTTCGACCGTCCGATGCCGGAGGTCGAACTCGTCGATCTTCGTCGGCGCGGTGAGGTGGGGGAGCGGCGCTCGGAGCACCTGAGCGACCGATTGCTCGACGCGCTCGACCAGACGCTCACCCGCGAACAGCAGGCGATTCTGTTCCTCAACCGGCGCGGCTTTTCGCCATGCGTGGTGTGCGAGGTATGCGGGCACGTGTGGCGGTGTGACAACTGCGATGTGTCGCTGACGTACCACCGCCGCCAGGAGTCGTTGCGCTGCCACCACTGCGACCATTCGATGCGGCTTCCGGAGCGATGTCCGGCCTGTAACAACCACGGCGTCGGCCCGCGCGGTGTCGGCACCGAGCAACTCGAGGGCCACCTGCGCGGCCTGTTTCCGAATCACACCTGCGGCCGTCTGGACCGCGACACGAGCGGCGGCCGCCGGCTTCAGCAGCTCATTCAGCGGTTCTCTCGGCGCGAGATCGACATTCTCGTCGGCACGCAGATGGTGACCAAGGGCCACGACTTCCCCGGTGTTACGACCGTGGGTGTGGTGTTGGCCGACCTCGGGCTGAACTTTCCCGACTTTCGGGGCGCCGAGCGCACCTTCCAACTGCTGACGCAGGTGGCGGGCCGGGCGGGGCGGGGCGATGACCCGGGCCGAGTGTTCGTGCAGACCTACTCACCGGAACACTTCGCGCTCACCGCGGTCGAGGGTCATGACTACCAGGCGTTCGCGAGCGCCGAGCTGTTGCGGCGTGAGATGTTTGGTTACCCGCCGTTCGGCCATCTCGTTGCGGTGAAGTTCGAGGCGGTGCGCGAGAGCGCCGTAGCTTCGGCGGCGCGGGACTACTTGCACGCGGCGCGTCGTCGACTGCGGTCGGCGACCGACTGGGGCGACGCGACCGTGAAGGGCCCGGCTCCGGCACCGTTCGAACGACTGCGCGGCAAGACGCGATGGCAGATGCTGTTCCAGGGGACCGATCGCTCGCGTTTGCGTCGACTCGTCGCGTCGGTGTTGAACGACGTCGGTCACTTCGATCCGGAGCGCAAGCGCGCCGCGCACGTCATCGTCGACGTGGACCCGATCAGCATGTTGTGAGGCATGGTTACTGGACGGCGATCCGGTAGGCGACGTCCGCTGACGACGAGACCGCGATGTAGTAGAGCCCCGGATCGAGTCGTCGCCGTGATGTGTACGTGCCACCCGAACTCTTCCCGCGAGCGATCGATTTGCCCATCGCATCGGTGAGCGTGACATCGACGACCGCGTTGGCCGGGGTCGTGTCGACAGTGAGTGTGACGTCTTCCGCGGCCGCGAGGCGGATGTAGCGCCAGTCCACCGCGTCGTTCGGCGGCGAGAGCCGATCGCTGGCCGACGCGCCAACGGCGAGGGGGCGCGCCTGCATACGGCTTCCGTCGGAATCCCGCGCCAGCGCGCTCGTCGTTGCCGCCGGGAACGTAAGGATCCCGAGGAGTACGATGACGATGAGGTGGCGGTGTTTCATGGCTAGCTCGATGATCCCACAACGCGGGACACAGGTCCAACGTTGAGAAAGTTCGCGGTTCCTATCGTCGGCCGCATTTCGTACAACGAAGTGATGGCGACACGGATCCAAATCTTGGCGAGCTGGGCCCTGCTGTCCGTAAGCTGCGCCCAGTCTGCGGACGCGCCGTATCGTGGGAACGACGGTCGCAGCGGAGAGTACGCGGCGCCAGGCGTCGCGGAGCTCGAGCAGATCGTGTGGAAGCATCGATCACCTGGGGCGTTGGCCGGCCCGGTTGCGATCGGTGGGGATGCCGTGTTCGTCGTCGCAACGGATGGCATGGTATCGGCGCTCGAGGTGGCGGATGGCTCGGTGCGGTGGCAAACCGACCTCGACGTGCCGGTGTTCGGAATTCCCGTCGTCGCGGGCAAACGCCTGCTCGTCGGGACGGATCGCGGGCTCGCCGCGGTCGCGCTGGACGGGAAGGCGCTCTGGAGCTACGACGGCGCGCCGATCGACGGCGCGCCCCTCGTCGTCGACTCGGTGGCCTACGTGGGCGACCGCTCGGGGCGGATGCTCGCGATCGACGTGGTGGGCGGGTCGCTGATCTGGGAGGCATTGACCGCCGGGCCGATCGCGCTGTCTGCCGTTCGTTTGGGGGACGACATCGCGGTGGGGAGCCACGACGGTCGCGTGTACAGCCTCGACCGCTCCACCGGCGAGCCGCGTTGGTCGTTCTCGGCGGGCGCGGCGGTGCGCGGCCTCGCGGCGTCTGGTGATCGGTTGTACGTCACCGCCGGTCGCGCTTTGCTGGCCATCAATCCGAAGAGCCCCGAGGCGGCGGCGTGGCGCGTCGATCTGGGTGGGCGCGCAGAGACGCCGCCGAGCCTGTCGGGCGGCCTCGTGGTCGCGGGAACCGGAAGCGGGCAGCTCGTCGGGTTGGACACGACGGACGGCTCGCCGCTGTTTCGCAAGGACCTCGGTCGGGCGATCCGTGGGGACATCAGCGTGACGACGGGACGATTGGTGGTTCCCGTCTCGGACGGCGGTGTCGAGGTGGTCGATCGGGCTGGAAAGGCGCTGTGGCATTTTCGTACCGATGGGCGGACCGTGGGCGTCACGCCGATCGAGCGACGGCTGTACGTCACGGATTCGGCGGGGAGCATCTATGCGCTCGAGTAGACTGGTCCTTGCCGCGCTAACCACGCTGTCCACGCTGTTTGCGGGGTGCAAAGCGAACTCGACCTCACACGGCGGTTTCGATCGCGCGTCCGTGAGTGAGGGGCGCGGACTGGAGAAGGTCAACAACCTCGTGCGGAAGTCCGCCCTCGATGCGGAGTTTCCAGTCGTCCGGTCCGGGCGCACGGTCTACGTTACGCGTAAGTCGTCCTTCATCGCGGTGGACGACGCCGGCAAGTCCTCGTCGACGCAGAAGGTGGCCGACGGGATCACCGGTCCAATGACCCTGGTCAGTGGACGAGCGTTTTTTGGAAGCGGGAAGTCCGTCACGGCGATCGAGTTTCCGGAAGGAACGCCCGTCTGGAAGGCCAAGGTCGATAGCGTGGTCACCACGAGCCCCGCCGCCGTCGGGGACACCGTCCTCGTCGCCGCCAACGAGCTCGTCGCTCTGGATGCGGAGACGGGGACCGAGAACTGGTCTTACGCCGGCGAAGGCGCCTTCAGCGGCTCGCCAGCGGTTCGAGGCCGAACGGTGTTCGCCGCGAGCACCAAGGGTGTCGTCTACGCGATCGACCTCGACACGGGGCAGCCGTTGTGGACCCTCGAGACGCCGTCGAGCTTCGAAGGGGTGCCGGTCAGCGTGGCGGGGGACATGCTCGTCGTTGCGGGGCGCGGCGGTGTCGTGTGGGGGATCTTTGCGGAGACGGGACGTGAGCGTTGGCGTTTCCCCACCCGTGGCGTCATCGCGGCCGGCGCATCGGTCCGCGGTGATCGGGTGTGGATCGGGACCGAAGCCGGCGACGTCAGCTCGATCAACATCAAGACCGGCCAGGAAGTGTGGCGCATGAGCGACTTGCCCGCGGTCGTCGCGGCGCCGACCTGGGCCGGCGGCCTCGTCTACGTGGGGTGTGATGACGGTAAAGTCATCGCGCTCGACGCCGCCGACGGTGCGCACAAATGGTCGTTTCAGTTGGAATCGGAGCCGCTCGGCGCGCCGTTGATTGGGGACGGCGAGATGTGGCTGGCAGACACGGGCGGGCGCGTGTATCTGCTCCGCTGACCGTGGTCATCGAAGGCGTCTCAGGGCACGACACCGATCGACACAAGGTCTGCGCAGCGCCCTTCGCGAATCTCGTTCGCGGTGCTCGACGGCACGTCAAAGATGCGGATCGATGGGGCGAGACGGTCATGTGCGGGCCATGACACGGTGCCGTCGGTCGCGAATGAGGTCCACTCCGCCATCATGTCGTCCCGCACGGTGCGGTCGTTGTCGTTCGGGCTGTAATTGGGCGCCGACTCGAAGGTGCCGAAGACGAAGAACAGTTCCAGTCCGTGGAACGCGCCCAGCGCCGCGCCGGGGCCCGTGATCGTGTGCGTAAAGTGATAGGTGTACGCCGGCTCGGCACCGTCGGCGGCGAATCCGGCGAAGCGCAGCGCCGGGCAGATGAAGCCAACATCCGAAAACAGGGCGTTGTAGGCGTCCTTGGGACGCGCAAAATCGGCCGCCGGGTAGACCTGCAGAATCTGGTTTCCGATCGTCGTACCGAACGTCCCGCGCACCAGCGCCTCATACGCGGCGACCGTCGCAACCGGGATCGTAGTGGTGAAGACCGTCGCCTCGTCAGCGTTGGAGCCCGTGATGATCGGCACGTCGCGCGCGGAACCGTCCCGAACGCGCGCGACGGGATTGTCGGGGAGCACGGCCCCGTCGATATGGACGCCAAACGGCGGCAGGCCGAGGCCGGTGCTGGGCAGATCCCACGCCGCCGCGACGGTATCGAGCGCCGGGAGATCGCGAAGGCACTGCGCGACGTCGGGGCTCGACGAACACCCTACTTCTGAGACGTATTGAGCTCCGACCATGACCGCCGGGTCGTTGGTCAGGGTTCCCGTCCGAAACTGCGGGTAGTTGCCGCATCCGGCACCGCTCTGGATGATTCCTCGCGCAAACAGACCCTCACTCAGCGGAGAACCGAGGTGCGCGCAGACGGAAACGCCGCCTGCAGACTCGCCGAAGATGGTGACGTTTGCGGGATCGCCGCCAAAGGCACCGATGTTGTCTCGCACCCATTCCAGCGCCTGGATCTGGTCACGCAGACCGTAGTTGCCCGCGGTGTCGTCGGCCGTTTCGGCCGCGAGTTCTTCCGCCGCGAGGAAGCCGAGTGGACCGAGCCGGTAGTTGATCGTGACGACGACGACGTCGCGCTCGGCGAGGTGATTGCCGAAGTACAGCGCGTTCGAGCCCTGACCTTGAACGAATGCACCGCCGTGAATGAAGAACATCACCGGTCGACCTTGAGCACCGGCCGGGGCCCAAACGTTCAGGAACAGGCAATCCTCCTCACCGAAGTCGCTGCCCGTGGTCACGTTGCGCTGAGGGCAGGGGGAGCCAAACGCGCTGGCGTCGCGGGGAGTCGTCCATGCGGCCGGTGGCTGTGGCGGTCGGAAACGAAGCGGGCCGGTCGGCGGCGCGGCGTAGGGGATGCCCTTGAAGGAGAGGATGCCGTTCGTCTCCGCCCCGACCACGGGTCCCGATGTCGTCGTCACCGTTTCGGCAACCGGTCCCATGTCGGGTAGCGGTCCCATGTCGGGCAGCGGGCCGCCATCGGGCAGCGTCGTCGCGTCATCGTCGCCGCCGGAGTCGCCGGCGGTACCCATGTCGCCGACGTCACGACCGTCCGCGTCGTCGGGACCGATCACAATGTTCTTCGCATCGTCCTTGCCGCAGCCCGCGGCGAGTGGCAGCGCGAGCATGGCGCAGAGAAGAGCAGCGGTGCGGATCGAGCGTTTCACATGGGCCTCGCATTCTGGTGCAGCAGTTCGTTGTTCGGGCCCGCTACGATATGACAGCAGCGTCCCGTCGGCAGTCGGACAGTGACGACCACTGATGTTCGTTGCAAGCTTCGACGAGCCCGCGATTGATTTTCTGCGCGATCCACGGTCCCTCGTAGATGAACCCCGTCCAGACTTGGATGAGCGTCGCGCCCGCCCGCAGCATCGCCAGTGCATCGGCGGCATCGAACACGCCGCCGGCGCCGACGATCGGCAGCTGAGGCGATACACGATGGATGTGCGCAATGACATTCAGGGCGCGGCTGCGCACGGGGCGCCCGGATACTCCGCCGGGCCCGAGGTCGTCGGCGTCCGCGGTCTTCAGGCCATCCCGCGCGATCGTCGTGTTCGTGGCCACGACGCCGTCCAGTTCACAGGCATCGATGACGCCGAGGACATCGTCAATCGCGGTTTCACTGAGGTCGGGAGAGATCTTCACGAGGACCGGGCGTCGTCGCTGACTGTGGTCAGCGAGGTCGTGGTTGACCTCCTGGAGTCGGCTCAGCAACTGGGTGAGCGGGCCGCGAGACTGAAGGTCGCGGAGTCCGGGAGTGTTGGGACTCGAGACGTTGACGACGAAGTAGTCGGCGTGCGCCCAGAGGCGTCGGAAGCTCTTCTCGTAGTCGTCGACTGCCTCATCGTTTGGCACGACCTTCGTCTTGCCGATGTTCACACCGATCACGGTCGGGCGGCTCGTCAACCGGCTCAGGCGTGCTTGCATCGCTTGGCTGCCCTGGTTGTTGAAGCCCATCCGGTTGAGCAACGCGTGGTCGGCGGGTAGCCGAAACAAGCGCGGTGTGGGGTTGCCGGGTTGAGGCTCGCCGGTCACCGTGCCGACTTCGAGGTGTCCGAACCCGAACCGGGCGAGGCTCCGGATGTGCTGGGCGTTCTTGTCGAACCCCGCCGCGAGGCCGACCGGGTTCGGGAACTCGAGCCCGAACACACGCGTCCGCAGCCGGGGGTCGTCGACGGCAAAGAACGGCTCGGCGAGCGCACCGAACGGGGTGCCGAGCGTGGCATCCGCGAGTCGCATCACCGTGCCGTGTACCCGTTCCGCGTCGATGCGGAACAGCAGCGGCCTCACCATGTCGTATGGATTCACGTCAGATCGGTACGTAGTCGATGTTGCTTTCGTCGAAGTCCGTGCCGTCGTACGAGAGCAACAGCCCCTTGTCGTCGATGAACGTCTCGATGTTGACGGGGCGTTTCCACACGCGGTGAAGGGCTTTGAGCACCCCACGGCCGTAGGTGAGGTCGAGCGGGGTGCCGTCGAACTTGTGGTGCAGGAGAAGCTCGCTGCGGTTCTTGAAGTTCCCGTCCGCTACGTAGATGTACGGGTTGCCGAAGTTCGTCAGCGAGGTCAGCATCTTCTGCTTGATCTCGTTGAACTGACGGGTCTCGATCTCCCAGTCGCCGGACTTCTTGTTGAAGCCGAACGTGTACATCATGTTCTCGCGGGCGAAGTCCTCGGTCAGAAACTCGTCGATGAACGTCACGTCGTTGTAGAGCTTTCGGACCTGGAAGATCTTGTCGCGCCCCTGCCCAAGATCGCGGTCCCAGTTTTCGCGCTGCTCCATGTCGGAGACGTCGTCCCACTCTTTGCCGAACCGCCCGCGGTTCCAGCGGTCTTCGATATCGCGGTACAGCTCGACGCCGAGCTTGTAGGGATTGAGCTGTCCGGGGCCGCTGGCCATCACGCCGGAGTTGATGTCCGCGAAGTCGATGATCTCGGAATCATCGAGGATCTTCGTGGTCAGGATTTTGGAGTGCCAGTACGAGGCCCAACCCTCGTTCATGATCTTCGTCTGCCCCTGGGGCGCGAAGTAGTAGGCCTCCTCGCGGATGATCGAGAGGATGTCGGCTTCCCATCCCTCCAGCGGGGCGTGCTCGATCAGAAACAGCATCACGTCTTTCTCGGGCTCCGGCGGGAACCGTTTCGCACGCTGCTCCTCTTCGACGAGCTTCGCTTTCTGACGCTCGAGGTACTCCTGGGGGTTGATGTACCCCTCCATGTAACCCTTGGCCTGCAGCTTCGGGACGCCGACCGGATTCTCCTGTTCCTCGTCATCATCGCGGCGGCGACGCTCGATGAACGGGGCGTAGTAGTCGATGAGGTTCTCGAGGGAGAGGCACGTGTCGATGAAGTCTTCGACGAGCTCGATGCCGCGCAGATCCACGTAGCGCCGGACGCGCGCGCCGTGATTCGCCATCTCGTCGATCATCCGACGGTTGGTCTTGGAGAAGAAGTAGTTGTTCTTAAAGAAGTCGACGTGGGCGTAGACGTGCGCGATGACGGTCTTTTGATCGACGAGATTGTTGCCCTCGAGCAGATACGCGTAGCTCGGGTCATTGTTGATGACCATCTCGTAGATTTTCGACAGGCCGTACTCGTAGCTCTTGGAGAGCTGCTCGTACTCCATGCCGAAGCGCCAGTGCGGGTAGCGCGTCGGAAAGCCGCCGAACGCCGCGATCTCGTTCATCTGATCGTAGTCGATGACCTCGAAGATCGTCTCAAAGAAGTCGAGGCCGTAATCGACGGCGACGTCTTTGATCGCTTCCTTGATCTCCCAGAGGTGGGGGGGAAGTCCCATCACAGACCCTTGCCGAGGAACGTCTTGATCGAGTCGTAGATCGCGTCCCGGTTCTTGATCTCAGAGAGCACGACGCGGTCGGAATCGTCGAACTGCTCGTGGAGGTCCTTGATGAACTGCCCGGAGCCGTACGGCGATTCAACTTGGCCGTAGCAGAACATGTTGGAGCGAGGCAGCAGGCCGCCGCGCAGCAGCGACATGCACTCCGACGTGTCGTCGACCGACCAGTTGTCGCCGTCGGAAAAATGGAACGGGTACACGTTCCAGTCCTCGATCGGATACTCGTCCTGGATGATCCGCAGCGCGAGCTTGTACGCCGAGGAGATCATCGTGCCGCCGGACTCCCGGGTGTGGAAGAAGGTGTCGCGGTCGACTTCCTTGGCCGTGGCATCGTGGATGATGAAGCGGCTATCGAGGCCCTTGTACTGCGAGCGCAGCCACGTATCGATCCAGAACGATTCGATGCGCACGATCTCCTTCTGCTCGTCGCCCATCGAACCGGAGACGTCCATCATGTAGATGATGACGGCGTTGGACTGCGGGAGCGACGTCTCCTTCCAAGAACGGAAGCGCTTGTCGTCGCGCATCGGGACGATGATCGGATTGTCGGGATCGTACTCATCGGCGGCGATCTGGCGCTGCAGGGCTTCCTTGTAGGTGCGCTTGAAATGGCGCAGCGACTCGGGACCCGTGGACCGAACGCCGGAGTACTTGTCCTTGACCGTTTCCATCCGGTCGGTGCCCCGCGGTTCGATGTTGGGGAGTTCGAGCTCCTCGCCCATGATCTCGGCGAGCTCGTCGAGGCTGACATCGACCTCGAGCCCTTTGTCGCCCTCGGCCTGGCCGGCTTCGCCGGGGCCGCCGGGCCCGTCCTCACCTTGGCCGAGCGAATCGCCGGGTTCGCCTTCGCCCATGCCGACCCCCCCGGTGTTCTTGGTCCCGTAGCGGAAGCGCGGGATGTCGATGCGGGGGATCGGGACCTTGACGATATCCTTACCCTGCTTGCCGGTAAGTTCGCCTTTGGTCATGTATTTGCGCAGGTTCCGCTTGATCTTGCCTCGCACGATCTGCTTGAAGCGGCGGTGGTCCTGCTTGATTTTCGAAAGATCGGCGGCCACGTGCGGTTACCCCTCCTGTTTGGAGTCGCCGCGCGCGAAGATCGACGCCACGAAGTTGAGGACGTCGGTCGCCGACTCTTCGTTGTATCCGTAGTTCCGGATCATGCGCTGCTTCACGATGTCGATCTTCTCCTGCGTCTCTTTGTCGACGACGTTGGAGACCATGCTCGCGAGCTTGATCGAGTCCTTCTGGTCTTCGAAGAGCTTGAGCTCCAGCGCTTTGTGGAGGCGTTCGTTCGTCTGATAGTTGAACTGCTTGCCTTCGATCGCCAGGGCGCCGATGTAGTTCATGATCTCGCGTCGGAAATCGTCTTTCCGGCTCTCGGGGATATCAATCTTATCCTCGATCGAGCGCATGAGCCGTTCGTCGGGCTCCTCGTATTGACCGGTGTACTTGTTTCGGACCTTCTCCTTTTGAGTGTAGGCCTTGACGTTGTCGATGTAGTTCGCGCACATCTTGCCGATCGCTTCTTCATCGGCAGAGATCGCGCGCTGGACCTCGTTTTTCACAATGTCCTCGTACTCTTGCTTGACCACGCTGAGTAGCTCGCGCCACCGGTTGCGCTCTTCTTCGTTGTTGATGAGCGAGTGGCTCTTGAGGCCGCCCTCGAGTTCGTTGAGCACCAGGAACGGGTTGATCGAGGTCTCGGTCTTGTCCGAGACCAGCGCATTGGACAGCTTGTCCTGAATGTAGCGGGGGCTGATGCCTTCCATCCCCTCGCGCACGGTCTCCTTGCGCAGTTCCTTGACGTTGTCCTGCGTGAACCCGGTGAGGGTCTTGCCGTCGTACAACTTGAGCTTCTGCAGCAGGGTGAGGTTGTGCTTCTTGGGGTCTTCGAGCCGCGTGAGCACCGCCCACATCGCGGCCATCTCGATGGTGTGCGGGGCGATGTGCTTGCCCTTGACCTTCTCCTCGTTGAAGTCCTTGCGGTAGACGTTCACTTCCTCGGAGTACTTCGTGATGTAAGGGACGTCGATCTTGACGGTCCGGTCGCGCAGCGCCTCCATGTACTCGTTGGAGAGCAGCTTGCGGTACTCGGGCTCGTTGGTGTGACCGATGATGACTTCGTCGATGTCGGTCTGCGCGAACTTCTTGGGCTTGATCTTGCGCTCTTGCGTGGCGCCCAGCAGGTCGTACAGGAAGGCCACGTCGAGCTTCAGGATCTCGACGAACTCGATGATGCCGCGGTTCGCGACGCAGAACTCGCCGTCGAAGTTGAACGCGCGGGGGTCGGAATCGGAACCGTAGATCGCGATCTTGCGATAGTTGATGTCGCCGGTGAGCTCCGTGGAGTCCTGGTTCTTTTCGTCTTTGGGCTGGAACGTGCCGATGCCGACGCGGTCCTTCTCGCTGAACAGCAATCGACGCACGCGGACGTGCGACATCGTCTTCTCCCAGTCGCCTTCGTAGTGCTTCATCAGGTGGTCAAAGATGAAGCGGCTCGCGGGGTTCAGGTCGCCGCGGATCTTGACCGGATAGCGGTCGTCGGTGATGCCCATATCAGCGAGCGCCGCTTTGCGGAACTCGGCCGGGATGAGCTTGAGCGGCTCCTCTTTCATGGGGTCGTCGAGCGTATCTTGACCGCCGGTGAGGTGGAGCAGGTCCTCGGGCATCGTCCAGAAGAACGTGAACAGGCGTCCGGCGTCGGTGCGGGTGTACTCCTCGAGTCCCTTCTTGAGCAGGCGTGCGATGGTGGACTTCGAAGATCCCACGGGCCCGTGCAGGAGGATGATACGCTTCTCGGTGCCGTACTCGTTGGCCGCGGCCTTGAAGACGTTGACGAGCCGCATCAGGGGGATGTCGAGCCCGAAGATCGCGTCGTGGCCGTCGCCAAACGGGTCGGAGAAGAAGTTGTATCGAACGATCTTCTTCTTATTGTCGATGTACTCATCGCTGCCATACGACAAGACCATGTCGTGGATGCGCTGGTACGCCGTCCGGACGATCGCGGGGTCTTCGCGAACGAGCTCGAGGTAGTCTTCGAAGCTCCCCTCCCAGTGGAGTTCGCGGTACTCATCGACATCGTGGTGCTTTGCGATCTTACTAACGAGAGTTTCGCCCATGAACCGTATCCTCGGCGCGTGGAATCCGGCGAACCGACGACTGATTCCGTCGTTTCGCGTGTGCTTGCGCGGTGGTTTGGCGTTGCCGTCTCGCCGCTGCGGTGAGTCTAGGGCAGCCCGCGGAGCGCGGCAAGGGGCGCGTTTCTCGTTTCTCGAGGCGGTCGTGTGACGAACCGGAGCCGAATCCTTTCCGATGTACTGGATACCCTATGGGAGCGGGGCGGCAGGCCCGAACCGACGCCGGGTGGCGACGACATCTTAGGCCTACTGATTCGCATGATTCTCGCGCAAGCGACGTCCAAATCGAACGCAACGCGCGCATTCGGTGAACTGGTCGACGGATTCCAGGGCGATTGGGCGAAGGTGTGTGCGGCGCCGACCGACGACATCGCCCATCTGATCGCGGTGGGCGGGCTCGCAAACCAGAAAGCGCCCCGCATTCAGAA
>JBFIHF010000185.1:0-12153 GCA_041601915.1 Bradymonadaceae bacterium
ACGGGCGCCGGCTGCGCGACCGCGGGTTGCCACCTCGATCCCGGCAACGGCACGAGCTTCATGATCGCAGCCCCGGCCGGCGCCACCGAGTTCCAGGCCGCGCTCGACGGAATTTCGACCGGTGGCGGTCGCGCGCTTGTCGCGGGCGGAAACCTCAACGACAGCGAGCTCTACTTGCGCATCACCGGAACCGGCGTGCCCAAGATGCCCTTTGGCGGCAGCCTCGCAGACGGCGAGATCACCACGATCACCAACTGGATCGAACAGGGCGGGACGTTTGACTGAGCCCCACCGCATCCGCTGAAATGATCCGCTGGTCCGCTGGTCCGCTGGTCTGCTGGTCTCTTTCAAACTAAAGCCCACCTCGGGCCACCGAGCCACCACGCGAAGCGTCGATCAGCCCGCCTCCGCCGCCAGTGTACGGGTGCTCGGCGCTTCGCGTGTTCGCTCCACGCTCCGAGCCAGGGTCCAGTTTGAGATTGTTCGGAGACCAGCGGACAGCAGACCAGCAGACCAGCGGACCTAAACGGACTATACGCGACGCGCGGCGAGCGTGAGCGCGTCGCCCTCGATGCTGTCCGCGTAGACGGCGAGGCCGTGCGACGCCATCCGCCCTTGAAGTTCGTCGGGGCCGAACCAATGAAAGCCGGAGGGGATCTCAGCGATGCGCTTGAGCACCCGGCGCATCATGCTGTGCCCGCTGACGAACGTACCGATCACACAGATCCCGCCCGGCTGCAGCACCCGCGCAAATTCGGCCAGCGCCGCGTCAACGTCATCCATCATGTGCAGCGCACCTGCGCAGTGGACGCGGTCAAATGAGCCCGTGCGAAGCGGGAAGCGAGTCGCGTCGGCGCGCACCAGATGCAATGAGTCCTGCAGTCCCTCCGCGCGCACGTAGGCGCGGGCAGCCTCCAACATCGGCCATGACACGTCGGCCCCCACCAGCAGGCCTCCCCGATCCTGCTTGAGCAGCTCATGGGCGAAATGCCGCGTGAAGTTGCCCGTCCCACATGCCACATCGAGGACCGCCTGGGCCTTCGACAGCTGCAGATACTCCGTGGCGAGGCGGTACTCTTCCGGCATCGTGCGAGCGCTGACCACGTTGGTGAGCTGCGGTCGCATCACATCCTCGTAGAAGCGCGCGTAGAACCGCGTCTCCATGAGCCGCTGAGTGACGCTGCGGTCCTGGCGCCCACCGGGCGGCTCGAGGTCCACCACGCCGTGCTCGATCCCATACTGGCGTTCGCACACCGGGCACCGCACGCTCGCCGAGCGCGCGTCGAGACCATCATGGCCGCATGCCGGGCAGCGCAGCACGTCAACCAGGGCGAGCGGCGTCGCCGCCTGCGCTGCGGCGAGAATCTTCTGCTCACGTCGCGTGCCGATACCGGAGATGCGTTGCAGACGGTGCGTCGCCGCCGCGGCCGCGAGTTCTCGGACGCTCGCGATCCCGAGTTCCTCGTAGAAACGCGTCGCCAATCGTTCACCGACGTTCGGCAGGGCGGCTAGAGCTTGGATGGCGGCGAGTCGCGGCATGAGTTCAAGTCTACTGTAAAGTTCCACCTCCACCCAAGTGCAGATTCGGTGCAGGCGTCGGCCATCGACAGGGCCGGCCTATCATGGGCGTCATCCGCCGTGACCATTGCCCCCGGCGCTGGTTCGGGGCGTTTACTTTGCTCCCGCGGCGCGCTACGAATTGCGGCGTCAATCCTCCACGGGAGCTTGCGCATGAACAGGTTGGTCTTTTCCTTCGGATGTTTCGCTGCGATCGCGTGCCTCGCCCAGAGCGCGAGCGCTCAGACCGTGTACGAATGGCCCAGCACGCAGACCCCCGTCGTCGTTCAGGATGGCGGTGCGCTGTTCTTCATCGGCAAGGACAAGACCGTGTGGCGCGTCTACAAGTGGGCCGCCGCCAAGGGGACCCACTCGAACGCCGCGTTCTTCACCGACATCAACGACGACTCCAAACCCGACGTCGTCGGAGCGGGCAAGCCGTCGTTCGCTCTGGATCACGACGCCAACCCGATCTGGTTCAACGCCGCCGGCTGCGATCAACTGCTGGTCGGCGACTTCGCGCTGGACAAGAAAAAGGACTTCGTGTGCCTCAAGGGGCGCACCCTCGAAGCGCGGACCTGGGACTGGCAGAAGATCTGGACGATCTCGCTGGGCAAGAGCTGGGACTGGTGCGTCGCGGGAGACATCAACGGCGATCTCAAGGATGACATCGAGTGCAAAGTCCGCGGTTCGAAGAAGTTCTCGCGCGTGGATGGCTCGACGGGCGACATGCTCGCCTCGGACGCCGACTCCGCTGAGATCACGAACCCCAAGGTCCCGGGCGTCTCGCCCGTGGATGCGATCAACCTCGACGGCAAGAAGTCGTTTGATCTCGACGGCGACGGCACCGCCGAGGAGACGTTGGTCATCGACGGCAACGCCGTTGCGATCAAGAGCCGGTCGAAGAAGGTCGCGTTGGGACGGCTCGAGCTTGGCGGCGTGCCGATCGCGGCCGTCGTGAAGGACCTCGACGGCGACAAGAAGCTCGAGGTCATCGCCGTATCCAGCAAGACGATCGCGATCTGGTCGATGGGCGATAAAGAAGCGAAGTCGTTCCCGCTGTCCGCGGCCAAGTACTCCCGCAAACCGGTCGCGGACCTGCAGTCCGTGTACTCGAACGGCTTCGAGGACGATGACGCGGCCAAAAAGGTCGTCGAGGACATGAACGACAAGCTGTCGAACTGCTACTCCTCGACCGTCAAGAAGAACCAGTTCGCCGGGGTCGGCCGCACGCTGCTGGAGGTGAAGGTGAGCAACGCCGGCAAGGTCTCCAAGGTCGAGATCCACCACGCCGAGCTCGCCGACAAGGGTGTCGCGGCATGCGCCGAGAAGGTGCTCAAGGCCGGCAAGTATCCGAAAGCCACCGGCGACTCCGCGTCCGTCAATGTGACGCTGATCTTCACCTTCCGCGACAAGTAAGACGATGACCAAACGTACGATTCGCGCACCGCGCGGCGCCGAACTCCGTTGCAAGGGCTGGGTCCAGGAGGCCGCGCTGCGGATGCTGCACAACAACCTCGACCCCGATGTGGCGGAGGACCCCGACAACCTCGTCGTGTACGGCGGTAGCGGGAAAGCGGCGCGCAATTGGGAGGCGTTCGACCACATCGTCGAGGCACTCGAAAAGCTCGAGAACGACGAGACGCTGCTCATTCAATCCGGCAAGCCCGTCGGCGTGCTTCGCTCGCATCCCGACGCGCCGCGCGTGCTCATCGCGAACTCGAACCTCGTCGGCAAATGGGCGACGTGGGACCACTTCCGCGAGCTCGAGAAGAAGGGCCTCATGATGTTCGGCCAGATGACGGCCGGCTCGTGGATCTACATCGGCACGCAGGGGATCCTGCAGGGGACCTACGAGACGTTCGTCGCCGCGGGCAAGAAGCACTTCGACAGTGATCTGGCCGGCAAGTTCATGCTCACGGCGGGGCTCGGCGGGATGGGCGGCGCGCAGCCACTCGCGGCGACGATGGCCGGGGCGGCATTTCTGGCCGTCGAAGTCGATCCGCACCGCATTCAGCGCCGCATCGAGACGCGATACCTCGACCGCGCCACCGAGGACCTCGACGAGGCGCTGGAGTGGGTCATGGCGGCCAAAAACGCCGGTGAGCCGCTGTCGGTGGGACTGCTCGGCAACGCCGCCGAGGTCGTCGAAGAGCTGCAGCGACGCGGCGTCGTCCCCGACCTCGTCACCGACCAGACGTCGGCCCACGACCCGTTGAACGGCTACGTCCCGGCGGGGTTGTCCGTCGCCGAAGCCGCGGTGCTTCGCGAGGGGGACCCCGACGAGTATCTGCGCCGGGCGCACGCGAGCATCGTCCGCCACGTGCGCGCGATGGTCGCGCTGCAAGACGCCGGCGCGATCGTGTTCGACTACGGCAACAACATCCGGCAGGTCGCGCTGGATCACGGCTTCGAGCGGGCCTTCGACTTTCCCGGGTTCGTTCCGGCGTACATCCGCCCGCTGTTCTGCGAAGGGTCCGGCCCGTTCCGCTGGGTCGCGCTGTCGGGAGACCCCGAAGACATCTACGCCACGGATGCCGCGATCAAGCGGCTCTTCCCGCACAAGACGAGCCTCATCCGGTGGCTCGAGCTCGCCCGGGAACGCGTGCAGTTTCAAGGGCTGCCGGCCCGCATCTGTTGGCTGGGCTACGGCGAACGGGCGCGCGCCGGTCTGGAGTTCAATCGCATGGTTCGCGATGGCGAACTCCGCGCGCCGATCGTCGTGGGTCGCGATCACCTGGACTGCGGCAGCGTCGCGAGCCCTAACCGCGAGACCGAAGGCATGCTCGACGGATCCGACGCGGTGGCGGACTGGCCGATCCTCAACGCGATGATCAACGCCGTCAACGGGGCGTCGTGGGTCAGCTTCCACCACGGAGGCGGCGTCGGGATCGGGTACTCGCTGCACGCCGGACAGGTCATCGTGTGCGACGGAACCGCGGCCGCCGACGCACGCATCGATCGGGTGCTCACCTCGGACCCCGCGATGGGCGTGCTGCGCCACGCCGATGCCGGGTACGAACGAGCGATCGATGTCGCCCGCGAGCGCGGCGTCCGGATTCCGGGACTCGAGTGAAACGAGCGTTCGCCGCTGTCCTGTGTTTCGCGGTTTCGACCGCTGCCACCGCCGAAGAACGCCCCCCCGCGCGCGAAGCCGTGGCGGAGGTCGGGGTTCACGCCGGTGCGCGCGGATGGACGACCGCGTACCGCAAGAGTAGCGGTCGACTGGCGTACGGGGTGACGGGCGGTTGGATGGCGAGCGAGTGGCTCGAGATCAACGCGTCGCTCGACCACGCCCGGCGAACCTTCACGCCCGACGACCTGCGCGTCACGAACACCGAAACGTGGCTGACCGTCGGCCCGCGCTTCTCGTTCTGGCTTCAGTTTCTGCGCTTCTTCGGCGAACTCGGGGGCGCCGGCGTGCTGCGCACGGTCTCCTATCACGACCCCGATATCGCGAAAGCGGCGCGGCTTTCGCCAGGGTTTGGGCTCGGCGGAGGTGTCACGATCGCAATCGCCAGCCGGGTCGGCCTCACGATGCGCGCCGCGTGGCGACGCCGTGACGACCAATCGAACATTCTTGCTGCACTCGACGTTACATGGTTCTTCCAACCCTCAAGGTCCAGGTAGACGATGCGCTCCACTACAGTTCTGATTTCGCTGCTCACGATCCTGACCGTGCCCACCGGCTGTAAGACCGGGCAGGCGAGCCGCTTCATGGCTGACGCCGTCCTTCCGCCAAGCCAGGAGAACGAGCTCGGCAAACAGATGTCCGTCGACGTCGAGAAGGAACTCAAAGTTCTCGACAACCCCGCGATCACCGCATGGATCAAAGGGATGGGCAACAAGATCGCCAAGGCGGCGAGCAAGGACATCCCCAAAGGGATCCAGTTCACGTTCAAGGTGATCGATGACGACGCGACCGTGAACGCCTTCGCGATGCCCGGCGGCTACATCTACATCTACACCGGTCTCTTGAAGAAGGCCGAGAACGAGGCCGAGATCGCGGCCGTGATGGGCCACGAGATCGCGCACGTCACGCGCCGACATATCGCCAAGCGACTGACCGCCGCATACGGCCTGAGCGCGGTGAGCGCCATGGCCCTCGGCCAAAACCCCGGCATGGTCGCGGAGTTGGTGACCGGAGTCGTGGCGAACGGCTACTTGCTCAAGCACAGCCGCGATGCCGAGCGAGACAGCGACAAGTACGGCATGGGCTACATGGTCAACGCCGGGTACAACCCCAAAGGCTACGCGACGTTCTTCACCAAACTCGCGAGTTCGGCCAGTCCCCCGGCCATCGTGTCCTCGCACCCTAACCCCAGGGAACGCGTCAGCAACGCCCAGAAGCGAATCTCGACCTACAGCGCTCAGGTGCGCAGCCGCAGCCTCGGCGCCGACGTGTACAAGCGCGAGATGGCGGCCCTCAAATGAGAGCCGTCGTTCAACGAGTTCGCTCCGCCAGCGTGACCGTGGACGGAGACGTCACCGGCGAGATCGGTGCGGGGCTCGTCCTGCTGCTCGCCGCGGGGGAGGACGACACCGAGGCCGACCTCGAGTGGATGCTCGAGAAAGTGCTCAACCTCCGGATTTTTCGCGACGACGAGGACAAGATGAATCGATCGATGCTCGACGTGCAGGGCGAGCTGCTCGTCGTGAGTCAGTTCACGCTGTACGGCGACTGTCGCAAGGGCCGTCGCCCCAGTTTCATCAAGGCGCTCGAACCCACGCGAGCCGAAGCGATGGTCGATGACTTCGTCGCACGGGCACGAGCGCGTGGCATAACCGTCGGCACCGGGAGGTTCGGGGCGATGATGGATGTTGCGCTGGTCAACGACGGCCCTGTCACCCTGCTGATCGACTCCCAGAAGACCTTTTGAGGACCACACCATGACGATTTTCAAGAAGATCATCGACGGCGAGATTCCCTCCGACAAGGTGTACGAGGACGAGCACGTTCTCGCGTTTCGCGACGCCAACCCGGCGGCGCCCGTGCACATTCTGGTCGTGCCGAAAAAGGAGATCGTGAACCTCTTCGACGCCTCCGACGACGACGCGCAGCTGCTCGGGCGACTGATGCTCGCCGCGCGCCGAGTCGCGGAGCAGGAGGGCTTGACCGATTTTCGCCTCGTCGCCAACAATGGCGCGGGGGCGGGGCAGTCGGTGTTCCATCTTCATCTGCACGTGATCGGCGGCCGTCCGCTGTCATGGCCGCCAGGCTGAGATTCGCCTCTGTGCGCGACGACGCTGCGATTGTGATGTAAGCTGTACCGAGAATCAGACGGCTTTTCGGTGGACCCAAGAGATGGTTAACGAAGAAGAAGCCGCTCCAGAAGTCGAGGTCATGGACCCCGAAGATTCGGTCGAGATCGAAGTCCTCGACCGTGACGGCGCGCTTGGCGAACAGCAGCTGCGCAAGAACCGCGCGATGTTCGGCGACCTCAGCCTGCCGATGACGGCCGGCCGTGGCGAGGTCCCGGTCAGCACCGACCCGCTCTCTGCCTACCTGTCCAGACTCTCCTACATCGCGCCGCTTCCCGCGCCCGAGCAACAGGCGCTCGCCGAGCGATACGTCGAGCAGGGCGACATGAACGCCGGCCGGATGCTGATCGTGACGAACCTGCGACTGGTGGTGAAGATCGCCCGGGAGTACCAGCGACGGTGGACGAACCTGCTCGACCTGATTCAGGAAGGCAATGTCGGCCTCGCCGAGGCGGTGACGCGCTACGACCCGTACCGCGGCGTCAAGTTCACCAGCTACGCCCAGTACTGGATCCGCGCCATGATCCTGAACTATCTGATGAACCACATGAACCCGGTGAAGCTGGGTTCGTCGCGCGCCGGGCGAAAGCTGTTCTACAACCTCAAGAAGGCGCGCCGAGAGCTCCATCGGCAGGGCCACGAGAACGTGACGCCGGCACTGATTGCCGAGTACCTCGACGTCGACGAGAAAGAGGTCGTGCGCGTCGCAGCCCAGCTCGACGCGCCGCCCGTGTACATGGACGCCCAGGCGCCCGGGTACGAGAAGGCCACGATCGGGGAACTGATGGCCGACGATCGCGCCAGTGACCCCGAACAAGCGACGGCAAAACACGAGTACGACACCCAGATCAGCGACTCGATCAAGGCATTTGGCGCCGCGATCGACGACGATCGCGAACGCGCGATCTGGTTCGATCGCATGATCGCCGAAGACGCCAAGAGCCTCGTGGTGCTCGGCGACGAATGGGGGGTCTCCAAAGAGCGTATTCGCCAGGTTGAAGTTCAGATCCGCAAGCGGTTCCGAAAGTTCCTCATCGATCGACTCGGCTCTGAGGTCGAGATCAATTTCTTGGATTCCCAATGATGGGTGCAAGCACCATGTCCAAGCACGTCCTCTGGTTCGTCTTTTCCATCGCTCTCGTCGCTTCGTGCGCCGGCAAGAATGAGGTCGTGCGCGGAAGCGGCGCGCTTCACGACGCCTGCGCCAGCGGTGACCTCGACCGGTGCCACACCCAGGGGCTGCTGCTCGAGACGGGCGACGCCGATGACCGACGAAACGCGCTCACCGCGTTCCAGTTCGGCTGCCTGCTCAAACACGCCGCGTCCTGCACGAGCCTCGCCCGAATGTATGGCGACGACGGCGCCTCCAATGCCGCGGTCATGGCGCAGCTCACCGAAGCGTGCGACGCCGGCGAGTCCGAGGCGTGTGTCCGGTTGGGCGACCGCGCCCCGCATGCTCAGGCCGTCGCGTACTACGAAAAGGCGTGCGAAGCCGACCACGGCAACGGCTGCCATCGGCTCGCCGACGCCATGCGAAAGGGCTGGGTGATCGAGGAGAACGTCACGCGGGCCCTCGAACTCGATGAGCGCGCCTGCGAGCTCGAATCGGTGGACGGCTGTATCGCCGCGGGACAGGCCTACTTGTTTGGATCGGGCGTCGCGAAAGACCCCGCCAAAGGCATGAAGTACCTCGAGACCACGTGTACCAAGAGCATACGCGGCGGCTGCAAGGTGCTCGGCGTCCTGTACGAGAAAGGGATCGGCGTCACCCCGGATACCGCCAAGGCCGCTGCGTACTACGAGCTCGCCGGCCCGACATCCGACGTCGTCGCGAACTCGCCGCGCAAGGCCTACATCGTCTTCGTCGACGCGTGTAACCGTGGGAACTACCTCGGCTGTTTCGATGCGGCGTGGTTTCTCGAGGAAGGTGTCGACGTTGAACGCAACATCACCACTGCCCGCGAGATGTACAACAAGTCGTGCCAGGGCGGGATCACGATGGCCTGTGAGCGGGCGAAGCCCGCACGTACAGGGGAGAAGGGATGATACGCTGGCTCATCGCGAGCCTGTTGCTCACCACGGCGGGATGCCTCCCGGGAGGGATGCGCATCGTCGATGGCGGCCGCGTCGATCGCGACGACTGGCCCGTGCGCAAAGTCGACGCCAACCCCTATCGCTGCCCGCTGGGGACGGAGCTGATCGACGACGTCGCCGAGAGTGGCCGTCGTGTCGTGACGTGTAAACGCCCGATGAACCCCGTGCCGCGAGGCTTTCAGCTCGTCTGGAACGACGGCGGACGACTCGTCTCGAGGCTGCTGGTCTCGCCCGACGGAATGCCGATCGAGCGCACGCAGTGGTTCGACAACGGCCGAAAGGCGGGCGAAGAGACCTACGTCGACGGCCGACTCGTCCGTCAGGTCGCCTGGTATGAGAACGGCAAGACGCGCGCCGATCTCGCCTACGATGCCGACAAAGACCTGATGCTGATCGAGCGCTTTCAGGCCGATGGGGACATCGACGCCGCGGGGCAGTCACGCGAAGGCAAGCGCGTCGGGGTATGGCGCGAGTGGCGCGAAGGTGCGCTCGAAGAGGTCGAGTACATCGACGGTCTCGAACAGGGCAAGGTCGTGCGCTCTTACCCGACCGGCGGGGTCGAGCATGGGCAGTACGAAGCCGGGCAGCGCACCGGGACCTGGACTCGTTTCGACGCCAAGAGCAATCCGGTCCGCGAAGTGACCTGGGTGCGCGATCGCAAGACCGGCACCTACCGGACCTACCATCCCCACAAGCAAGTGCGGGAGGAGGGGACACTGCACAACGGCCGAAAGCATGGGACGTGGCGGACGTGGTTCCCGAGCGGCGAGATGGAGTCCGAGCAGACCTATGCCTGCGATGTCCTGTGGGGACCCGCGAAGACGTATTACCCGACCGGCAAGCTTCACACCGAGGGGACCTTCGAGATGGGGCGCAAGGTCGGTGAGTGGACCGTGTACTCCGAAAGCGGGATCGAGACGCAGATCGATACCCACACCCCGCCGAGCTCCACCGCCGAATCTAAGCCGCCGTCCGACTGCCCCGACCCCCAGTAGGTCGCCAAAGTAGGACGCCAGTTAGCCCAGTTTGGACATCACGATGTTCTTCGCGGCACCGCCGTCGAACTGCCCTTTGATCCGGCCCATCAGCGGCCCCATGATCTTGCCCATGTCGCTCTTCTGAGTCGCGCCGGTGCTCACCATCAACTCGTCGATGATCGCCGAGACTTCGGCCTCGGAGAGCTGCTTGGGCAGGTACTCCGCGATGACCACGAGCTCCGCTTCCTCTTTGTCCGCCAGCTCATCCCGGCCGCCAGAACGAAACGAATCGGCAGCCTCACGGCGCTTCTTCGCCTCCGTCGCGAGCACGTCGACGATGTCTTCCTCCGTCAGGTCGCGACGCAGGTCGATCTGCTTGTTGCGCAGACTGGACACCAGCATCCGAATCGCGCTCAAACGATCGGCGTCCTTGGCGCGCATTGCGTCTTTCATGTCCGCTTGAAGCTGCGTGAACGTTTGTGCCTCTGCCATGTTGTCCTCCATCGGTGAACGGACGGCGCACAACTCGTCGTCCACCGACACCTATTCCGGCGCGGAACTGATTGCAAGGGGCATGGAAACTTCCTCAGCGGATGTCTACACTCATGGATCTGGCGTTCGGCGCCAGATTCGGAGGAGATGTGCTGCAATTCGTTCGTGTGCTCGGACCACCACGACACGACGACGTCGATGTCGCCGCGTCGGTGCGATCATTTCTCGTGACACGTGGGTTCCGCGAGGATTCCGTCGACGCGGACTCGATCAATTTTCGACGCTCGAGCCACCTCGCCACGTTGTTCGCATTCGACCCCTCCCGCTGGCGCATCGATCTGAGTATTCAGCCCGCCGCTCGTTCGGTGCGAATGCTCGTGAAAACAGACGGCCAGGTCGTCACCCCCCGCGAGCGACAGTACTTCGAGGCCTTCTTCGACGAACTGCTCGCCGTGATGGCCCCCGAAACCTCCGCGCGGACAGCCGTGGCCGTGTGGGGAGACCAGACGTTGTCGCGACGTGCGGCGCGAGCGGCGCTCAACGAGAACGTCGCCGTGATGTTCGGCTTCTTCTTCAGCTTCCCGGCCCTCATCATCCTGCTGCATGCCGCGGTGGCCGTCCCGATGCTCTGGGCCATCGGGTGGGCGTTCGGCGGCTCGATCGCCATCGCCTACGCCTGCCTGTTCTCGGTGAAGAACCGCGCGAGCGGCGAACCGCAGGCGTGAGCTAGCCCGAGCTCATAGGTAGGAGCTTAACAAGTGGGCCGTTCCGCTGGTCTGCTGGTCCGCTGGTCTGCTGGTCGCCGGTCAAATTCAAACTAAGACCTACACTCGTTTCATGGAGCCACCACGCGAAGCGTCGAGCAACCTCGCGCCTACTGGCGAACCGCGGCCTCCCCCGTGAAGCGCGAGTGCCTCGGGCGCTTCGCGTGGTGGTTCTCTAGTTGGTGTGTGGGTCTTAGTTTGAAATTGACCAGCGGACCAGCGGACCAGCGGACCAGCAGACCAGCGGACCGGCGAGCAGACCAGCGGACCGGCGGACCAGCGGACCGGCGAGCAGACCAGCGGATTCGCGGCACCTTAAGTGATCACCTATGAGCCTGAGCTAGCCCGACAACAGGCCCTGTAGATGGGTCGCGGCCTCGGCGAGCGGCACGTTCACCTGCTCTCCGGACCGCATGTTCTTGAGCGCCACAACGCCCTGCTCGACTTCGCCCGGCCCAAGCACCGCGACAAAGCCAATGCCGCGCTGATCGGCGTACTTGAACTGTTTTCCGAGCTTGTCCTGGTCGGTGTAGACGTCGACGCGCAGGCCCGCGATCCGCAGGTCGCGCGCCAGTCTCAATGCGTCGACCGCCGTCTCGTCCCCGAACATCGTCACGAGAACGTCCGCGGCAGACGCCTGGCCGAGGTCGATGCCGCGCTCGGCGAGCAACACGAGGATGCGCTCTACGCCAAGCGAGAACCCGCACGCGGGCACGCTCTCCTTCATGAACATCCCGATGAGGTCGTCGTAGCGACCGCCGCCGCCGAGGCTCCCGTTGAAGTCGTCGCTGCGAATCTCGAAGATCGGACCGGTGTAGTACGACAGGCCGCGCGCGAGGTGGGCGTCGAGCACGAGGTACGGCCCGGCGCGCGACACCGACGCAAGCTCCAACAGACGACGGAGATCGGCGATCGCTGCCGCGCCATCGGCGTTCGCCCCCAGACGAGCTTCCAGTTTGTCGAGCATCTCCGCGTTGAACGCCGCCACGGTGCGGTCTCCGCGCTCG
>JBFIHF010000186.1:0-12130 GCA_041601915.1 Bradymonadaceae bacterium
CGGCGAATCCGTGGTGCGCGTCGCGCGTCAGCAACTGTTCGACCGCCCGCCGCCGTTGGTGCCTGGCCTCGCGGCGCCCGCCGGCTTTGTCGCGTGGGTCGATCGACTGCTCGTGAAGGAGATCCCGTTTCGGTTTCGACGCGCCGCCGATGCCGCGTGGGCGCTGCATCAGATTTCGCCGCGGTCGAACGACGCGATTCGGCTCGATCTGCGCACCGGCGTCGACGCGACGGCGAGCGGGACCGACACCACGCAGATGGGCACCCCGAGCCCGGAATCGAGCGTCGCGACCCTGACCTTCCTCACCGACATCCCCATCACACCGGTGCCGAAATTCAGCGTCCCCAATTCGTTGCTCACGTTCAGCGTTCCACCGGTGCCCGAACAGTGGGGCATGCCCGACGACGTCGACGAGGCGTGGCTGCCAGGCTCCGGGCTCGGGCTGTATCAGGTGCGGGAGATCCCGTACGTGGGGCGCGACAAGGAGCGCGGCATCATCTGGGGGAAACTGCGCGAGGCGGTCCTGAATCGTGTCACCCGCGTCGTGGTGGTGCGCGGCGGCCCCGGATCGGGCAAGAGCCGGCTCGCCCAATGGATATCGCAGCGCGCGCACGAACTCGGCGCCGCCTCACCGATGCACGCCCGACACAGCCCGGTCGGGGGCGACGCCCACGGCATCGGCCCCATGTTCAGCCGGTACCTCGGCTGCGGCGGCTTGGACTTCGAGCGCAGCTTCTTGCGCGTTCGACGGCTCATTACCGGCCTGACGACGGAGCCGCCCGAGAAGGTGAACTACTACTCCGCGGCACTGGCGAAGTTCCTGCACCCGACGGCGTCGGCGCCGGGTGTGCCCGCGGTGCGCTTTACCAGCGCCGATGAGCGCTACCAGGTCATCCGACAGCTCGCGGCAAACGTCGCCGACCGACGCGCACTGGTGTGCGTGCTCGATGATGTGCAGTGGGGGTACGACGCCCTCGAGTTTGCGCGGCGCCTGCTCGACCTCGAGCGCCCCGCCTTGCTCATCTTGACCGTGCGCCCCGATCAGCTGCCGGCTCGACCGCTGGAAGCCGACGCGCTGCGGGCCTTCGAAGCACACCCGGCGGTCACGACGCTGGAGCTTGGCCCGCCGGCGCGGCACGAGTACGGCACACTGCTCGACTCGCTACTCAAGCTGGAGCCGACCCTTCGCGAGGAGGTGCTCGACCGCACCGGCAGTAGTCCCCTGTTCGCGATCGAACTGCTCGGAGATTGGGTGCGACGGCGCGTACTCCGCGCAACCCCGCACGGATTTCGCCTCGACGCCACCGAGGTCCTCCCGGCCGATATCTACGGATTGTGGAATCGACACGTCGACCGCGTGTTGTCGCTGATGAAGGACGCTGCGGCCGCGCGTGCCGCGATCGAGGTTGGCGCGGCGCTCGGAACCTCGGTCGCCGAGACGGAATGGCGTGAGGCGTGCGACCGCCTTGGCATCCTGATCGAGGATGACCTCGTCGACCAGTTGCTCGCGAACGGCGTCGTCGAGCTCACCCCGACGGGTTGGGCGTTCCAGCACCAGATGCTGCGCGAGAGCATCGCGGAAGCGGCGCGAGCGGGCGGCCGCGATTCGCGCCAGCACCGGGTCATCGCCGATATGCTTCGCTTTGAGGAATCACCGGACAATCAGCTACGTCGCGGGCTGCACTACCTCGCGGTTGAGGATTGGCTCGCCGCGGCTGAGCCACTGCTGCTGACGATCGAGGAGATGATCGCCAGCGGACGGACCCGCGAAGCCTCCGCCGTCGCGGCCACGTTGGAGCAAGTCTTTGCGCACGTGCCCGAAGAGCATCAGGTGCGCCGTCGCGCCGCCGAAGCTCGCCTCCTGATCCTGCGCCGAACCGGAGAGAGCGACGGCGCCCTGGCATTCATCGAAGAGACGCGACCGGCGGCTCAAGCCGGCGGCTGGCAATCCACCCTCGCGAGCCTCGCGCGCGTCGAGGGCGCGATCTGCATTGAGCGCGGCGAGCTCGCCCGCGGTCAGGAACTGCTTCGCACGGCGCTCATCCATGCGCGCCTGTCCCGAGAACCCGCGACCCTCGGGGCCGTGCATCGGATGCTCGGGTGGAGCGCGCTGCGCATCGGCAAGCTCGATGATGCGCGAGGACACTTCGAGACCGCACGCGATCACTATCAGATCGCGAGCCAGCCCCAGCATGTCTCGGAGGCGATGATCGGCATCGCCGAAGTCGCGCGAATCGGCGGCGATCTGGCCGCGGCCCGTGAGTTCAACGACGAAGCGGTCCGACTCTGCCGGCAGGGCGGATATCGGGTGATGTTGGGCGAACATCTCAACCATCGCGGTGACATCGCCGCAGCAGAAGGCGACCACAAGGGCGCGCTCGGTTTCTACAACGAGGCGGCCGAGGTCGCCAAACTCGCCGATCACGCGCGTCTGCTGCCGATCGCGATATTGAACGTCGGGGTCTCGCTCGTGTACCTCGAACGCATCGTCGAAGCCCGGCAGCACCTCCGAGAGGCTCAGGAGGCACTCACGGCACAAGGCCTCATCTTCTACGCGTACTATGCCGAGCTCGGACTGCTGCTGTGTTGTGCCCCGACCGATCCCGCGGGATGGGACGCGAGCTTCGGGGGGCTGAGCGCGCGGGCCGGCGAGGACACCGCGCTGCGCGACAGTGTCGAACATGCGATCGCCGCGGCCGCGCGTTGGCGGAGCGTGGGCGACGACGCACGCGCCGAACAGGCAATCAGCCTCGCGCGTGCGCTGGTCCCCGCCGGATACGCGGCCGAGTACGAACCGCGCCTCCAAGTCCAGACACCGGAGGGCACGCCTTGAGGTTCCTCACCACAGTCGTCGCCGTGTTGATCGGCTGCGGCGGAGGCCAGGCGAGCACGACGGGCGATTCCTCACCGCGGATCGAACCGGTGGTCGAAGAGCCCGAGCTGCCGCCCCGGTACGTCCTCGTGCATCGCAACACGCCGATCCGGCTGCAACCTTCGGACGACGCGCCGTTCTTGCAGTACCGCACCCCCGAACGCCAGGCCGAGCTCGAAGCGCGATGGAGCGACGCGGAGGCAAAGCGCCTCGAGGCCGCACAGGAGGCCGAGAAAGAACGCCTCGAGGCCGAGAAAACGCGCAAGGATCGGCTTCGAAAGCGACGCCGGAAGTACAGCCGGAAGAAGCGCGCCGAGCTCGCCGTTCGCGACAAGGAACGCGCCGAGGCGAATCGGATCAAACGCGCCGAGCGGACGTTGCGGGACATCGAGCGTCGCGCCGCCAAGAGCCGCCTGAGAGGACCCGACAAGCTGTGGATCCCGTTTCGGCTCGTGCGGCGAAAGGGGGAGTGGTTGCAGCTCTCCCCGGTGCGGCGCGACGCCGACCCGCCGCACTGCTACGCGCGCAACTTCGGCGAAGTCGATCGACTCGACGCGATGTTCTACGTCCGGGAATCCGATCTGGCGCCGGTCACGACGAAGTCGGTGACCGTGGCGCCCCAGCACGGCACGCATGTGACCTTGCGACCCGGAGTGGCCGTGCGGCCCACCGCGGGAACGGAACCGCTGACCTACGAAGTCTTCGTCGATGGCTTTGTGCTGCGTCTCGCGCTACCGGCCGACGCGGTCGCGTTCGACTACGAGCCACAGCTACCCTTCGAGGCACCGATGACGGACACGGTGTTCTCGCCGATCGCGCTGGCGGACGGGAAACTGGACCTCGGACCGGGGCAGCCGCTGCCGTTCAATCCGTATCGCGACCTCTACGTCACCGGCACGCTGAAGGTCGGCTCACGATTCTATGCGACGACGCAGACCCCGTGTGGGGAGTACTCCGTCCGGGTCCGGGACGACATGCTCGAGCCGGTCGGAAAGCGCGGGGTCATGCGGCTGTCCGAGGAAGAGAGTGTGAAACCGCCGTTTGCGCGCGCTGGTGCGATGGCTCATCTGCCCGACGGTGCCCCGTTTGCGCCGGTGCGCGCCAACTTCCCGCTCGGCGACCCGACTCGAACGGCCGACAACCGCGCGTGCTTCAGATCCGCGGTGTGGGGCAAGACGGACGCGGCGGTGAGCCGCTCGCTCGAACTCTGTTTTCGGACCGAGGATGTGAACCTGGAGACGTCGTCGAAGCCGTGAACGGCTACTCGGACGCTTCGTCGTCGTCGCTCGACGCCAAGCGGCGAATCGCGTTGTCGAAGCGCTCGGGCTTCCAGAACGCGAGGGCACCCACGATGAACGCAAACCAGATCGCGGATTCGAAGATGAACTCGGTGCCGGCCGTGATCGTCTGACCTTCCATGACCGTGTTCACGACCCCCAGGAACACCCCCATCATCCCCCCCACCGCCGTGCCGGACAGCCCGTAGACGACGCGAGATGCCTTGGCTTCTTCCTCGTGGGCGACGACCGGCGCTTTGATAATCGGCACGCTGCCGGAGAGCGGCGCGGGGATGCCCTGACCCTGAGCGGCAAAACCCCCGGTCGACGGCCCGGTGGCGTAGCCACCGGTCGTGGGAGGCACCTGAGCGAACCCTCCCGTTTGAGGCGGATACGCGGGCTGCTGGGGCTGAGCGGCAAAACCACCCGTCTGCGGTGGCTGCTGCTGCCGCGGATACTGGGGCTGCTGCTGGGGATACTGAGGCTGCTGCTGTTGCGGTGGCTGCGCCGGATACACCGGCTGATTCTGCGATGGAACTTGCACCGGTCTGGGGCGGGCAGCGCCCGGATTGGTGTTCTCGTCCGCAAAGTCGTCGTCTTGCCAGCCCATTGTGCCGTCCAGCGTTTGCAGCAGGTGCCAGCGAGATTACTACCGAAAGCCCGCAAAATCAAAGACGGTCCGGGCGACGGACGTCCGCACACGCCGCGCGTCAGCGGCCCACGATAACCCAGCGACCTTTCACGCGAGCGTCGGGAGCGCGTGCGCCTTCGCCCCATACGACAAAGTAGACGCTCCCGCCGGCCCAGGTCACATCGGGACCGTACGGCGGGATACCCGGCGATGCGGTCTCGATCGCGAGCTCGGAGCCCGGCGTGATCGCGCCGTTGTAGGCGAACGGGTGAACCATCACCGTGTTCCGCAACGGCGACTCGTTGTAGCGGTACCAGGCGAGCACGCCCCCCGCTTTGCCCGAAGCGATCGACGGTCGGAAGTTCGCCCATCCGGCGCTGCCGAACGCCGCGGAGTCCGCGGTCTGAAAGTCGGCCCCGTTGCGCACCAAGATGTCTTGTCGATTCGCCGTCGTGACCTGAAAGGCGAGGAAGAACGCGCCGTTCGCGCCGGGCTCCTTGGCGTACCGCGCGATCGGGTTCGGCGAGGTCAAGGGCTTCGCGGGCAGCGGGGCCGCCGGAAACGCCATGTTCGCACCGGCCGGGATCGACGTAAAGACGGCGCGTTCCGCTTCCTCCGGCGTCCCATCCTCGGCTTTGAAGCGCGTCCATCCGACGTACACCGTCCCGTCGGGCGCCGCCGCGACGGTCGGTCGCTTCTGGTCTACGCCAGCCTCGACGTAGGGGAAGAAGGCGTCACCGGTACGGGTCCCGTCCGCGCCGTAGCGCTGCAACGCGACATCCAGGCTCCCGAACGTCCCGGTACTCGTCGCGAGCACGCCGCTGCCGTCGGCCCAGATCGCGATGTCCGGCTCCCAGGCGAGGTCCGACACGGGGCCATTGGCGTCCGAGGGCGTGATGTCGATCGGCGCGGCGGTCGTCACAGTGCCGTCGCTCGCCAGGATTGCGAGCAAGACCGTTCCGGGGTTTGCGCCGGCTGCCTGCTCGACCCACGCGACGTGGGTGATGCCGCCGCGCGACGCGACGACGGGCATGTAGTTTCGCGCCCCGTTCGCGGCGCTCAATCGCAGCGGACCGTGCAAAATCGCGCCGTCACAACCGACGTGGGTCGCAAAGATCTGCTCCGGATTGTCCGCACCCGCCGAATCGGGGCGATTGTAGATCACCCACGCGCCCTGCCCGTCCCACGCGGCGCGGGCGTAAAACTGCCCCGCATACTCGCCGGGATCGATGTCGATCGTGACGTCGGTGTTGATGCCGTTCGGGCACCCTCCTCGATCCACGATACCCGCGTCGTCCCCACCCCTGCCGTCCGCGCCGAAGTCCTCCGGCTGCGCACCATCGGGGGCGGACCCCATGTCCTGCGTCGCGACGTCCGACGCGTCCGCCGGGCCAGATGTGGAGTTCTTGTCTTTGTCGTTCCCGCAGCTCATCGCGAGTACGACTGCGAGACTCAGCCATTTTTTCGATGCCATTCGTCGACCTCGGCCAGGGAGCGACAGTGGTATCGACTTGGTCAGGGGATTTCAATGCCCGCTGGGCTATCGACCTCGGCGGCGTCGGACCGTAGACTGGCGGAGTGAAGACCTGCCCCACATGCGGCAACAGCTACCGCCCCGACATCGAGGTCTGCCCCAACGACGGCGCGGACCTGACCGTCGGAACCGGCGCGCCTGTTCGAACCGCGCCGCCACCGGTCGCGGCCGACGGCCCTCCCACGGCCCGAAAGGTCGTCGCACCGCGCGCGAGCTACTCGGCGGACAACTTTTCTGCGGGCCTCCGGGAGAGCAGCACTGCGTCGAGTTGGGTGTTCGCGCTCGTGGCATGCGGGCTACTCATCGGGGGCTACTTCATCGCGCGCGAGTTCCTGCTCGCCAAGTCGGCGCCCCCGGAGACCGTGGTGGCCGACGATGGCTCGACGGCGAAGAAGAAGACGAAGAAGAAGCGCTCGCGCAAACGCTCGAACCGGCCGCGCACGGCGGCGGACGGTGAAGCGAACTTCGACGATTACGACTGGGAGCAGGACTACGCCGACGATGACCTGGTGCTGGGCGATATCGCCGCGCAGCGCGACGTCGTCTACGAGGACGCCCCACCCCCAAGGCCGCCGGAACCGTACGACCCCAAGCCGAACGAATGGCAGGCCGCGGGAAACTATCGACCCACCGCCGCGTGGTCGGAGCCTGGAGCAAAGAACAACGCCGTCGAGATCGACCTCACCGCGCCCTCCGACGCCTCGCCGCTCGATGAGGGGCAGGTCAAGTCGGTGTTGAGCGTGCGAAAACTCGCCAGCTGCTATGACCCATGGGTCCAGAAGATTCCGCAGATGCGCGGCCGGGTGCACCTGACCCTCGTGGTCGCCGGCGACGGCCACGTCGCCAGCGTAGAGGTCACGCGCTCCCAGCTGCGCTCACGCGTTGTGGAAGAGTGCATCGTGAAGAAGGCCCGAACTTTCCGATTCCCCGCGGCCCAGGGCGGCGCGAAGACGCGCTTTGATACCCATTTCGACTTCACCAACCGCTGACGCGGCACTATACTGAGGCGACTTCCCTTCGCTTTGGAGCCGACATGGGCCGCGAGCATCGCCGCGAACCGCGCGTACGGACATCGTTCAACGTCGAGCTTGAGACTGCGGGGCGCATTACGCGCTTCGAGACCCGCAACGCCTCGTTCAGCGGCTTGTTTCTGGTCACCGACGATACCCTGCCGCTGCGACGATTGGTCCGCATTCGCGCCGAGGTCTCCGGTGAGGTGCTGGAGCTCATTGGACTCGTCGCGCATACGGTGAACCCCGCCGATGCCGTCGAACTCAACAAGCAGCCCGGGATGGGGATCTCACTGTTCAGCCTCGGCCATCGTCAGCGCGACGTGTGGAACGAGTTCGTCCGCACCGAGTATGAGGGCGATCCCGACGCGCACGCCGCGCTGATCGCCTCGGAGCTGCCGCGGTTGAACGTCGCGTTGAAGAACGAAAAGATGAAGGAGCAGTTCTTCGGCAGCGACCTGCCCAGCGGCGAGATCTTCTATCGCACACCGGACCTGATGCCCGAGGGCACCCTGGTCGTCGTGGAGGTTCGCCACCCCGACACCGGCAAGACGCTCGAACTCTTCGCCCACGTCGTCGAGGTCGTCGAAGGTTCACGCCGCAAGCGGGGGATTCGGATCGCGTTCGACGAAATGTCCGAGGCGTCATCGAATCGGCTCGTGCGCTTCGAGTCCGGACAATCCAGCGAGGCGGAGAGCGAAGGATGACCGCCGACGCACCGCGCGACTTTCCGCGCCTCCCTGACCAGATTCAGAAGATTCACGTGATCGGGGTCGTGGGCACCGCGATGGGTTCGCTGGCGGCGATGCTCAAGGAACGCGGCTACACCGTGCGGGGTAGCGACGCGATGGCCTATCCGCCGATGAGCACCTGGTTGGCGGACCGTGGCATCGAGATCCTCAAGCCATATGCAAAATCGAATCTCGACTGGGACCCCGATCTCGTCGTGGTCGGAAACGTCTGCCGAGCCAGCTACGAGGACGCCGTCGCGATGCGTGAGCGCGAACTCCCGTACGTCAGCTTGCCCGAAGCGCTGCGCCACTTCTTCATGTCCAGCGGCCACAACCTCGTGTTCACCGGCACCCACGGCAAGACGACGACGACGTCGATGGCCGCGTGGCTCCTCGCGCATGCGGGAAGAGACCCCTCCTTCATGGTCGGTGGCATCACGGGCAATTTCGGCTCCAACTTCCGGCTGGGCCAGTCCGAGACGTTCGTCGTGGAAGGCGACGAGTACGACACGGCCTACTTCGACAAGGTCCCCAAGTTCTGGCACTACGCCCCGCTGCGGGCCACGATCAACAACATCGAGTTCGACCACGCCGACATCTATCCGGACATCGCCTCGATTGAGCACGTGTTTCGCCGGTTCGTCGACCTGATCCCCGCCCACGGATCACTGTGGGTGAACGGGGACGATGCGCGCTCGATGGACGTCTCCGCGCACTGCGCCGGCACCCGTCGCACCTTTGGTCTGGGCCCAGCCAACGACCTTCGCGCCACGGACATCCGGCTCGAGCCGGGGGGCATTCGCTCCCACGTCACGTTGGACGGGGAGTCGCTCGGAGAGTTCTGGTTGGGGCTCATCGGGGAGTTCAACGTGCGCAACATGCTCGGCGCGATTGGCGTGTGTCTCGATGAAGGCGTGCCGGTCGACGTGCTGCGCGCCGGACTCGCCGAGTTTGTGTCGACCAGGAAACGCCAGGAGCTGATCGGGACCGTCAACGACATCCACGTCTACGACGACTTCGCGCACCACCCGACGGCGGTGTTGGAGACGGTTCGCGCGATGCGCGCGCACTACCCGGATCGCCGCCTGTGGGCGATCTTCGAGGCCAAGAGCAACACGTCGCGGCGACGGGTGTTTCAAGACGCGTACCCGCTGGGGCTCGGACTCGCGGACCGCGTGATCCTCTCCAAGCCGTGGCGGCAGGACGAGGGGCTCCCCGCGGAGGAGCTCCTCGATATCGATGAGCTCGCCGACGCGATCCGCGCACGAGGCCCACAGACGGACCTGATCGCGGAGGTCGATGAGATCGTCGAGCTCATCGCGGCTCAAGCGCAGCCCGGTGACGTGATCGTGGGGCTGTCCGGTTCGAGCTTCGACGGGTTTCACGGAAAACTCGTGAGCGCGCTGACGAAACGCTTCACGTAACCCGCTGATCCATAACCATAACTCACCCTCCTCGTGCGATTTTTCGCAACGATGCGCCGCTCTGTCCGAATACGTGCGCGATTTTCAACGTGGGAGGACGGCATGAGATACGCACTTTTTTGGCTACTGGCCGCAGGCTTCGTCCTGCAATCACCCAACGCGGCGGCGGTGGAGCCGACCGTCGACGAGGTTCGCAGCGTCGCGCTTCGGCACGCCGGACTCCATCGCCGACTTGACCGTTGGTCGGCACGCGCGCGCCTGCGGCATCTGTTGCCCGAGGTCACCGTCGACGTCGGACGCATCGATCAACGAGACGACAACGTGCAGTTCGACGAGTGGCTCATTCGTGACGCGGCCGACGCGCTGATCTGGGACTCGGCGCGGAACCAGAACGAAGCCAACCACCGGCTTCGAACCGACTACACGATTCGGGCCACGATCGATCTGGGCGGGCTGGTGTTCGACCCCGTCGAACTCGGCGCCGCACGCGAGGGGCGCGCCCAGTACGACGCGCGGCTCGAGCTGACGAGCGCCGTGCACGACGCGTACTTTGAGCGACTGGCCGCCATCGACGACCTTCGCGCGACCGACACGAACAAAGCCGATCTGCGACGCGCGGCGGCGCGACGCGTGCAGCGGCTCAACGCACGACTCGATGCGCTCACCGGCGGCTGGTTCGCACACCGCCTGCGGGAGGCGCCATGAACCGCGTCATGTGGTGTGTGCTGATGGCGGCGAACTGTGCCGCAGACCTGCCCGCCGACCCCGACTGCCGCCGCACCGACGATTGTGATGCCGCGATCTGTGTCAGCGGTCGTTGCGAATTCGCGTTCGGTCCCGACGCCGGCCCGCCCCGACCGGACCTCGACGGCGGGTTCCTGCCCGGACCTTCGGATGGGCCCAAGCCGCCGTCGGGTCCATGCGCGAACGCCGCCGCGCCGACCGCCGAGACACTCGTGCTCAACGAGCTGCTCGCGAACGTCCCGCCCGGCGCCGCTGGCGACGCGAACGGAGATGGCCTGCGCGACCCATACGACGACGAGTTCGTGGAGCTCGTGAACACGTCGACGGCGCCGCTCAACCTGGCCGGCGTGCGAATCGTCAGTGGCGGCAAACTCAAACATACGTTCGAGCCCGTGTGCCTGCTGCCGGCGGCATCGATCGTCGTGTTTGGCGGTGGCAGCGTGGGGTTGAGCGTGCCCGGAAACGCGCTGATCTCCGATACCCGGTTTGCGTTCGCCAACGACGGAGGCGTCGTCGAGATCACGGCCCCCGCGGGCCTCATCGCGCGGCTCGACTATGATCGTGCCGCGGCGGCCAGCCTCACCCGCGTCCCGCAGCTCAGGGGTCCGCAATGGGTGAACCACCTGCAACTCAGCACCGACGCATTCAGTCCGGGGGCGTGTCCGGACGGAACGCCATTGCCGCTGGGGTGTCCGGCTGCGGCGGGAGGGTCCGCTGATGCGGGAGGCGATTAAGCTGCGGCCCGCGCGCGGGCCGCAGCGAAATCTCAGAAGCCGTAACCGAGGTTGAACGCGAGGATGTTCGCGGTCGTGCTGTAGGTACCGTTCTGGTTGCCATTCGTGATCTCGCGCTGCGCCTTGACGAGCATGTACGCGATGTCGCCGCGGAAGCGACCGACGGTGTAGCCCGTGCCCAACGACAGGACCGCCCGATCTGCGCCCGGAAGGCTCGGCGATACGGTCTCGTCCGGGATCGGCGTGAGGTCGTATGCCGCGCCGATGCGGATCGGCAGGTTCTCGATCACGTCGTACTCGACCCCGAGCCGGAACGTCGCCGAGTCACGCCAGTTGTTCGTGATCGTGGTGGTCGGAGGGTTGGTGTCGACACCAGGCTGACAGCCGACGTCCCCCGGCTCGCACGGCCGAGAAAACTCCAGCGCGACTTCGTCGTACGACGACCACATCGTGATGCCGGCGTCGAACTCCAGAAAGAGCTTCCCAACCTCATAGCTTGCGCCGATGACGACGGTGTGTGGCAGGGTGATGCTCGTACCGCCGTCCTGATCGACGAACGTGCCTTCGAACGGCGTGCCCTCCTCACCCTCGAAGTGCGCGCGCCCCTCGAAGTCGACCTTGACCGCGGACCGGTAGCTCACGCCGAGCGTCAGCTCGTCGATCGGGTGGTACTGCATCGCCGCCGTCCCGCCATAGCCCACGCCGTTGCCGCCGATGTGCGCGTTGACCTCGCGATCTTCACGCAGCACCGTCGTGTTCTCGAGCTCGACCGCAGCCAGCACGAACTGTGCTCCCGCCGCGATCGACAGTCCGCTGTCCCCAATCGCGTAGGCGAAGTTCGGGTTGATATCGACCGTCGTCAGCTTCTGACGGCGAATGATGGTCCGCCCGGCCCAGTCGTCGGGCCAATCGATCGTCAGCCCGTAGGGGAAGACCACCCCGATTCCCGCGGCCATCCCGTCGCCAAACGGCACCGCGAGGTGGAAGTTCGGCGGCGGAAGGATCCCACCGTCCGTGCTGGTGTCGGAATCGGTGCCCGGCCCGTCGTACTTGATCGTCGGCGCGATGAGGCTGTCGCCGATGTACACGTTGAAGTCGTCGCGCGCCGTCATGGCGGCCGGGTTGTAGTACGAAGAGTTCGGCTCGTCGCGGTTGGCGACGCCGACCCCGCCC
>JBFIHF010000187.1:0-12080 GCA_041601915.1 Bradymonadaceae bacterium
CGTCGCCGCGCAGCACGTGCCGGCCATCAAGATCAATGCGGTTGCCCATGTCTTCATTGCGGCTCTGGGTTCGAGTCCCGCCCAGTGTAGAGAGGAATCCCACGCGACGCATCCCAAGAAACACAAACGCCCCCGGAGTGCGGGGGCGTCTGCGTCTGATGCGGAAGGGGGGACTCGAACCCCCACGGCCGTGAAGCCACTGGCACCTGAAGCCAGCGCGTCTACCAATTCCGCCACTTCCGCGCGCGGTAGGCGGGGTTTCTACAACTCGTCCCGCATCCTGTCAATTCCTTGCGTGCGCCATTCGGTGTTGTGCTCGATGGGCAAACGGCGCAGATTTGACACGGTTCGATGCCCGCCCGTAAAATCACCGGACTTCACCGCATTTACGCGTAGCGAATCCTCCGGATTCGCCTGCCGAATCTGTCCCTTCCGACAGCATTCCTTCAATGAGAGACCGCAGTGAGCGGAATCGATGACCTCAACTTCGAAGACTTGGTGGACGGTGCGATCAACACGATCGACGAGGCCAAGACCGAGCGGTTTGCCGCCGCGAAGCTCATCAAGCCCAAGGCGCGCGCGGGTTCTTCGATCGTGAGTTCCAAGGGTTCGGCGACGCGCGGCACCGGCACCGGGGACGAAACGATCGAGGTCCTCGAGGATACCGCTCGGATGGATCCCAACGCCCCGCCCGATATCCCGGGCAAGGCCGACCAGTCCTCCTTCGATCACATCTACCTGCGCTCGGGGGTCGAAGCGGGCGAGTTCACCGTGTTTCGGCTCGAGGACCTGTTCAACGACGAGGATCTCGCCGCCCTCGACGAAAAGAGTCGAGTCGCCGCAGTTCGTGCGATCCTCAAGTCGCACGACGTCGACATCGAGGCGATCGTCGAGGATGCCGTCGCGCGCCGCGCCGCACTCGACAGTCACGACAACCGCCTCAAGTCCAACATCCAGCGCGTCGAGCGCGAGATGGAGAAGGAAAACAGCAAACTCCAGGCCGAGATCGAGGAGTACGCGACACCGCGCATCGAGCGCATGGAGAAGAACAACGAGCGTGTCGAACGGCTGCGTCACGACTACTCCGAGTGGTTTGAACGCAAGGAGGACGAGGGGGCGCGCATCCTGAGCATCCTCGAACCATGGGGCGGCGACGACCGGTTGCGCGCCACCGAACGCCTCGAGATCGCACCGCCGTCGGCGCCGATGCGCGCCGTCAGCGGCGATGAAGCCTTCGAACCCCAGGCGAGCGTCGCGGCACCCAAGCCGGTCGACGCCTCGGTGCTTCTCGCCGCGCAAGCCGACCAGTGGGACTTCCCGGCCGAGGACCCCACCATCGAGCCACCCTCGGTGACCAAGCGCGCGGCTTCCGGGCCGCGGGCCGAGCTCGCCGATGCGACCGGCGACTTCGAGTATTACCCGCCGAAGATGCGGATCCCGCGGACCCCGGTGCAGTGGCTCTTCACCCTCTTTACGATCGCCGTGGCCTGTGTCGTCGCGATCTTGTTGGCCGCTCAGCTCTCCAACGTCGAGGCCGCGGGCGCGATCTTGCTTGGCATCGTCGCGGCACCGCTTCTCGCGCTAGTGCCCACCGTGGCCTCACGCCAACGCAGCGACTTCTGGAGCGGCTGGGTGGTGTGGTGGTGCCTGTTCCTGATCGTGGGCTTCGGATTCGCCCATCTCGATGGCGCGAACCTCACGACGAATCTGACGAAACGGCCGCTGTGGTTCATCGACGAGGTCGGTCTCAACGCCGAGGTCGAAGAAGCGGTCCACCAGGTCACGCGGCCCTACGCCGAACTGGTCGCCCCGATCCTCGGCACCGAGGCGGCGATCTGGAACCCCCCGACCGCCCACGGCGCGGCGGCTCCTGCCGGTGAGTGAGGCGACGGCCGTCCTGCGGTTGTTGAGCCGGCTCCATCGACTCCAGGCCCTGCCTCGCATCGGGTGGGTCGTCAGCGGGATCTCGCAGCCCGAATCGATCGCCGCCCATCTGTACGAGGTCGCGCTCGTGGCGCTGTGGTTGGCCGAGTCGATCGACGAACCGGTCGACGTGGAGCGCGTCCTGCGCATCGCGCTGCTCCACGACGTCGCGGAGGCCGTCACCACCGACATCCCTGCCCCCGTCAAGCGTCTCATCGGCACCGATGCCGTCCATCGGGCTGAGCGTCAGGCCGCCGCGCTGGTCCTCGAGCACGCTCCCGACTCCTGGCTCGCCGCGGTCCACGAGTACGATGACCACGAGACCCTCGAAGCCCGGATCGTCAAGGCCGCGGACACGATCCAGATGCTGGCCCGGGCCCTCGCCTACGAGCACGTTGGTCAAGGCGACATGCGGCGCTTCTTCGCCCCCCCACGTCCCGATTATGGGATTCCCCTGGTGCGCCAGGTCCTCGACGAGATCGAGCGCTGCCACCAAGAAGGCGAATGGTTCGAGGCCGACTTTGACTGATGCCACGCGGGGTTCCTCCCCCATGGCGCAGTTGTTGAAAGATTGTGCAGGGTGGTTTGCTCACTGGACCACCCTGATTCAGTCTGATACGTTAACCGACGTCGGGTATTCCGTATGAGTTAAGGATGTCGCGCGACCGCTCCCCACGCGGGGAACATGGCGGATCGTGCTGGACTGTTCTAGGAGAACGAGCATGGCGAAGAAGAAACTCCTGGTTGCGGCGATCCTGGTTGGTGCGTTCGCGGCCGTCCTGCTCTGGCTGTATGCCGAGCAGCTGGACGACGAGCACGAAGCCTTGGTGGCTGACCAAGTCGAAGTGGTCAAGGCGGCCCGCAACATTCCCGCGGGCACGCCCCTTACGAAGGATCGCATCACCACCGAGAAGGTGCCGCGGAAGTTCCTTCCCCCGAACCCGCTCCTCGAGAGCGAGTTGAACATCTACCTCGGCACGCCCGTCGCGGTGAACGTCGAGGAAGGGGCCATGATTCTGACGTCCGACTTCAGTGTCGCGGAAGTCTCGCGCACGTTGTCCTCCAAGATTCCGCCCGAAGAGCGCGCGATGGCGCTCGCGGTCGACGCCATCTCCGGCGTCTCCGGCTTGCTGCGACCCGGTGATCGCGTCGATATCCTCGGCACCTTCCCGATCGGCACCAAAGAAGAGCTCGTCGAAGATGCCTCCGGCAACAAGGCCGTCGGCTACGTCACGATGACCCTGCTCCAGAACGTCACGATGTTGGCGGTCGGTCAGGAAATCTCCGACGTACCCGGAGGCGACGGAGCCAAGCGCGGCGGGTCCTACTCCACCGTCACGTTGTCCGTCACGATCGACGAGGCCGAACTGCTCACGATCGCTCAAACACGCGGCAAGATGACCCTGCTGCTTCGGAACCGTGAGGATGTCGAAGTCTCGACGATCACGAAGAAGACGCTGCGCGAAGTCCTCGAAGACCTCGAAGTCATCCAGGAGAAGCGTCAGATTCGAATTCGGAAGAAACCGAAGAAGGCCGTCAAAGCGGTCGACACGATCGAGATCATCCGCGGCGACAACTAGACCGAACTCGTCGACCGATTCGCGCGACCCTCTGGGGTCGCGTTTTTTTTTGCCGATCTCGGTCTGCAAACCGCGCCGATGCTCCCCACGCGGTGCGTTGTCTGTTGCGCTTCCCGCCGATTCGTTCAATACTGCCCCAAAGTCATCAGCGCTCAGATCCATGACCCCCGCCACCCGTCGGAGTTCATGGGAGCGACTACCCGCTTTCTCGCAGGGAGAGACATGCGATTCTGGATTGCCACCTGTTTGCTGTTGGGCGCCGCCGTCATCACTACGACCGCGGCTCAGACTGAAGCGTATGCTCAGGCCCCGGACAAAGAATTCACCATCTCCGTTGGCGAGACTCTGACCTTCAATGCGCGCGGCGTCACGCGGGTCACGATCGGGATCACCAAGATCGCCGACGCCAAGACCAGTAGCGACAGCAAGCAGATCATCCTCACCGGCAAATCGCCCGGCGTGACGACGGTCAACTTGTTCTCCGACCGCGGCCAAAAGACACTGCTCATCCGTGTCGTCGGCGTGAACCCGGAGTCGCTGGCGTCTGAAGTTCGCGAGGTGCTCGGCGAGCGCTCCGGCGTGGACGTGCGCGTCGTCAAAGGCCGCGTGCTGCTCGAGGGCGAAGTCGCCTCCGAGATCTTCAAGACCAAGATCGAGAAGCTCACGGAGCTGTATCCGGCGCAGGTTCTCAACTTCACGCAGTTCCGTGAGGCCTTCGTCGAAGGCGCGCGCATGGTGGCCCTCGACCTCTACTTCATCCAACTCGCCGTCACGGATCGTGACAACGCGGGCCTGCAGTGGGGCCAGTTCCTCGGCGGCAACCTCAGCTTCGGCTCCGGCGATGTCCCGCTGTACTACGACGGCGGCGAGGGCTTCGGCAACGGCATCATGCCCGGGGAGAACAACCCGGCGCGTCTGCCCGACGCACTGACACTGACTGGCGGCGACGGTGTCGCGTACTGGTCGGTGATCGGCAACTTGAATCTGGCCCTCGACCTCATGGCCGAGCACGGACTCATCAAAGAGATCAAGCACGGTCTCGTCGTGACCGAGACGGGCACCGAAGCCGAGTACCACGCAGGTGGCACGCTGCTCATTCGCGTCGTCAGCCAGGACCGCGCCTCGATCATCGAGAAGCAGTACGGCATGGTGGTGAAGGTCAAGCCGATCCTCGACTTCGAGAATCGGGTGAAGCTCAATCTCAACGTCGACATCAGTGAGCTCGACAAAGCCAACGGCGTGGGCGACGTCCCCGCACTTCGGAACTCCCGTGTGACCGCCGTCATCAACATGATGGAGGGACAGTCGGTCCTCGTGAACTCCCAGCTCAACACCATCGACACCTCCACCGAGCGTGGTTGGTGGCTCCTGAGCCGCATCCCGATCTTGGGATGGCTGTTCAAAGGACGCAGCTTCATTGGAACACAGGTCGACAACGCGCTGTTTGTGACCCCGCGTGTCTATGAGCCTGGCGGTAAGGTCCACAACACGCTGATCAACGGTGTGTTCGAGCGCTTGCTCGACTCCGGTGCCCAGGCCGTGGACATCCCCGAGCTGGGCAACGCGCAGGCCGCCTCGACCACGCGACGCGCGCCCGCTCCCAAGCCCAAGCCGCCGGCCCCCAAGCCGAACGAAGAGATAGAGTAGGCATGAAGCAAATTCGAGTTCTGGACAATTTCGGCAACGAGTACGTGTACCCCGTTGATCAGCAGGTCGCCGAAGTTTCCATCGGTCGAAGCCAGAGCAACGACATCATCTTGGGCAGCAAGACGGTCTCCCGTCGACACGCGCTGCTCAAGATCATGGGCGACCGCATCATGCTCGTGAACCAGTCCGCCAACGGGGTCGTCGTCAACGGCGAACGCGTGGATCGAACTCGGGAACTGCGAGACGGCGAGTTTGCCACCATCGATGTCTACCGCATCTGCGTGGAGCCCGCGAACGGCGCCGCGCCGTCCGCGGCGCCCACCCACGACCAGGTCGCACGCGGGCCACAGCCCAGCAATCCGGGCATGGGCGGCGTGACGGCGGGCGGGCCCCAGGGCTCCGCACTCGCCTCGCACATCGGTCCGGCGCCGAACCAGTCGTCCCTGATTCAGGCGACGGCCGCCGGTTCGAGCCCCGCACCCCAACGCGCTGCGCCTGTACCGGGACAGTTTAACCCGTATGGCGAACGCGAGCTCCGGTCCACGGAGCCCTCCGACGTGCGCCTCTTCCTGGGCCGCGCCGCTCCGGAGCCCGATCGCGAGGAGCCTCGCGTCAGCCTCAGCGGCAGCGAGGTCCAGGTGCTCGACCGCAAGCAGCGCGCGCCGTTCGTCGAATTCAAGACGCTGCTCCACGACGAGCTCAAGGACCGCCTCGACCTGCACAGCTTCGAGATCACCGACTACGCCGCGCCTCGCGTCGTGCGACAGGTCTCCGGCAAGCTCAAGGAGCTGATCCTCCAGCGTCAGCAGGAGATCCCGCCGCCCTTCACCAAGGACGACGCGTTCAAGGAGCTCATGGACGAGGTCTGTGGCCTCGGTCCGATCGAGGACTTGATCAAGCACAAGAAGGTCACCGAGGTCATGGTCGTCGATCGCGACCACATCTACGCCGAGCTCGGGGGCAGCATCATTTTGACGGACCGGTTCTTCAACGACGAGAAGTCGATGATGACCGTGATCGAGCGCATCGTGATTCCGCGTGGTCGACGCATCGACGAGTCCACACCGCTCGTCGATACACGGCTCGCAGACGGCTCTCGCGTCAATGCCGTCATTCCGCCGCTCGCGCTCAAGGATCCGTGTCTGACGATCCGGAAGTTCCCCGAGGACCGTCTCGGGATCGGTGACCTGATTCGGTTCAAGTCGCTCACGGGGGAGATGGCGAAGTTCCTCGCGCGCGCGGTGCGGATTCGCAAGAATGTCATCATTTCCGGGGGTACGGGTTCCGGCAAGACGACCCTGCTCAACGTGCTTTCCAGCTTCATCGGACCGACCGAACGCGTCGTCACGATTGAAGATGCGGCCGAATTGCAGCTGCAGCAGGAGCACGTCGTCAGCCTCGAAACCAAGCCGCCGAACCTCGAGGGCAAGGGCGAGATCTCGATCCGCGATCTCGTGAAGAACGCCCTGCGAATGCGCCCGGACCGCATCGTCGTCGGCGAGTGTCGCGGTGGTGAGGCGCTCGATATGCTTCAGGCGATGAACACCGGACACGACGGATCGATGACGACCGTTCACTCCAACAGTCCCGTCGAGGCGATCGGTCGAATCGAAACCCTCGTGATGTTCTCCGGGATGGATCTGCCGTCGCGCGCGATTCGTGAGCAGGTCGCCAACGCCGTCTCGCTCATCGTGCAGCAGGCACGGTTCTCCGACGGCTCGCGCCGGATCACGCACATCACCGAGGTCGTCGGGATCGACGAGGACGGGTGGGTGCAGTGTGAGGACATCTACGTCTACAAGCAGACGCACATGGACGAGAATAACAAGGTCCAGGGCTATCACCTCGCCACAGGATACCTTCCGACATTCGTGAACGAATTCATCATCAAGGGATTCGCGAGCATGGAAGAGTTCTTCTAAGAGCTTCCGCACAAATGCACGCGAGCGCCTCGGCGGCTCGTCGGTTCGATCTCTTCGCCGCCTTCGCTCGACGATGCATGGGCTAAGAGTCTGCGGGATCCCGCTCGCCGGGCGCCCCATGCGACACTACCACCGGGGGTTCGAAGTCGTTTCGCCGCGCGGTATGCCGCGGGGATCGGGCGATCGTCTGCTTGCGCGTGCCCGTTTTGGAAGGTAAACTACCCTGCGACGCGTCAAACCAAAATCCCCCGCCAACCCCGTGCTTTCGCGAGGTTGCAGGACAGCTTCAGGATCTTCGTGACTGATTCGACATTGTGGGTAGCCCTGGCCCTCGTCTTCATCGCCGGCATGCTGGCGGTGATGGGCGGTGGTGAGTGGGCGTCCGAGCGCATGGCGCGCGAGAAAGGTGTCTACGAGAAAGTCATCGGCAAAGAGCTGTATCGACTGTTCCTCGACATCAGTCCACAGGAGTTCTTCCTGCTGCATTGCCTGTTGTTCTTCGGGTTGATCGGGACGTTTTCCTACCTCCTCGGCAGCTGGCTCACCGGGAGTCTGCTGGGAGGCTTCTTCGGGATCATGGGTCCACGGATGTGGCTCAAGAAGCGTTGGAAGGGCCGCATCACCGAGATCAACGAGCAGGTCGAAGAGTCGATGATCTACATGGCGAACAGCTTCAAGGCGAACCCGGCACTGCCCGACGCGATCCAGGACGTGATCAACTCGATGGGACCGCCGATCACCCAGGAGCTGAGCGTGCTTCTCAAGGAGTACAAGCTCGGCACCCCGCTCGATACCGCGCTCATCAACATGCAGAACCGCGTCCCCGCACGAAACCTGCAGCTGGCGGTCTCCGCGCTGCTCATCGGTCGAACGGTCGGTGGCAACATCCCGGGGATTCTCGAAGACATTGCAAACACGATTCGCGAGAGCTACCGCCTCGAGCGGGTCATCGACACGCAGACCGCGCAGGGCAAGATGCAGGCGTGGGTCATGGGACTGATGCCGCTGGTCGTCATCGGGATGTTCTACATGATGGACCCCGAGCTCATTACGCCGCTGTTTGAGACGCTCTGGGGCTACATGATTCTGGCCGTCGCGACGATTCTCAACATCATCGGCGTCGTCTTCATCCTCAAGATCGTTGCGATCGAGGTCTGAGCATGGGTATTTTGGCAAGCATTCCCGGGGAACTCTTACTCCTCGGAGCGATTGGACTCATCTTCGCAGCGTTCGCGCTGTTCGTGTTCGGCTTCGTCCCGGACGACGTCGATGAGGACGAGATCTACGGCTACCGTCAGACCAAGCGCAAGCGGCTGATGGAGGAGAACGACCTCTACGCGTCGTTGCTCCCGCTGATCAAGATTTTCGCGCACTACTTCAAGCACATGCCGGACACCCGGTTCCTCCAGATTTCGAAGGTCCGCTCCGGGCTTCGCGACAAGTTGATGCGTTCGGGTTTCATGGGCGCGTTTACACCGAACGAGTTCCTCGGTGCGTGCTGCGTCACCTCGTTGGTCATGTTCGTCATGCTCACCCTGATGACGACCATGATGACGGGCACCCCGCAGCTTCCGGTCGCGTTCATCGCGTCGGGCGTCGGGTTCTACATGCCGTTCCTGCAGCTCAATGGCGCGATCACCGAGCGACTGCTCGAGATCGACCGCCGACTGCCGTACACGGTCGACTTGCTCGTGCTTTCGATGCGCGCCGGTCTCGACTTCATGACGGCGCTCGATCGCGTCGTAACCCGGGGCCAGGAACAGAACCCTGACGATCCGATGATTCAAGAACTCGGCGTCGTGCTCCAAGAGATGCGCGTCGGCACCGCCCGTGCAGATGCCCTGATCAACCTGTGTGAGCGGGTCAAGTCGGACTATCTGCAGTCGATGGTCGGCGCGATCCTTCAGTCCGAGAAGCGTGGCTCGCCGCTCGCGACCGTGCTCGAGGTGCAGATCGATACGATTCGCAACAAGCGCACGCAGAAGGTCGAGAAAAAGGCCAGTCAGGCGGCCGTCAAGATTCTCCTTCCCCTGATGTTCATCTTCGGTGCCGTGATTGTCATTGTCGTCGGCGCCATGATTCTGAAGGTCTACAATCAGTAGGAATGCGGACGGGGCACACCCGGTTTAGCCCGCAGATGTTGGACCAAGTCGCGTGAGTGGTATGGCTTCATTCTGGCTCGAGTACATCCAAGACGGACAACATCGCGAATTCTCGTTCGACGCGGGTTCCGTGGTGATTGGCCGGGATAAGACCGCCGATTTTGTACTCGACCATCCCACCGTGTCCCGTCAGCACGCGATGATTCGCGTCGACCCGCAGGGTCCGCAGCTCGTCGTGCTCTCCCGTGGCGGCCTCACTGCCATCGATGGCGGGCAGGTTCAGGGCGAGGTCCAACTCTACGACGGCAGCGAAATCCATTTCGGGCAACTGTCCTTTACGTTTCGTTCGCACGCCGCGCCGCGCAGGGCGGCCCCGCAAAGCGCTCCAAGCGCTCAGGCTGGTTTTGCTGCGCCCTCCAACTCGTTTCCCGCGCCTCAAGGGGCGCCGGCCGCGCAGCCCGCCGGTGGCAATGGCGGGTGGGGGAACGCGGATTGGAATGCCCCGGCGGCCCCCGAGCCCGCTGCGGCGGCGGCTCAGGCTCCCCAGGGCGATGGTGGGATTGTCAGCTGGGACCAGATCGCGAACTCGGCCGAGGCCCAGGATGGCTTCGCAGAGAAAGAGACCGATTTTCAGCGGATTCAGGCCGCCCAGGCCAAGGCCGATAAGCAGACGAAAGGGAACAACCCGTGGCTCATCTACGGTGCGCTGATCGGGGTGATCGGCGTGGTGGTCCTCATGCTGTGGCCGGTGCCGGAGAAAGCGCTCAACACGGACATCAATCTCCAGGATCCGGACAAAGAGTTCATTACCTGGGAGAAGAGCGACATCGACTGCGTGGGCCGCGCAAACTGTCGGGCCGAGGCGATGAACGCCTACAAGGTCGGCAAGAACCTCAACGAACAGGCCGGCGCTGACATCACGAATCCGTACGAGTCGTACAAGCAGTTCGAGCGCGCACAGCGCCTGCTGCTGCAGGGCGGGATCGAGGACACCCCCGACGAGATGGCCGACATCTTGACCCTGCAGACCAAGGTCAAAGCGGGTCTCGACGTGAAGTTCAAACAGGCTCAGCTGAACTTTCGAAACTTCCGGACCCGGAAGATGTACAAGCAGATGGCCGGCGAGCTGAACAAGGTCCAGGCGTACTTCCCCGACAAACGATGTCTGTTCAATCAGTGGGCGGTCGCGCAGGAACGCCAGATGAAGGATGACGGAGTCTATCCGGCTGCGTCAATCTACTGAATTGAGCCCCCAACCTGTCATGACCGCACCACGTCACGCGCGCCGGAGTACCGCGCCCTATTGGATGATCCTCGGCGCCTGGTGCCTGGTCGGCTGTGCCAGCGTGCAGCGCCAGGGCGATCGAGCCTTTGATCGGGGCGATTGCGCCCACGCGCTGCAAAGCTACGAAGAGGCGATCGCCGAGGGTGCCAAGGACGCGGGGATGTTCCACCGCGCTGCCCAGTGCGCGCTCAAGGCGGGCGATCTGTCCGGCGCCGAACGCTACTACAGCCATGCGATGCGTTACGGTGCGGGGATCGATGTCGCCCAGGAGTTGGCCGGATTCTACGTCAGCACCAGCAACTACGTGTCCGCGGTTCGCGTCTACCAGTATCTGCTGTACCAGGAGTCCGAGAAGCAGCAGATCTACAACAACCTCGGTACGGCGCTGATGTACGCGGGCAAGCCGTTCGACGCCGAGTCTTACCTGATGATCGCGCAGCAGATGAATCCCGGCGATCCCACGCCCTACGTGAACCTCGGGCTCCTGTATGATCGGCATCTCAAGCAGCCGTGGTTGGCGATCAACTTTTACGAGTGCTACGACGAGCTGACCAACGGTCGGGCCAAGAACTCGATGGTCGTGCGTCAGCGAGCGTCCGAGCTTCGGGAGCGGTACTACCGCCTATATATCGAGGGAGCCGTTGCGTGCGGCAAGGCCTACCAGCCTGCGATGGGCACGGTCGTGTCCTTGGACAGCCTCAAGGACCCCGAGCCCGCCGAGGTCCCGACGCCGCCGGAAGTGGTCGCGGACACGGACACCACGCCGGTTGGCGACGCGCCCGTCATCGAACGTCAGGTGACCGAGGAGGATCCGCCCGACGAGGTCGCGACGGCGCTCGCGGGGCTTCAGCGCGCGCGAGCGGCGTACACGGAGGGCCGGTGGGCGGACGCGGTGGGCGGGTTCACGTCATTGCCGCTCTCCCAACTGCAGGTCGCCGACCAAAAGGCGCTCGGAATTGCGTACCAGAAGCAGGCAAACTGGGCGATGGCGGGCCATTGGCTCGAGCTCGCGCTGACCACGAACGACGATCAGGAAATCCTTTTGGCCCTCGTGGACGTTTACAAACGGACGACGAATGAGAGCCGGATTGCCGGGCTGTGCAAACGCTATGGAACCTCCCGCAAATATGAGAAGATCCTCTCCGAACACTGCTCCACTGCAAACGACTGATCGATGACGCATCTCACGACATGGCTCAAGCAACGCCGAGGCGCAACGGCCGCGGAGTACATCGTCATGCTGATCCTGGTGGCGTTGTTCGTGCTCGGGATCGCGAAACTGTTTGGCGGCACCGTCGAGTCGAAGTTTACCAACGCCAATGACGAGCTCGCAGGTACGCTGGCCGATCCCAACAATCCGAGCGGCGGCGGCGGCGAGGGCGGTGGCGGCGGCGGCGGCGGCGGCGGCGGTGGCGGTGGCGGCGGTGGCGAGGGCGGTGGTGGCGCTGGTGGTGCGGCCGCGGGCGCAGAAGGCGGTGGTGGTGGCGGCGGCGCGGGCGGTGGCGGCGGCGGCGGCGGTGCTTCGCGGTACTCACAGGCGCCGGGCAAGACGGACGGCGTGGGCGGCGGCGGCGGCGGAGGCGGCGGCGGCGGCGGCGGCGGAGGTTCGGCCGGCGGCGAC
>JBFIHF010000188.1:0-12056 GCA_041601915.1 Bradymonadaceae bacterium
CGCCCCGCTGGTGTTCGGAAAGCCCGTTCGCTCGAGAAACGCGGTGAAGCGAACCTCGACGCGCGCCTCGCGTCAGGGCCCTGGTAGCGGATACGATGCGCAGGTGAACGACGAAGGACATGTCCGAGGGCGCTACGCGCCAAGCCCCACGGGCCCGCTGCATCTGGGCAACGTGCGCACCGCGCTGATCGCGTGGTTGCAGGTTCGGCTGGTGGGCGGAACGTTCGTGATGCGGATGGAAGACCTCGATCGGCCGCGCAATGTGGCGGGGAGCGCCGAAGAGATCCTCGATGATCTGCGCTGGTTGGGCCTCGACTGGGACGAAGGCCCCGACGTCGGCGGCGCGTATGGCCCCTACAACCAGTCCGAGCGCGACGAGATCTACGAACAGGCGCTCGCGGCGCTGGATCAGGCCGGGAGAGTGTTCCCGTGCTGGTGCTCCCGCAAGGATATCGCGGAGGCCTCCAGCGCGCCCCACGAGCGGAATCCCGTGTATCCGGGGACCTGTCGAGACCTCACGGCTCAAGAAATCGCGGCCGTGGAGGACAGAAAACCGGACCGCGCGCCCTCGTGGCGGTATCGTACGGTGGAGGGCGGGATCACCGTGCAAGACGAGATCCTCGGCTCGTTCACGCAGAACCTGCAGAACGACGTCGGGGACTTCGTCTTGCGCCGCGCCGACGGCATGTGGGCCTACCAGATCGCGGTCGTGGTCGACGACATCGCGATGGGCATCACGGACGTGCTTCGTGGAGCGGACCTGCTCGATTCCACGCCCCGACAAGTCGCGCTCCTCCGCGCGCTCGACGCGCCGATCCCTCGGTTCTGGCACGTGCCGTTGATGTCCGATGCGCTCGGTGTGCGGATGTCGAAACGCAACGACGCCGAATCACTGCGATCGCTGCGCGCGGCCGGCTGGACCCCGCAGCGGGTGGTGGCACGGCTCGCGGCGTCTCTCGGTTGGGACGTCGGTGCGTCGATCAGCGCGGCGGAGCTCTGCACCGAATTGCGGGGCCAGTCGCTGGTCACGCTGCTCCGCGAGCTTCCGTGACGCGGCCGACCCTGTATGTAGCGAAAGTCCGGATTGATCGACCGTTGCATGTCGCGCGCGCTCAGGCGTAGACTCGTGCGGTTCGCGCTCCAGCGCCCCTTTCTTGTGAATCAGGCATGAGCGATCAAATCGAGGACCTCGTCGCCCAACTTCGGGCCGTGCTCGACGAAATCGACTGGCTCGGGCGCAAGCCCCGTCCGTCGCTTCGCGCTCCGGCCACCGATGAGGAGATCGCCGCGCTCGCCGCGAAATGGGGACGCGAGCTTCCGCCGTCTTACGAGGCATTTCTGCGGTTGTGCAACGGGATGGACGGCGCCGATCAGTACGACTGGGCCGTCGCCGGCGCCACGGAACCCCGACGCGGCGAGTCGTTCGCCGACGTCAAAGCCGGCCACGAGTTCGCGTTCAAGCAGCGCGACCCCAAACACCCCGTCGTCAAGGACCTCGCCAAGACGTTCATCACCGGATCGGACTTCGATTTTCAGGTCGTGTACTGGGATCCGGCGACGATGTCCTACGCCGAGCCCAAGCTACGCCGCGTCGGCCTGGAGTCCGGGTACGATCAGTACCCGATGTACAACAGCTTCGAAGAGTTCCTCACGTTCGTCGTCGAGGGCTACGAGGACTTGCTCTCGTTCCAGAATGAACCCATGGAGGAGCGGGGCAGTGGCGGGTACTCCAAGGAAGACGAAGCCCTGCTGATGGAGATCGCTTCGCTGCTCGACCGCCGCGAGGAAGCAGAGGCCGAGCCGGTCAAAATGTCGCCGGAGATGCAGCTCGCCTCGGAGCTGTGTGCGCTGGCGCTCGATAAGCTCATTGACCGCGAGTTGCTGGAGATCGTCGAAGCGCCCCAGATTCGGGAGAATCTCGAGGACTACATGCTGCGAAAGCTGCTGCGGTCGACGTCTCCCGAGCAGACCATCGAAGCCTGGATCGAGGCGCTGTCGAAGGCGCGTGAAGTCGAGGAGCTCTACGGCACCGACGACGAGCTGAAGGCGGCAATGTTCGAGGCGTTTGAGGAAATCTCCGCCCGTACGCCGGGATGATTGAGCAGTTCTGGCTGTTCCACTGCGGCTGGTTTCGGGTGCCGCGCGGAGCGTTTGAGAAAGGGGCGGGGTTCGAGCTCGCGCCGATGCCTTTTCTGTGTGCGGTCGCCTATCACAGCGAGCGCGGCCCGATCGTCATCGATGCACCGTTTGGCCACGAGGGGCCCTCGAACGCCGGCGAAGTCGTCGGCTCGTTCCTGCGCAAGGCGGGCCAGAAGTTCCGACGCGAGTGGGCGATCGTGCCGCGCATCGAGCAGCTGGGCTTCCGCCCCGCCGAGGTCGACGACATCCTCGTCACACACCTGCACTGGGATCACGCGGGCGGGATGAAGGAGCTCGCCCACGCGAACTTCTGGATCGACGGCGTCGAGTGGGACCATGCGACGTCTCTGGGGGCCACCGAGGCGATCCGTGCCGGCTACATCCAATCCGATTTTCGCGCGTTGTCACCCCGCGTGCAGCGGCTCGAGCTCACGAACGAACTCGACGTGGGCACCGGATTCGATGTCTTCGGCGATGGCTCGGTGGAAGCGGTGCCGCTGCGCGGGCACAGCCCGGGGCATGTCGGGTACCGCTTCCATCTGACGGATGGACGCAAGGTGTTCTTCGTCGCCGACGCCGTCTTTACCGTCGCGCAGATTACCGAGGAGCGGGAGTTCGGGATGTTCCCGCGCATCGCGGCATCAGACCTGGACGCCGCGCGCCTCACGATGTGGAGGTTGCGCGATTGGCACCGCACGGGCGGGTCCGAAGGTCAGGTGCTCGTGTCGTCCCACGATTTCGACTGGGGCGAACGCTGTCTGGACGGACCGATTGCGCTGCACGAACTCTAGGTCAAGGTTCGCGGACCAGCACGAACCACTGGTTCATCGGCTTCGACTTGTAGGCGCGGCCGATCGTGACATGTTGGGAGACGCGGCGCAGTCGATCCTGCATCCCGAGGAAGATCAGGGGACCGAGACCGAACCAGTTCGGCAGGATCGTCGGCCACTCATCCGGCCGTCCCTCGGGCATGCGCGTGTAGTCGACGACCAGCTCGCCGGCTTCATCGTCCATGTAGGCGACGTAGTAGCCCGGCGACACGGCGAAGCGGTACCAGCTCTCGTTGTAGCCGTAGAGCACGTCTTCACGACCTGGCACGCGCGCGAAGCGCTTCTGAAAGTGGTCGACACCGGGAAAGACGGTGTTCTTTCCCCAGTGGTGAATCGGCCGGTACGTGTCCTCGTGCGGCACGAACTGATCGAACGAGACTCGTCGGCCGCTCGCTTGATCGAAGAGCCGACGCTGGACCTTCTTCGTAAACTTCCAGCTGGCTTGGACGCGCTCGTGATGCGTCGCGCCATCGAGCGCGGCTTCGAGCGCGTCGAAATCAATCGGATCAGACTTCGCGAGTTGGACGATACCGTCGACGTAGCTCACCGTGCTCCTCATTGTGACCAGCGGGTCAGTACATAGCGGGCTGGCGTTCGACACGCAACAGCGATGTGCTTACTGAAGCCACCAGGCGAGCGCGCAGACGATCAGGAGCAGCAGGATCCCGACGAAGATCCCGCGCTGCCCGCCGCGATCGGGATCGGTGGGTCGCACGGGCACTTCGGCATCGCCGAGCTCATAGCCATCTGACGGTTCATCGTCCGACGGAACCGCCAGCGCCGGTGCTGCCCATGGCTCGGACGGCTCAATCAACGTCAGCGGCTCTTCGCCTTCGGGATCCGACGCGATCTCTTCGGAGCTCTCGGACTCGGGAACCTCCGGCTCCGGCGACGACGCGGCGTCGGGTTCGCCCCCGTCGCCCATCGCGATCAGCGATCCGGTCTCGATCTGGCTGCTCGCCTCGCTGAGAACCTCGTCAAACACGAGGTCGAGATCGAAGTCCTCCGCCGGACTGCTGGCTTCGCTGTCGTCGACGGCCTCGGACTCGCGGTCGAGCTTCTCCATCGCGCGGCGCAGCTTGGAGAAGTCGATCTTCTTCGGCAGTCCGGTGGCGGCGGACGGCACGCCGAGCGGGACACCGGGAAGTCCGACCTTGGAGGCGACAGGCGCAGCGGACTGCGGCAGGTCGGACACGCCGGAAGCCGGTCCGGGGTCGGCGATCGGGGCTGACAACGGGATACCGAGAGGCACACCGACCGTCGAACGCGACGCGGACGCCGCGCGCGGCAAATCGAGGCCTGAGCCTTCGGACGGTTCGACGCCCGCGTCCGCCACGGGCGCCGAGAGCGGAACACCCAGCGGGAGGCCGACTTTCGACTTCGCCGGCGCTGCCGCGCGCGGCAAATCGGCGGGCCCTTCGTCGAGCGAAGGTTCAGCGACGACGGGATCTGGTGCGGGTTCGAACGCCGGGTGGTCGTGCTCTTCGTGGGCGGGCTGTGGAAGATCGGGATCCGACGGATCGATCGACGGTGGTGGTCCGCTGAGGCGAACTTGCTTGGTCGCGATGCGACCGAGCGCCTGGGAGTTCGCGACCCGCTTGCCGAACACGTTGTCGCGCGCTCCACGTCCATCGCCCTTGACGACATGCACACCGGGCGAACTCGCCGTGGCGCTCACGTCTTCGGGTTTGCGCGCCGCGCGACCGGTGATTTTTTTGCGCTGAATGATCCCGAACTTGGGCGGACCGTCCGACGGCGGCGCGTCGTCCTGCTCCTCTGGCGCCGCGTCGACGTCGATCTCTGCTGTCGGTGGGTCCATCAGTGCGGACACGTTCGCATCGTTGACCTCGACGAGCTTCGTCTTGCGCAACAGGTCGCCGGGCTTTGTCTGGCGCAGCTCGCCGCTACCCGTCGGCGGTGTGGCGGTCTTGGCGCCCGGCTGGACGACGTCGGCCTCGGTCACCGTGATCGGGCGCTTGCACTTCGGGCACGGCAGTGGCTTCGACGGAACGCGGCCCTTCTTGAGGGTCACGCGGAACGTCGTACTACAGTCCGAACACTGCAGCAGCGCATGGGGAAGTTCGTTCGTCATCAAGCCACGGGAAGCCGACTACAGGTCATCATAGCCCTCGTACCAACGCGGGCCAGTTTTCGCAAAGTTCAACTCAGTAGATCCAGGTCGCGGTCACGCCGATCGACTCCATGCCGAGCGACCCTGTGGCAGGTCTCGTTTCGCGGTCTCCGCTGCTCCACCACAGGTACACGCCGACCCCGGATGTGGCGAGCCCCACCGCATACAGGGTCGGGATGAGCCAGTTCCCGGTCGTGAGGCGCTTCCCGAGCTTGTCATACTCGGCGCGGTCCCCGGCCGCCGATGCCTCGCGAAACTTCGACGCGGTGCCCGTCGCCAAGGCGAGGTGGTAGACGAGGGTCCCGACGACGATCGCGGCGCCGCCGCCGACCAAGCCCATCGCCAGAACGGGCGGTCCGCCCTGACGGTCCAGCGCGGCCTGGTCTTGCTCGGCCTGCGCCGCCGCGAGGCGAAGCCGCTCGGCTTCCGCGGTGGCGGCGGTTCGACGGGTCGTGACTTCGGCTTCGAGCTTCGTGATGACGGGCACGTCTTCTTCGGCCGGAGAGTTCGCGCGGGCATCGGCCAGCGCCGCCGCCGCCGAGTCGGTGTTGCCGCTCGCGAGCTCCGTTTCGGCACGCTGGATGTAGCAGCGCACGGCGACGGTCTGCGCTTCGCGCGTCGACAGGTCATTGTCGACCCCGAGCGCCAGGTACTCCTTCGCCGCGGCGAGCGCCTCGGAGCACTTCTCCGCTTTGAACCACGCCACGGCCTCGTTCTTCTTCAGCGGGGGCTCCGGCTTGATCGCGTACGCTTGGCCGAACTTCTCGGCGGCGTCCGCGAACCGGCCCTCCGAGAACGCGGTGATCCCGTCCTCGTTGAGCGAGACGATATCTTGCGCCGTCGCTGCTCCGATGGCGGAGACCTGCAGGCAAACGGCGATCAGTGAGGCCAGCACAAAGGTTCGTCGCATCGTGGCAACTCTCTACAGTCGAATCTCTTGAAGCGTCGGCTTCTTCTTCTTTTTCTTTCTGGTCGTGCGCGATTTCGGCTTCGGCTTCACTTCGGCTTCTGCGACTTCTTCGACCGGTGGGGGTTCTTCGACCTCTTCGACGGCGACCTCGGTGGCGCCAGCGTCGTTGCCGGCATCCGCGTCTCCTGCGGCAATACCGAACTCCATCGCCGGTTCCTCGACTTCTTCGCCCTCGGCCGGCTCGGCCAGTTCCACGGGCTCGACGGGCTCCACGGGGACCTCCGGCAGCACCTCGGCCACGGGGGCGGGCTCCACGGGTGGCCCATCGGGGGCATCGGAGCCGGAGACCACGGCAAACATGATGACGACGAGCACGACGAGCCCCAGCAGTGCGAAAATCCAGATCGGAGGCTTCTTCTGCGGCGGCGCATCCACTTCGGGCACAGCGGCGGCGGGAATCGGACCGACCGCGTCGGGAATCGGCGAACTCTCTTCGATCTGAGACACCGACCACGATTCTTCTTCGAGCCCGAGGACGTCGGCGCCACCAATCGAGGTGTGCTGCTGGAGGACCTCGATGATCTCGATCATCTCCGGTCGATCCGCGGGGTCCTTCGCCAGCATGCGGCTCACGAGCGACTTCACCACGTCGGGCGTGAACTCGGAGACCTGCTGGGGTACGGGCGCATCGAGATGCTTGAAAATGACTTCTTCGATCGAGTCCGCCATGAACGGAGGCACGCCCTCGAGCAATTCGAACATCATGACGCCGAGCGAGTAGACATCCGTCGGCGGTTGGACCGCGTCATTCCGGCACTGCTCGGGGCTCATGTACAGCGGGGTGCCCTGCACGGCGGCGAGGTCGGGCAACTGGCGCACCGCGGTCGGGCCCACGCGGTACGTGGCGTCCCCAGCGGGGTCCAAGACGGCCACGATTTCATCGGCCGCCGCTTCGGACGCCTGGTCCATTTCGGAGACTAGTCCGCCGGACGTCAGCGCCTCGTGTTCCCCGGTCGGCTCCACGCGATGAAGGTCGCTGGTGATGTACTGCTCACCGGTCCGGTGATCGGGACGTCGAGGCGGCTGCTCCTCGTCATCCTGGGGTTCGGGTTCGGGTTCGACCGCCGCGCGCGCATCCGCCGCGAGCAGCTCGGAGGACGTCAAGATCGCGGTTTCGTCGCTGGTAAACTCGCCGGCGCTTTCTTCGTGGAGCGCCGGTACCTCCGGGTCTTCGAGGGGCGCAGCTTCCGGCTCCGGCTCCGGCGCAGCGTCGATCAGCTCCTCGGCGACATTCTCGACCACCGCATCAACCGCGGGCTCAGGCTCGGGCTGTTTGCTCGCGCGAATCGACGCCCGCAGCGAGGCGAGGCGATCCGACATCCGATCCTGGGAACTGGACGCCACATCCGGCGACTTCTCTTTCTGCTCGTCGCTCACTCCTCCTCCTGGCCAAACGGGGAGTCGGCGGAGAGATCCATCGGGGGCAACACCGAGGTGTCCGGCTCGCGCTCCGCGAGTTCAGCGGTGGCGCGCGCGATGGCCGCGCGGTCGATCTTCATCGCCTTCGTCTGCTCGCCGTACCCCTCGTCGAGCTTGTCGGCGCTCAACATCTGTGTGGGTGCAGCATCGGGCTCGTCGCGCGCCTCGTCGGCTTCGAAAAGCGCAACCACCGGGGTCGGCGCCGGCGCATCCTCGGCGGCAGGGTTGTCCGCGGCTTCTTCGGCCGATGCGATCATGTGCGAGAGTCCGAAATCGAGGACCTTTGCGACGTCCACGCGGCCGTCCGCGCGGGTCAGGATGACGTTCTCCGGCTTCAAGTCGCGATGCAGCACCCCATTGGCGTGCGCATGATGCAGCGCCGAGGCGATCTCGAGGGACACGCGCATGATGAGATCCGTGGACATGACCTCGCGCATGCGCTCGGAGAGCGGGACACCCTCGGCGAACTCCGTGACCATGAAGTGCGCGCCGAGTGCGTCGTCGAAGCCAAAGTCGTGAAGCGTGATGACATTCGTGTGATTGAGCCGCGCGATCGCCTTCGCTTCGGCGGCGAAGCGCTCGGTGTTGGCCTCATGAAGGAGCTTCACGGCGACCACTCGGTCGACCGACAGCTGCGTGGCCGCATAGACCGCGCCCGCGGCGCCCTCCCCCAGCAATCGATCGAGCCGATAGCGTCCGTCGACTACCTTTCCTACGTGCGCGGCGTTCACGAGCGCCCTCGGGTGTGAATCATGGTTTCGTGCCGTAGTTTACTCTCAAAGCGGCACATCGACAACTTGGCCCGCGCGCCACGGGCGTGGGTGGAATCCTGGGCCGCGATCGTGTAATCCTTCGCACCTGTTCGAACGTTGAGGCGAGGGCATGACTACTGGGCGAGAAGCACTGAAACGCAAGCTCGAAGCGGCCGACGCGACCGTCGCCGTCATCGGTCAGGGGTACGTAGGACTGCCCTTGTCGATGGAGCTGTGTCGCGCCGGATTTCGCGTGATTGGGATCGATCTGAACGAAGACCGCGTTCGTCAGCTCAACGCCGGCGAGACCTACATCTTCGACGTGTCGTCCGAGGAGATCGCCGCGGCGCGTGCGAAGGGGCAATTCGAAGCGACGAGCGACTACGCGCGGATCGCGGAGGCCGATGCGATCTCGATCTGCGTGCCGACGCCGCTGCGCAAGACGAAGGACCCCGATGTCAGCTACATCCAGGCCGCGGCCCAGTCGATGTCGCCCTATCTGCGTGGCCCGGTGCTCGTGGTCTTGGAGTCGACGACCTACCCGGGCACCACCGAAGAGATCGTGGCCCCGATGTTGGAGTCGTCGGGTCTCAAGCTCGACGACAACCTGTTCGTCGCGTTCAGTCCCGAGCGTGTCGACCCCGGCAACGCCCGGTACGGGCTGCGGAACACCCCGAAGGTCGTGGGCGGTGTCACCCCCGCGTCGACGGAGCTCATCGCCGCGCTGTACGGCTCCGTGGTGGACAACGTGCACGTGGTCGGCAGCGCGCGTGAAGCGGAGCTCGTCAAGCTGCTCGAGAACACGTTTCGCGCCGTGAACATCGCCCTCGTCAACGAGATGGCGATGATGTGCGATCGGATGGACATCGATATCTGGAACGTCATCGAGGCCGCCGCGACGAAGCCATTTGGCTTCATGCCGTTCTTCCCGGGGCCCGGGATTGGCGGGCACTGCATTCCGTTGGATCCGACGTACTTGTCCTGGAAGGCGAAGTCGTTCGGCTTCTACAACCGCTTCATCGAGCTCGCCACGGACATCAACGGCAACATGCCGCGGTTCGTGGTCCAGAAGCTGGTCCGCGAGCTGAACGCGCGCGGAGTCGCGACTGGTGGCGCCCGCATCTTGCTGTGCGGGGTCGCGTACAAGAACGACATCAACGACCTGCGCGAGAGCCCCGCGCTCGACATCTGGCAGATTCTGGCGGAGGACTGGGGCGCGACCGTGGAGTACCACGACCCCTTCATCGACCGCGTGGACCTGTTCGACGCGACATCGGTCGATCTGTCGCTCGAGGCCCTGCAGAGCTACGACGCGGTGGTCATCACGACCGCGCACAAGAAGATCGATTACGACCTCGTCGCCGAACACGCAAAGCTCGTGTTCGACACGCGGCATGCGATCAAAGATGTCTCTGCTGACATCATCCGCCTGTGAGCGGCGCCGACGTGACAGAGTACGAAGAGCAGTGGGAAGTGTACCCGAGCCGCATCTCCGACGAGTTCGCGATGTTTGCGGTCAATCTGGGTCCGCAGCCCGACGCGCCGTACGACAACCTGCGCTGGCTCAACATCGTACGCCTGAACTTTGCCCCGCTGCCCAGCGGGATGCCGAGCTCGGATACGAACCACCTGCTGTACGAAGTCGAGGACCTCATCGCGACCAAGGCGTCGGCACGCGGCGGCATTCAGGTCGGCCGACTGACGGTGTCCGGGCGCCGCGAACTCTTCTTCTACACCGCGACCAACGACACCGAGCTGATGCTGCGCGATCTGAGCGACGAGTTCGGCGATCTGGAGGTCGACGCGGTGTCGCAGCTCGATGCGGAGTGGAAAGTGTACTTCGACTTTCTGTATCCCAAGCCCGTCGATTTTCAGCGCATCAACAATCAGCGGATCATCCGGCTGCTGGCCGAGCATGGGGACGTCGAGACCGTGGTGCGCCAGATCGACCATTTCGCGTTCTTCCCCGACGAGGCGACGCGCAAGTCGTTCGCGCGACAGCTCGCCGAAGGAGGATTTGCGATCGAGCACGAGCAAGAGAGCGACGAAGGCGATCGGCGCTTCGGGCTCTCGTTCAGCTCGCGGGGACCGGTCGACCTCGCCACGATCGATGCGCTGACGATCGCGCTGTTCACGCGCATCGAGGAGCTCGGTGGGACGTACGACGGCTGGGGCTGCGGCGTGAAGAAGCACGACGGCGACGAAGAAGAGTGACCGCACAAAAAAACGGCGAGCCCGCGGGCTCGCCGTTTTTCCGGTTTCCTTGATAAGCCGGGTTCTGTTCCCCGAAGGGCAGCGACCATTCATCTAGGCTCACCGTTGCCGGTGAGCTCAAGCGACAACCCGGGGTCAACGAGCGGGACACTCTCACCCTGTTTGTCTTGCATCGGATGGGGTTTGCCAGCGAGCGACGTCACCGCCGCCCCGGTGAGCTCTTACCTCACCCTTTCACCCTTACCTGGCCGAAGCCGGGCGGTTTACTTTCTGTTGCACTTTCCCTGGGGTTACCCCCGGTCGGCGTTACCGACCATCCTTCCCTACGATGCCCGGACTTTCCTCTCGTGGACCCGAGGGCCCACCAGCGGTCGCCACGGAAACCGGAGCTTGTTACGCCGGTACTTCTTCGTTCAGAGCATCCTCCCAGAAGTAGAGGATGCGCTGACAGCTCGGGCACGTGACCATCGTGTCGCCACGTTGGATCTCGATGTAGAGCTGCGGCTGAACGGACATGAAACAGGCTTCGCAGTGCGAGTTCTTCGCCGCCGCGATCGCGCTTTCGCCCGGTCGACGCTGACGAATGAAGTCGTACTTGTACAGCACGCGCTTCGACACTTCGTCACGGCGAGTCGTCTCGCGGTCGTTGAGCGACTTGATCCGCTTGTCGAGGTCCGACAGGCCGTCTTCAGCCTCGGATTCCTCGTGCGCGATCGAGTCCCGCAGCTGGTTGATCTTCTCTTCCTTCTCCGAGATCGAAGCCTCGGTCGTGTCGATCACCTCGCCGAGGTGGAGGAGCTCCTCTTCGGTCTGTTCGACCGATTTCTTGAGGACCTCAATCTCCTTCTCGACCGCATTAAACTCTTTGGTAGAGCCTACGTTATGAAGCCGTTTGCGCCGCTTGTCGTGCTGTTCACGAATGTCGGCAAGGTCGTCTTTCTTGGACGACTGCAGCTTCCGAATCTCGTCAAGCTCGCTCTTCTGCGTATCGAGATCTTCGACCAGCTTGTCGAGGAAACCTTTGTTTTCCTCCAGCCGATCGAGAATCGCCTTCTTTGCCTTCTCCAGCTCGTCGAGCTGAAGGTCGATTTGTTGCAGTTCGCGAAGTCGGGCCAACTCATCCTTCAAAGCGTACCTCTTCAATCACCAAGAAACGGAAAAGCGCCGATCGCTTGATTCGGCGCTTCACAGGTTCTGTTTCGGTCTGGCGCTGGTGGGATCCGGGTTTCGTCCTGCGGGACGGGGGTACATCAACCAGTTTCCGTTACGGCTACAGACCATCGTCAATCCACGTTCGCGACATCGATGGGCCCACCAGGATTCGAACCTGGGACCAGCCGGTTATGAGCCGGCAGCTCTAACCAATTGAGCTATGGGCCCGAACCCGCGGTTGGTGCCGGTCCGAGGGGATTCGGCCCACCGAGCGACGCTGTATAACGGACGTCCCTGACGAACGCAAGAGCTTTTCGTGACCGTCTGAGTCGATCGGCACTTCAACCAGTCGCCATGACGCGTCCGCCACACGATCCGCTGGTCCGCTGGCCCGCGGGTCCCGGCTCAACTTCAAACTGGACCCGAACTCAGGCCAGGGCGCGACCACG
>JBFIHF010000189.1:0-12011 GCA_041601915.1 Bradymonadaceae bacterium
GCATAGCCGTTCGCGTAGCTGTTCGCGATCACGTGTTCGACGTCGAAGAGCGGTCGCAACGCGGCGCGCAGTCGGCGCCCCGCGACTGTCGTCAACTCGAACGGAACCCCGACGATCAGAACCGGCCCGATCCGCAGCAGCTGCAGCGGGAGAATCTGCGGAATCCACGGCTGCCCCTTCATCTCCCCGCGACCCACGATCCGCTTCACATACCGAATCGTGTCTTCCAGCGCGGGGATCTTCATCGCACGCAGCGAAAACATACCGAGGAACCGGCCGTCGAGCCCGCGTCCCACCTCGAGCATCGGGACTTTCGGATCTTCGCGGCGACGTGCGGAACGTCGAGTGAGCGCGCGATTCAGCGCGCGTGCGCCGAGCAGCGGCCCGGGCCCCTCGGCGGTGCCCTCCGCCATCGACAGCCCCAGCACCCCACCCGTCGTTCTCGCGCCGGCGCGGCCCGCGTACTTCGCCGACGCCTCGATGTCCGAGAAGTCGACGTGGACGGCCATGCCGTCCACAGCGGGCACCACGATGTCGGACGCGCGGCGCGCCAGCGTGGTCGCAAACCGCGCCTGTTGATTCCCGTTATACTCCGCGGACGCGTAGTCGTCGTCGAACCGGCCGACGACCTTGTGGCGACCTCGGTGGAAGCGGTAGTTCGGCGTCGCGTCGCCGGCTGCTTCCTGGGCGTGAATCGCCACGTACCCCGGACGAAACGCCTCCATCGTGGACGCCGCGATCCCCTTGTTGTCGCTGTGCAGGCGATCGTTCTCGGAGTGAACGCTGGTGCAATGCACGGAGAACCACGACACGCAACCGAGCGGTGTACCGTCGCTCGCGCGCGCCTCGAGCACGGTCATCGTGCGGTCGACGGCTTCGTCGCGGCGCTCGGCGGTCACCGGCTCGACGTCCTCGTTGAGGTTGTACGCAAACCAGGAGCGATTGAAGACGACCGGCTCGCCCAGGGGCATCTCGCCGGTCGCCACGGCCAGCACTGCCGGTACACGACCGCGGACCGCGGCGACAATCGCCGCCACCGCGCCGCTCACCGCCGCCTCGAGCACCGGCGGACTGAAGCCGGGGCCATTGAGATTCAGGAAGAAATAGTGCGAGTAGCCACTGGGCCCGCTGTGGGTGTGCGTTGCCGTGAGCATCACGCGATGCGCATCGAGGCCCAGCTCGCCGTGATCGCGTCTGAGGCGGTCGAACACTGCCGTTCGTATCGCGAGAGAGACGGCCATCAGCTCGATACAGCAGTAGACGACCAAACGATCGCCCACGCCGACCGCCATCGCACGCGCGTGAAGGGGCTCGTGAACACCCGCGATGCGGTTGTCCATCCTGCCCCACCCCATCATCGCCATCTCGGGTTCCCAGGCGGTGATGTCGACCTTGGCGAACCCTACAAACGTCTGGGGATCAGCAGCCTTCATCGACCTCGCCGTCGCAATCGTCGTCGAGGGTGTTGCAGACTTCCGGGCTACACGTGGCGCAGCCTTCGTCGACTTCACCATCGCAGTTGTCATCGACGTAGTTGCAGGTCTCCACCGTGGGGACGCACTCGATCGCGCAGCCGAGCTGGACGACGACCGCGCCGCCCCCGATCGCCGACGCGCAGGCCGCGCCGGTGAGATGGATCGACGACCCGAGAACCGAGAATCCGTCGGGGCTGTCTCGCACGATCGGAGCCCCGTCCAATGTGACCCACACCTTGTTCGGATCGGACAGGTCGTCGACTTGCAGGTTGCAGGGCCCGCTCAGCTTCCCGCGGATCTCGTTCAACGTCGTCGTCAGCTGTGCGGCGGTGGACGCGACATAGAACTCGCCGTTCCCCGCGGCCGCGGCCGTGGACAGATAGGTGGTGGTCGGCTCCTGCCAGTTCCAGCCGATCATGTAGACCGCGATGCCATTCGCGGCCAGCTGCGCCGCGGTGTTCTGCGCAAGCGGCGCTTGCGCGCAGTTGTTGGAGGGGCCGTCGGTGGACAGGATCACCGCTTTGGAGCGCGTGGCGCTGACGGGATCCTGCGGATCGTTCAGATAATTTTGGGTGCGCAGGTGCGCCAGCGCGGCGTCGGCCGCGGACCCCCCTTGCGGGGCCAGCGTCTGGATCGGCTGGGACAGCTGATTGGCCGTCCACTGACCGAGCTCGAGCATGAACGTATCCGTGCAGCTGCCATCCAGGGTGCTCTGGGCGGAGATCCCCATCCGGGTATCGGAGGCGTGCGCGTTGATGAAGCCCAGGAGGCCTTGTTGATACGCCTGCAGCGAATCCGTGATCGATCCCGAATTGTCGATCAGCAGCCAGACGTCGGGGACAGCGCTGGAGATCGCCGACGAGCACAGCATCCCCTGGGCGGCGGGGCTGCAGGAATCACCGATTCCATCCCCGTTGGAGTCCGTCTGAGCCGGGTTTGCACGGCTCGGGCAGTTGTCGCAAACATCACCCACCCCGTCGCCGTCAGCGTCGGCCTGGTTGGGGTTGGCGTCGTTGCGGCAGTTGTCGAGCACGTCCACGGTGGCGTCGCGATCGCTGTCGAGATCGAGTTGGTAGTAGTGATCGCCGGGGCAGGCGTCGCCCACACCGTCAGCGTTCGAGTCGGCTTGATTACGATTCGCGGTATCCGCGCAGTTGTCGCAGACGTCGCCGATGCCATCACCGTCGATGTCGGCCTGTGTCGCGTTCGGCGTGGCGCGACAGTTGTCCACCCCGTTGAGCACGCCGTCGCCATCATCGTCGCCATTGGGCTCGATGATCGTCTGGTTGTTGGACCCCGTCGTCGCATTGTTGGTCGTCGCGGTCGTGTTGTTGGTCGCGTTGTTCGGTTGATCGTTCGGCGTGCTGTTCCGCGGCGGCGACTTCTTGAGGTCACTGTTCCCGCCGCAGGCCGCCAACAGTAGCCCGACAGCGATACATATCGTGGTCTTTCGCATCCTCTCTCCAGTCACAAGGCCACTCGACGGCGGATTAGTAGTCCAACCAGCAGCAACAAACCAGGCCATGCCTGAGCGGCGGGCGCCGTGGCGCAACCCGCCTCATCGGCTGGCTGAATGATGATGATGGGGTCTTCGCCGGGATCTGACGGGCCGCCGGTCGTGCTGCCGGGGTTCGGCGTCGTGTTGTTGCCGCCCGGGTCGGGGACGGGACCGGGGTCGGGGGCCACGACGGTGCATGGCGCGGAGGACGTGGCTGCGTCGTAGGGGCATTCGTCGTCGCAGTCGCGCACGCCGTCCCCGTCGGAGTCCAGCATCGGCTGGCTGCAGCCATCCCCGCCGGGCAACGAAGACGACGCGACGCACTGTCCCTCCCAACACTGGCGAGCGGCGCCGCACGAGGTTCCATTGGGCGTGCCATAGCTCGTATACGCGCAGGAGCCTTCGGACAGACAGACCATCACGTTGCATCCACCGTCGGCGCAGGCCGAACTATAAGGGACCGGGTCGAGCACGTAGTCATCGGACAGTGCCTCGCAGATTCCGCCGCGGGTCACGCAGTTGCCGGTGATGCATGCACCGGTCCACCCCGCGTCGTCGGTGCACGAATCGCCGGCCGGCTTGTAGGTGTCGATCGGGCAGCGCCCGCCTCCGTCGCAGACCTCGGCGTTGTCGCACACCGAGCTCGCCGGTCGACACGTCACGTTGGCCGACGCCTGAAACGGCGCGCACGTGTTGGAGTCGCAGCACCCGTCCATCACCGAGCAGGTCGCCTCGGCGCGCAGCTGACAGGTCGCTTCCTGGCAGCATGGATCGCGGCCTGCACAGCCGCCGGGGCCGCAGTCACACTGCTCGCCGACATCGACCTTACCGTCCCCACACACGGGCGCGTCGTGCGCCGGCTGGGCCTGGTGGTCGATGCACCACGCCGCGCCGCTGCCCAGCCACGCGTTCCCGTCTCGGAGGCTGCACGTCGAAAACTGGGTCGCCGGGGGATCGCCGACGGTGGAGATCCACGCCATGACAAACCCGGACTGGCGGCAGTTGTTCGCGTCACCGTCGTGGCCCATGCCGAGTGTGTGTCCGATCTCGTGCGCCAGCGTCCCGCCGACGCTGTCGACGGGGCCAATGCCGTTCACCACCGATCCGGAGTAGTCGGGGTCGCAGGCTCCTTCCACATTGGCGATGCCCACCGTCGCACCGTCGAGGTCCCAACCCGTGAGGAGCGTCGCGTGGTCGTACCGCGGCAGCATCGTGCTGCGGGCGAGCCAGGCGTTGAACTTGTCCAGGTAGTCGCCGGAGTACGCCTCGCCGCCCGACGAGGCCGGTTGACCCCATGGGTCACTCGATCCGGTCTCGATGATCGCCGTCAACAGCGGGAAGACCCGCGTATCGAAGTCAGCGTTGTCATACAGCGCAGCCGCCGCCAGCGTCGCCAGCGCGACGTCCGCCGCACCCCGGTTTCTCGCCGCGGCCATGCGCGAGTCTTCGACAGCGAGCAATTCGATGAACCGTGGTTGGCCACTGGAGAGCGCGGCGCGACGCGTTCGCGAGCCGGTCTCGATCGCAGGCAGCGCCCCGATGTCGGCCGCGCGGTCGAGTGTGCGGTCCTCGCCCACCGCGCACGTACCCGCGGGCGGCGACATGGGAACCAACGTACCATGCTCGATCGCGTGGCCCTGGTCGCCGACGAGGACGAGTCCCGCGATGTCGGACCGATCGGCCGCACAGGTCCTGACGGCAATCACGCTGTCGGGTTCGCCGACCACGCTCCCGCTGAAGTAACAGCCACGATCGAACGGGTCGGCGATCGGCACCAGCCGCTCCCCGTCGAGGCGAAACCGTTGAAAATCAGCCGCAAAGAGCGTCGCGGGCCGCAACTCCAGCACCAGATGATCGACGCGAACGTGTTCGATGGCCGGGGCTGCCGAACGCTCCACCACGGGCGCCGCCTGCATACATCCTGCGGTCACGGCGACGAGAACTAGCGACAAACAGATCTGTTCGAACTTCATCGTTGCTCCCATGGGTGGCGGGATTTCTAGCGAACCGTCCGACCGATTGCCAGAGCTCGCGCCGAGAATCACCGTCTCGGGACTCGAATTGCGCCGAGCACGCTCGAGTAGGCGTCGGTCCAGACGAGGTCGCTGCGCAGCACCTGCCAGCGGCTGGAGTTGGCCTGTGCGCCAAGGGCCCCCAGCACGGGTGCCGCCACGACCCAACTAGAGGTCCATGCGCCAGGCAGGTCCTCCTCCGGGTCCCAGCGACGCTGCCGATGTTCCCATCCCAGCGCGCTCAGCGAGCCGATCGCGATCTGGTCGACGTCGAGGTAGCGATTCGAGGTGTGCAGCAGCAACCGGCCGCCGGGCGCCAGTCGTCGCCCGTAGAGCTCGAACGCCTCCTTCGTCAACAAGTGGGTCGGAATCGCGTCGGAGCTGAAGGCATCCACCACGATCAGGTCAAAGCGCTGCGTGCTTCGCTCCAACCCGAGTCGGCCATCTCCGACCTCGATTCGCACCGCGCCTTGTGCCGCCGCGAGGCTGCGAAATCTCGTCCTCGCGAGTTCGACGACCGTGTCGTCGAGCTCGAAGAACACGAACTCGTCGTCGGGGCGGCTGTACAGCGACATCGCGCCGATCCCAAGGCCGACGAGCGCGACGCGCAGTGCCGGCTGTTGGGCGCCGACGTCGGCGAAGACCTCCGCGCAGGGACCTTCGAAGTGGTAGTAGCCGAGCGGCCGGACCTCTCCGTCGACGCGCTCGTGGCCGTGCAGCGTGATGCCGTCCGCCAGTCCGACGTAGTCGACGCCGTCGATCGTGCGGCGCTCGACGGTGTGGGTGCCGTAGAAGCTGCGACGCTGTTCGACGACCTGGGCGTCGCCGGGGTACGCGACGACCGCACCGAGGAACACGGCGAGCATGACGTGTGACAACGCGGGCATGCCGAGGGCCACGACGAATGCGAAGAGCATCAGCATCGCGGCGCCGAGCTTCGGCGCCACCTCGCCGGGGGCAAACGCGAACGCGATCGCGACGGCGACCATCATCGCGGCGTGCAAGGCGCGTCGGGTGCGAGGCTCGAACGCGGTCACGTAGTTGGCCGGGATCAGGATCAGGGCGAGCCCGTACGTGAGTGCGTACTCGGCCGGTGACGAGAACAGCAATGGCGCCAGCACCGCGTTGACCACCCCGCCCATCACGCCGCCCAGTGACACCCACAGATAGAACGCGGTCGCCTCGTCGGAGCCCGGGCGCGACCGGCTCAGCTCGCCGTGGAAGTACATGGCGAACGCGGAGAAACAGACGAGGTGCAGTGCCAACGTCACCACACTGGCCGTCCAGACCACGCTGACGATCGCGGTGACGTACAGCAACAGCGGCCCCGCCCACGCAAACGCTGCCGGAAGACGAACGGGTCGGCGGGCAAACGTGAGGATGAACGTGAGCAGATAAAGCGAGAGCGGGACGACCCAGATCATGGGCAACGCCGCGATGTCGCGGGTCACGAACGCGGTGAAACCGTACAGCAGGGACGCCGGGATGAACGCGTTGAGAAACCACGGGGCGCGGGGGGACTGCGCGTGCGGCTCGACGGGTTGTGGACGTGCGACGCGGGGTCCCGTCGCCGTGAAGGCGCTCGCGAGCACTGCGATCGCAGCCAGCGCGAACAATGCGCCCCACATCGCGCCCTGATCGGTGGCGGCAACCAACGGCTCGACGACGAAAGGGTACGCGAGCAATCCTGCGAGACTCCCGGCGTTGCTCGCGGCGTACAGGGCGTAGGGCTCGTCATCGGATGCATCGCGCGCCAGCCACGTGTGTAGCAACGGGGTCGTCGACGCGACCAAAACGATCACGATGCCCAGACCGGCCGTCAGCGACGCGAAAACCTCCGCGACCGCTGGCAAGCCCAGATGATGCGGGGCGACGGTGATCGGAACGACCGCCGCGGCGGTCAAACACCACACGACGTGGAGTGCACGGGGCGCCCTCGAAACGAGATGCGCGTAGAGATAGCCAACGACGACCGCGATCTGAAAGAACAGCATCGACGTGAGCCAGACCGCGGCGCTGCCACCGAACCAGGGCAACAGCAACTTCGCGGCCCACGGCTGCACGCCGAAGAGCAGCATCGCGGCGCAACCTGAAGCGGCGGCGTAGGTGAGGGGCAGTCGCATGAGGCCGCCACGATACATGGCATCAATACTTGGCAGCAACGAATCGCGGTCCTACCCTCACGACAGTTCTAACTCGAGTTGCCCCGGGACCTACCCATGCGAAACATCTTCGTTTTTCCTCTCCTCTTCGTGCTCGTCGGCGCCGCAGCATGCAGCGCTCCCCCGATTCCGGTCGACCCGCCGCCCGTCGAGGAGACGGAACCCGTCGTCGACCCGACACCCCCGGTGGAAGAGCCGACGAAGCCGGTCGAGCCGCCGCCGGAGCCTGAGAAAGTAGAGAAGCGCGCGATCCGCTACTCGGGACGCACGATCGTGGCGACGCAGGTGGAGCGAAAGCAGATCCGATGTGCGGGCGCCACCGCGGGCGCGACGCTCGAGGAGAACCGCGCGATCTGTGCGCAGGCGCTGGAGGCTCAGGTCACGCTGCCCGACCAGCTGATCCTCGTCATCGACGAAACACCGGGAGCCGGGTGTCCGACGTGCGTCACGATGCTCGCCGAGGTGTCCGCCGTCTCCGCGAACCCGCCAGGACGGGTGTTGTTCGCCGCCCAGACCGCCGGCGACCTCGAATGCAATGGTGGTGATGCGAAGCTGACGCTCGCCGACACGCGTGCTCAGTGCTACGCGACGCTCGCCAAAGAAGGGGCATCGCTGCGCGCCGCCGTGGTCCTGCCGCTGGCGATCGAAGAGGGCAAGCCGTGCAAATCGTGCATCTCGATCGCGGCGACCGGCTACACGGCGACCTTGTTGCCGTAGTCAGTCCGGCAGCACAATGCCGCCGGCGAAGGCGTAGCTAATGTAATCGTCCACGCCATGCACGACGACGCCGAACGGCTCCGCCGCGCTGGCACGGTGAACACCCGCACTCAGTGAGTCGACGACCGCGTACTCCCAGGTCGACGTTCCGCCCACGGGCTGGAACAGGGCCTGCGCGACGACCGCGCCGTCGAGCGTGACCTGAACGCCACCCTCTTTGATGATCGTGACGTAGTTGAGCGCGTAGTTGCCCGGAGTCATGAACACGTAGCTATCGCGATACTGCTCGATCGCGGGCGGGACGAGGAACGCCGGATCGCCGTTGCCACTCTGCGACGTCGCGCCGCCGATCATGAACTGGGCGACCATTACGGCCTGGTCCGCGGTGAGTTCAAACGCGGTCTTGCTGTAAATCTGCCGCATCTGCCCTCGATTGAGCATGAAGGTGCTCACACCGTTGACCGGCGGATCGAGGGTCACCGTCGTGGCGGCGGTCGCCGCGACGACCCGATACACGGTGAAGTCATTGGTACTGCGGCTCACGTAGGGTGCAGCGACATACGACGTTCCCCATGTTTCGACCGGAAACAGCTGCTGCTCGACGTGATCGCCGGCGGCGAGCCCGTTCATGCACTGATTAGAGCCGTTCTGGGGATTGTACCCGCAGATCCCCGAGCAGCATTCGTCGTTGACCGCGCAGCTCGCGTTCGCGGCTTTGCAGCCGCCCGGTGGATTCGCGCGCACCGGTTCGTCCGGAATGTTGACGATCGTCGCCCCCGTGTACACGGCGACCGGCTTGTCCGACACCACGCGCACGCCGGTGACATCGCGGCTGCCGGTGTCGAGGAAGCTCCGGTTCTCGGACAGATGCAGTACCTGATTGATCGACAGGGTGTAGACGCGGCTACTGTTGGCGGCCACGTTGCCGGCCGCGCCGCCGCTGAGCGGAAGCGGTGACTCCACGGTCACGGTCGTGTTGTCTTCGACGGAGACGATGTCGACGTAGGTGCCGCCGGGTTGCAGCGAGCGCCAGCCGAGGACGACGTACTCTTTGCCGAGTGCGTTGGTGGGCAACAGCAGCGAGGCATCGCTGGTCTCGCTGCCCGCTCCGGGGTTGTTCAGCGGTGCGAACTGCGTCGCGATGACCGGTTCGCTGCTCTGGATGAGGTAGTAGTTGGAGCTCAACCCGTTGGTGCTGACCATCGGCGTCGTCGGGAAGTTGAGCACCGCACTGTCGAGGGGCTGAACCATCTGAGAGGCGATCATCGGATTGATACCCCCCGGGCTCGAGACCTGAACGGTGACCGCCCGCGTTCCCGGGTTCGACACCACCACGGTGTGCGGCAGGACGCGGAGGCCGCTCGCCTGATTGTGGCGCATCGTGATGTACTCGCAGCCCAGATTCGACTTGTCCGTGAGGAGTCCTGCACATCCCGCGGAACACTCGCCGCCGACGCAGGCCTCGCCCATCGGGCACGTCATCGCCGGCGTCCACGTCACGGCATCGGCTTCACAGGTCTGAAACTGCGTCGTCCCCGCGCACCGCGTGGCGCCTGGCGTACACATGCCTGCATCGGCGGGGATGCAGTTACCGCGTTCACACACGAGCCCCTCGCCGCACGTCGAGCTGACCTGGAACATGCCGCCGACGCAGCTCTCGACGACATTGCCGTTGCAGCGACGTTCCGACCCCATGCAGGTGCTGGGCAGGGTCATGTCGGCCTCGCCACCATCTGGCGCGACGCCGTCGTCACCCATCGGTCCCGCATCGGGCGTGATGTTGTTCGACCCGCCGTCGGGCAGCGCGTTGTTGGCCACGATATTCTGCGGCCCGCCCCGCGTCTCGCACAGGCGATTAACGGGGTTCAGCACCTCGCCGGGTTCGCAGGTGACGCCCTCGCGCTCCGCCTGATCGGAACATCCCCAGCTCAACATCGCGCAAGACAAAGCAATCGCGGGCAACCAGCGCATCTCGTTCTCCTCAACGACAAGTTCGTGCGCTACCCTACGTGAAACCGAAATCCGGTGCGAGATGAGTAAGCGCAGACCATGTCGATCCAGCTCCCGGCGATAGGCACGACCCTCGTCGGCAAGTACGAGCTCGCGGAAGTCCTCGGCGAGGGCGGCTTTGCGCGCGTCTATCGTGCGACGGACGCCACCGTGGGCCGTGATGTCGCGATCAAGATCCTGAAACCGGCCGACGATGAGTCGACCGATCGGCGAGGGCACCGCTTCCTGCGTGAGATGCGGATCATTGCGAATCTGCGCGGACGCCACATCGTGCGCATGTTCGACTTCGGCCGCACCGACGACGGCTTGATGTACATGGTGCTCGAGCTGCTCGGCGGGAGCGATCTCGATGCCCTCGCCGGCGACGGTCCGATGTCGGAGCGCGACGTCGTCCACGTGTTGGGGCAGCTGCTCGAAGCGCTCGGCGAGGCGCACACGCTGGGGCTGCTGCACCGGGACATCAAGCCGGCGAACATCCGGGTCTACGAGTACATGGACGATCCGTTGTGCGTGAAACTGCTGGACTTCGGCATCGCACGCGCCGCGGACGAGGACGTCGCGCTCACGGCGACGGGCAAGGCGGTCGGCACGCCCCGTTTCATGGCCCCCGAACAATTTCTCGGCGAGCCGCTCACCCCGGCCACCGATCTGTACTCGCTGGGACTCGTCGCGTTTGAGCTGCTGACCGGGCGACCGAGCGACCACATGCGCGCGGTCGCCAACCACGAGGCGGTGGAGCTTACGGCCGACGACGGTGTCGGCGAGCCCCTGCGGGGCGTGGTCAATCGCATGCTGGCACGCGAACCGCGCCGCCGGTTCCAGTCCGCGAGCGCTGTCGCACAGGCGCTCGCGCAGCCCCCTGCCTCGACGACCGACGAAACGCCCGCCGCCCCTCTCCCCGATGCCCATCGCCCCGCCGGGTCATCGAGAAGCCCCGTTCTACTCAAAGCGGGCGGCATCGCGCTCGGCGTCGTAGTGGTCGGTCTGGCGGTCCTTACGGCGCGCACCCCGGAGCGGTCGCCGCCCGTTCGTCCGCCGGCCCGGGTCTCCACGCTGATCAAGGGTCACGCCCCCCCCGAGCCACCGGTCCTCGAGCAGACACCGGACGCGGCGCCCGATCTCGATCCGCGCACCGACGGGTGCGGAGCGCCCGCGCCGTTCTCGGGCACGGGCAACCTCCGCGCCGGACGCATCGAGTGGGCCGTCCATCTGCCCCCGTCGTACGACCCGGAACGTCGCCATCCGGTGGTGATGCTGTTCCATGATGATGCGTCATCGGGGAGCGGCGCGTTGAGGGACACCGCGCTCGCGGGAACCGCCGATGCCCACGGATTCGTGATCATCGCGCCCAACGATGAGGACCTCGCGTTCGTCTGGAACAGCAGCGACGACCTCGGCGTGGCGACATTGGCCCTCCAAGAGTCCGCGGCCCGGCTGTGCCTCGACACCGAGATGGTCGTCGCGATCGGCTACGGCTCCGGCGGGCAGGCTGCCGCGCAGCTGTCGTGCACCGAGTTGGTGCGCGGCGTCGTCTTCGCCGCCTACATGCGGGAGACCCCGGAGTTCCCGTGCCAACCCGAACGACCGGTCGCGGCGATGTTCCTCGGGGCCACCAAAACGCGCCACCACCCGGTCGAAGGCGGCCACAGCTGCACGGGGACGCCGAAGATCTCGTACGACACCTATGAAGGCATGTGGCGGGAGCGCAACCACTGCACCACGACGGTACGCCGGTTCGCACGGCACGGTGCGAGCGTCTGCCGGCAGTGGGAGTGCGGCGCGACGCCGTTCGTGGCGTGTCGCGTCGACGGCGGGCGCGGCTGGCCCGGCAGTCCCGAGCGAGCCATCGATCTGCTTCGGTGTGACGGCACCCCACCGGACTTCCCTCAGAACGAGGTCATCTGGCAGTTCATCGACTCACTTCGCTGACTTCTGCGCGTGAATCGGGGCAAAGAACTTCCAGATTTCTCGGATCATGTCGGACGTCGTACGCGGACCGTCGCATCCGCTCATGTCGTAGATCCCGCGATCTGTCCGGTCCATCCATCCGCGTCCGCCGTCGACGATGCAGCTTGCGAACGGCGCCGCGCACTGCCACGTGCGGCACCGCCCACCACGGTGTTTGGAGGCGGTCGGC
>JBFIHF010000190.1:0-12003 GCA_041601915.1 Bradymonadaceae bacterium
ACTGGAGGCCCAAATGTCTACACGTTGGATGTCTGCCCTGTTCGTTGTTTGTTCACTGACCTCGAGCGCCGCCGTCGCGGCTGAGATCGACACCGCTGGTTCGCTTTCGGCGGGCGCGCAGCTCAGTGACACGTCGTCACCGACCTCGTTGCTCCAGGCTGAGCTGCGGCCGAGTTTCGGACCCCACGGTTTCGCGGCGACGCGCGCCGCCGTCGCTGCCTCCGCCGACGTCGATCTCGACGAGGTGCGGTTCGCCGCCTACAGCTATACCGCCGGCAACGTCGCCTACCGCGTGGGCGGTGGCGGCTACGATTACAAGCCGCTGATCGACACGCGCACCGCGCACATCGACATCGGCGGCGTCGACCTGTCGTTCCAGCGCAAGCTCAGCAAGCGTATTGGGCTGTTTGCCGCAGCCAGTGCGACGTTGAGCCTCGCCGAATGGACGCAGTCGTCGCAGCACCCGATGACCGACATCGGCTTCGAGCTCTTTCTGTGTAGCTCCGCCTCGCGACTGGAGACCGAGGTGGGACTGGAGCTCGACGACGCGTGGGCGCTAATCGCGTCGGCCGGCGTTCAAGGCGACCCGTTGCACTTCACGGACGGTTCGAAGTGCCTCGGCGATCCGCCAGCGTTCTCCTCGAAGCAACAGGTGGGCGTGACGCTGCGTTGGACCGGCGAGTCGCTGTACGGAACGCTGCGCGGCGGCTGGGAGCGCGAGCGGCTGCACGTCGACCGGGCGAGCGAGTACCACACGGGCGCGACGCACGATCATCGCGGAGATGCCGGACATGACATCATGGACGTCGCCAGCGAATCCGCGCTCGTCGCCAATGCGATGGTGGGAATCCGCTGGTAGTTATCGAACCACGAGCAGCTCGTGCGCCTCGTCGGCGTAAGGGAACTCCGCCGAGTCGAACTGGCGCTGCAGTGCGATGTCCGGCACCGATCGCTCGCGCTTGGCGTTGCGTGCGCGACTCGTGGCGAGATCGGTCTGGAAGACGACGAACGTGACGAACGCGCCGTAGTCGTACCCCAGCTTCGTGGGCAGCGCGCGGAAGTCGCGACGCAGATTCGTGGCGTCCCAGACGACATCACGATGGGCGCGCAGGCTCTGCTTGAGGCGCTCCTTCGACAGCTGCCGAACCTGGCCGTTCATCGACTGGTCTGCCGGGTCCCCCGACAGCTCGGCGCGCAGCTCGTCGAGGGAGACGATGTCATAGCCCGGCGCGTGCTCCGCGACCCACGTCGACTTGCCGCAGCCGCTGGGGCCGCACAGCACCACGAGGTGCGAGTATGCTTCTCGATAGCCGTACGACTTCGCGACTTCCTCGGCGGCGACGAAGATCTCGCCGGCTTCGTGCGCGCGCCGCGCGGCGCCGAGCACGTACGCGCGAGTGCGCGCGTCGTGCCCCGTCAGCGTCTCGTCGATCTCCTCTCGCCACGCGTGGTACGGATCGTGGCCACCGAACACGGCGTGCTGCTCAGCGGCGATGCGGAAGTACTCGACGATGTCGAGCTGCTCGGCCTGATCGACGCACGTCCGACCCCGCATGTCCGCAAGCTCGGTCAGGTAGAGGTGTTCGAGTGACGCGAGCCGCGCGAGCCGTCGGAACCGCTCCGGTCCCGAGGACCGCCGGATGAGCCGCTTCGGGTCGTGGTGATGACCGACGATCGCCAGGATCATGTCCAGCGTCGCGGGCTCGAGCCCCTGCGTGTGCAGGCGGTACGCGAGGTAAGAGCGACCGCGGTCGTCATGGCGCTTTGCCACGATGCGCACGCGCCCCTCGATCTCGGCCTCCGACGTCGTCAGCGGCTTTCCGATGTCGTGCAACGCCGCGCCGAGCACGACCGCGAGGCGTTCTTCGCCCGTAATGTCGCGGTCGTATTCGTCCAGGGCGCGATAGATCTCGTCGACGACCATGCCGGTGTGAATGCGCACGTTGCCTTCGGCGTGCCAGTCGGGATCCTGCGGGGTGCCCTCCAGCTCGTCGAGCAGCGGCAGTGTGGACCGCAGGGCCTCGAAGATCGTATCGAACGACGGGCTTGCGCCGCTACGTATGTCGTCGAAGATCCGCATCGCTTACGCCTTTCGCAGTGTGTTGGGCACAATCTGCGCGTGCATCCAGTGTTCGTCGGTCTGCACGTGATTCTTGCGCACCCACTTTGCGATGTGTTGCTGAAAGTCGGCGTAGCCAAACCCGGCAACGGTCCGCGCGACGTAGCCTTCCACCACATCGGTGTCGACCTCGATGCTCTGCACGAGCTCGTCGTCCCACTCCCCGCGGTAGAACTCATGGGGTGTCACCAGCCCCAGCAACGCCGCCCACTCGCGCGTCTCATCCCAGTCGAGGCATTCGTTGTGCTCGTTCCAGATGCTGAACAGATAGAAGTAGCTGTCGAGCTCGTCGTACGCCACGGAGTGTCGGGCGTAGAGGTTCTCGCCGCACAGTCGCCACCGGGGCGGAATCTGATGCGCGATCCGACCGTGCAGCCGTTTGACCCAATCACGCGACGGGTGGTGCCGGCTATCCAATGAGCGAGCGTGGATGTGGTCGGCGTACATCGTCGTGTTTTCGCCGTCCATCTTCTCGGTGACCACGACCTCGAGCCCCGCAAAGGCCTCCGTCGCCCACAGGATCACGTCGTCCGCGTCGGCGCCCGGTGACCACGGCAGGTGCGGCGTCCGCGGGTATTTGTAGTGTGAGGTCTCCATAGCCGCTCGCAACACGCCGACGCGAGGCAGCTATTCCGACCTAGTGAACCTTCGGCTCTGCGACCACGCCGGGGATATCGCCTTCCTGGATGCTCAGGTCGGGCGGTAACAGCGGCTGGGTCAGCCGCTCGCGGAATGCCGCCGGATCCTCGAGGCGCAGTGCGTTGCAGAGCACGTCGTCCATGTGATCCACGGGCACCACTTCCAGGGCGCGGCGCACGCTCTTGGGGATGTCGCGCAGGTCCTTCTTGTTCTCGGCGGGGAAGATGACGGTCGTGATGCCGCCACGCTGGGCCGCCATGACCTTCTCCTTGAGGCCGCCGATCGGCAGCACGCGGCCGCGCAGCGTGATCTCGCCGGTCATCGCGACGTCGTGCTTGATCGGGATCCCGGTCAGCGCACTGACGATCGAGGTGACCATCGTGATACCCGCCGACGGCCCGTCTTTGGGCAGCGCGCCTTCGGGAAAGTGCACGTGGATGTCCACTTTCTGGTGGAAGTCCGGGCTCAAGCCGAGATTCGTCGCGCGGGACCGGACGTACGTCATCGCGGCCTGCGCGGACTCCTGCATCACGTCGCCGAGCTTGCCGGTGATGATGAGCTTGCCCTTGCCCGGCATCACCGAGGCCTCGCTGACGAGCATCACGCCGCCGAACTGCGTCCACGCCATCCCATTCGTCATGCCGACGTGGTCGATCTCCTCGATGCGGTCCTGCTTGAAGCGCGGCGGTCCGAGGTACTTCGGGATGCCCTTGGCGTTCACGCGGAACACCTGCTCGGGTCCCGCTTCGACCACCTGACGGGCGATCTTGCGGCACACGCTGCCGATCTCGCGCTCGAGGCTACGAACGCCCGCTTCGCGGGTGTACTGGTTGATGACGCGGCGCAGCGACCCCGACGTAAACTTCACGTCGACGTCCGCGATCCCGTTGTTCGTGAGCTGCTTGGGGACCAGGTACTTCGTCGTGATCTGCTGCTTCTCGAAGTCGGTGTACCCGGGGATCTCGATGATCTCCATGCGGTCCCGCAGTGGCGCCGGGATCGACACGAGGTTGTTCGCGGTGCAGATGAACATCACCTTCGACAGGTCGTAGTCGAGGTCGAGGTAGTGGTCCTGGAACGTGGCGTTCTGTTCGGGGTCCAGCACTTCGAGCAGCGCGCTGGACGGGTCGCCGCGGAAGTCGGTCGACATCTTGTCGACCTCGTCGAGCAGGAACACCGGGTTGTTCGAGCCCGCCTTGCGCAGCGACTGGATGATCTTGCCCGGCAACGCGCCGATGTAGGTCCGACGGTGGCCGCGCACCTCGGCTTCGTCACGCACACCGCCGAGGCTCAACCGTACGAACTCACGGTTCGTGGCCCGCGCGATCGACCGACCGAGCGAGGTCTTGCCGACGCCCGGAGGTCCTGCAAAACAGAGGATCGGTCCCTTCGGGGTCTCGATCAGCGACTGAACGGCGAGGTACTCGAGGATCCGCTCTTTCGGCTTCGCCAGCCCGTAGTGGTCCTCTTCGAGCACCCGCTCGGCCTCGCCGACGTCGAGGCGATCTTCGGTCGTCTCGTACCAAGGCAGGCTCAGCACCCAGTCGATGTAGTTCCGGACGACCGTCGCTTCGGCGCTCATCGGGCTCATGAGCTTGAGCTTCTTCAGCTCCCGGCGCAGCTTGTCCTCGGCCTCCTCGGACAGCTCTTTGGCCTCGATGCGCTCTTCGAGCTCGTCGATCTCGTTCTTGAACTCGTTCGCCTCGCCGCCGTCGCCCTTGGGCGTGCCCTGGCCCTCGTAGAAGTCCTTCTGCGACTTCTCCATCTGCTTTTTGACGCGCGAGCGAATCTTGCGCTCGACCTGGAGGATTTCGATCTCCTCCTTCATCAGCGCATCGAGGCGCTCGAGGCGCTGCGAGGTATCCTCGGTCTCGAGGATCTCTTGCTTGTCGCGCAGTTTGAGCGCCAGCTGCGCCACGATCGTGTCCGCGAGCCGCGAGGGGTCTTCGATCTTGGCGACCAGGGTCACCATCTCGGGCGGAATGCGCTTGTTGAGGTCGACGTACGCGTCGAACGTCTTGCGCACACGCTCCATCACCTCTTTGATGTCGACGTCGATCCCGAGGGTGTCCTGGAGCGTCTCCACCGCGACGTCGAAGTAGTCGTCGTTTTCGAAGTACTCGACGATCTTGACGCGCCGTTTGCCGCGCACGAGGACTTTGACGGTCCCGTTCTGCACCTGAAAGAGCTGGTCGATCACCGCGACGGTGCCGACCTCGAAGATGTCGTCGGGGGTCGGATCGTTGGTCTTGGCCTTCGTCTGGGCGGACAGGACGATCTCTTTGTTCTGAGCCATCGCGGCTTCGAGGGCGGCGATGCTCTTTTCACGGCCGACGAACAGCGGCAGCACCATGTTGGGAAACACGATGATGTCGCGCAGGGGCAAGAGGGGGATGCGCTGCGGGTCAGTGTTCGAAGCCATATCGCCTATCTAGATGTGTGAACACGCCGTGCCCCGGGCTGGGGCGGGTCGCAATCCAGTTGGGGGAGTCTCAGGCCGACTCGGCCGTCGATGCAGCATACGGCGGGGGACCAGCGTCGGTCTCCGAAATCATGTCCGCCGTGATTTTCACTTCTGTCAGGTCGTCACGACCCGGGATTTCGTACATGTGGTCGAGCATCAGTCGCTCCAAGATCGTGCGCAGACCGCGAGCACCGGTCTTCTGCTTCATCGCCATCATCGCGATCGCCTCGAGCGCGCCTTCGGTGAAGTCGAGCAGCACGCCGTCCATGTGGAACAGACGTCGGTATTGCCGGATGAGCGCGTTTTTGGGGCGCGTGAGGATCTGGACGAGCGCCTTCTCGTCGAGTTCTTCGAGGGTCGCGACGACCGGGAGTCGACCGACGAACTCCGGGATCAGACCAAAGCGCATCAGGTCTTCGGGCTGCACCTCGGCGAAGAGCTGGCCGATCGGCCGGTCTTCGACGCTCTCGATGTCGGCTCCGAATCCCATGCGCTTGTTGCCGATGCGCTGCGAGATGACGTCCTCGAGGCCCGTGAAGGCTCCGCCGCAGATGAACAGGATGTTCGTCGTGTCGATCTGCAGGAAGTCTTGCTGGGGATGTTTGCGTCCGCCCTTGGGCGGGATCGAGGCGATCGTGCCCTCGATGATCTTGAGCAGCGCCTGTTGAACGCCCTCGCCGGAGACGTCGCGCGTGATCGAGGGGTTCTCGGACTTGCGCGCGATCTTGTCGATCTCGTCGATGTAGATGATCCCGCGACTGGCGCTCTCGACGTCGCCGTCGGCGGCCTGCAGCAGGTTGACGATGATGTTTTCGACGTCCTCGCCGACGTAGCCCGCTTCGGTGAGGCTCGTGGCGTCCGCGATCGTGAACGGGACGTCGAGGATCCGCGCCAGCGTCTGGGCGAGCAGGGTCTTCCCGCTGCCCGTCGGGCCGATGAGCAGGATGTTCGACTTCTGCAGCTCGACCCCGTCGTTCTTGTCGACGTGGCTTTCGATGCGCTTGTAGTGGTTGTGTACGGCGACGGCGAGCACCTTCTTCGCGCGCTCCTGGCCGATGACGTACTCGTCGAGCACTTCCTTGATATCGACGGGTTTGGGGACGTTCTCGATCCCGCTCTGGAGGTCTTCGCGCTCCAACTCCTCGTCGATGATGTTGCCGCACAGCCCGATGCACTCGTCGCAGATGTAGACCGTCGGCCCTGCGATGAGCTTTTGCACCTCCCGCTGGCTCTTTCCGCAGAAGGAGCAGCACAGATTGGAGTGCCCGCCGGTGCCTTTCTTCGTCATGGGTTCCTGCTCGTGAATCGACCTGCTGACTCTAACACAATCGAACAGGCGCCAAAAAATTCGAATTCCTGTCCGGCCCGTCTTTCTAGGTGGCTGGTGTTCTTTGGCGTCCGCGTCTCGGCGGCTCGCCGCCACGATCTGTTTGCCGACCTCGCTCCACGATACCCGGCATCGCGTCTCTCGGTCGAGCTTCGACCTCGTGGCAGCGCATCCGCCGAGAATACCTGGCGAATCGAGCCGCGAGGAGCGCGAGGAAGCGCGACGACATGATGCCGAGCATCATGGAGGAGCGATGACGCGGCGATCGTCGATGGCTCGATTCGCCAGGCGCGACGCCAAAGAACACCAGTCACCTAGGCCTTCTCCGCCAGATCGTGGCGCGAGATGACCTGATCGATGATCCCGTATTCTTTCGCCGCGTCGGCGCTCATGAAGAAGTCCCGATCGGTGTCGTGCTTGATCCGCGCGGCGTCTTGGCCGGTGTGGCGGACGAGGACTTCGTTGAGAAGTTCCCGGATCTTCAGGATTTCCTGGGCCTGAATATCGATGTCCGAGGCCTGACCGCTGAGGCCACCCATCAGCGGCTGGTGAATGAGGATCCGCGAGTTGGGGAGGCTCATGCGGCGCCCGGCCGTTCCGGCGGCCAGCAGCACCGCGCCCATCGAGGCAGCCTGACCGAGGCAGATCGTCGAGATCGGCGCCCGGACGTATTGCATCGTGTCGTAGATCGCGAGGCCCGCGGTCACGCTGCCGCCCGGCGAGTTGATGTACAGCGAGATCTCTTTCTCGGGGTCTTCGCTCTCGAGGTACAGCAGCTGGGCGATGACGCTGTTCGCCATCGTGTCGTGCACTTCGGTACCGAGGAAGATGATCCGGTCTTTAAGCAATCGGCTGAAGATATCCCACCCGCGTTCACCGCGGTGGGTCTGCTCAACGACGTTGGGGATGAAGGCCATGCGATCCTCGTCGGGATAAGGTCACCTCAGGATGTATCGCGGTCGGCCTCGTCGAGCAACACCCGACGCGTTCATCTGTCGTAGCCGAAGACTTCCGCGGCGGGGCGCGTCCCGAACGCGTCGTCGAGGATCTCGAAGTGCGCGAGCGTGATCTTGGAGGGGTGATCGACGCCGCAGGCACGCGCAAGCCACATCAGTTCCTTGCGAAACGTGACGAGGTAGTTCGCGAGTCGCGCGGACTTGTGCGTCGGATCGAGGCCCCGCATCAGCCAACGATTTTGGGTGGCGACCCCGGTCGGACACTTGTCTGTGTGGCACTGCTGCGCCTGAATGCATCCGATGGACAGCATCGCCTCTCGCGCGACGCCGACCATATCGACGCCCAGCGCCGACGCGAACAGCGCCGTCTGCGGAAATCCGATACGACCGGCGCCCATCCAAACGATGTCCTCGCTGAGCCCCGCGTCGCGGAACGTCTTGAAGACCCGCGAGAACCCGATCTTGAACGGCAGTGCGACGTGGTCCGCGAACACGAGGGGCGCGGCGCCGGTGCCGCCTTCTCCCCCGTCGATGGCGATGTAGTCGACGCCGCGCTCGTCCTTGGACATCGCGTCGGCGAGGTCGTTCCAGAACCGCATCTCGCCGACGGCGGACTTGATGCCGACCGGCAACCCCGTCGCGTCCGCGATCGACTCCACGAGGTCCAGCATCTCGTCCACGGACCGGAACGCCTTGTGATACGAGGGGCTGACGCAGTCGACACCCATCGGGATGCCGCGGATCTTGGAGATCTCCGCGCTGATCTTCGCCCCGGGCAGCACCCCGCCGCGACCCGGCTTTGCGCCCTGACTCAGCTTGATCTCGATCGCCTTCACGTTGTGCTGCTCCACGCGTTCGACGAGCGCCGCCAGGTTGAAGTTGCCGTCCGAATCTCGGCAGCCGAAGTAGCCCGTCCCGATCTGATAGATGAGGTTGCCGCCGTGGTCGTGGTGCCGCGAGATCGAGCCTTCCCCGGTGTTGTGCAAACCGCCGGCGATCTTGACGCCCCGGTTGATCGCCTCGACCGCATGCGCACTCAGCGAGCCGTAGCTCATCGCCGAGACGTAGATGATCGATTCCGGCCGAAACGCGTGCTTTCGATCCCGTGCGCCGCCCAACACCTTCAGGCACGGGATCGGGTGCAGCGCATCGTAGTCGGCGTCGCCCTTGTGCGGCTCCTCCAGCGGGAACGCCGCATGTCGGATCACGAGGTAGTTCGGCGACAACTCGAGATCGTTGTCGGTGCCGAACCCGAAATAGTTGTTCTCTCCTTTGGACGACGAGTAGACCCAGCGCCGCTGATCGCGACTGAATGGGCGCTCCGCGTCATTCGATGTGACGATGTACTGGCGTAGCTCGGGTCCCACCGCCTCGAGCAAGTACCGGAAGTGCCCGATGATCGGGAAGTTCCGCAGGATCGCGTGTTTGGTCTGAAACAGGTCGTAGATGACGACGAGCAGGACGACGAGGCCGAGGCTCAGCCCGATATACGGCAAGAATGTCATGCCCAAATTCTGGCACAGCTCGCCGGCACTGTCCGCAAAAACGACAGCGCCGATTCAGCGCACGTGGCGAGCGTGTTCGCTCTTTTGGAATCGGTTGTGCCAGTCGACCGCGGGGTGCGAATCGAGGCGCGCGTAGATCTTCGTGAAATCGTCGACGTCGAAGTACGGCTTCGCCCCGTCGGGTGGGCCGAAATAGGCGAGGCGACCCTTCACGATCACCGCGAGTCGGTCGTACAGCTCCAGGGAGGTCATGATGTGTGTCGTGACGACGACCGAGGAGCCCCCGTCGGCCATTTTGCGAAACGTCTCCGTGAGCGAGCGCTCGAGCGCCGGGTCCAGGCCACTGGTGGGCTCGTCGGCGAACAGGATCCGCGGGTCGTTGAGGAGCTCGACGCCGACGTTGACGCGCTTGCGCTGTCCCCCGGAGAGTTTCGAGACGCGGACCGTGCGGCGTTCACCCAGTCCCAGCTTCGCGATCGTGCGATCGACGCGGCGGCCGCGCTCTTCGACGTCGACGTCGCGCAAGCGAAGCTCGGCGGCGTAGCCGAGCACGCGCTCCACCGTCAGCGCGCTTGGGACGATGTCGTCTTGAGGCACGAACCCGATCTGGGCCTTCACCTCGTCGAACGACTCGTACAGATTCTTGCCGTCGAACGTCACGGTCCCTTCGTTGGCGGGCCGAAATCCGGACAGCGCGAGCAGCAGCGTCGACTTGCCCGATCCCGACGGTCCGAGCACGCCGATCAGCTCACCCTCGTTCACGGCGAAATCGACGGATTGCAGGATCTGTACGCCACCGAGTTGGACACCGACTTTGCGTGCTTTGAGCATCAGGTCTCCCGCCGGGGCACGTCGATCTCCATCAGGTCGTAGGCGACGACCGTCGGGGTGAAGATCTCTTCGGCGCCGTGCAAGTAGTCGTCGAGGTGGCGGTGCTTCTGTGAAAGATGGGTCAGGGCGAGTTTGCGGGCGCCGGCTTCTTTCGCGCACCGGGCCGCATCACCCGCCGAGGAGTGCCCGCGGCTCTTCGCCAGCTTTTCGTCGCCAGCGGGGTACGTCGCTTCGTGGATGAGCAAGTCCGCGTCGCGGCCGAGCTCGATCGCTCCCTTGCAGGGGGAAGTGTCGGTACAATAGGCAACCTTGAGTCCCGGGCGCGAGGGGCCCATCACCTGGTCCGGCTGGACCGTGGTGCCATCGTCGAGTTCGACGGACTCACCGCGCTGCAACCGACCAAAGAGCGGGCCGGACGGCACGCCCAGCGCCTTCGCGGCCTCGATGTCGAAGCGCCCGGGGCGCGGGGCCTCGATGTACGCATAGCCCCACGTCGTGACGCGGTGACGCAGCGGCTGGGCTTCGACATGGAACCCGTCGCCTTCGAAGACGATCCCGGCGCGTTCGACTTCGTGCACGCGAATCGGGAACGAGGGCCACAGGATCCGCAGCTCGCGCAGCGTGTCGAGCCACAACGTCAGCCCCTTGGGTCCAATCAAGTCCAGCGGCGCCTCCCGGTCGCTCAGCGTGTACGAGCCGAGCAGGCCCGGCAGGCCGTTGACGTGGTCGCCATGAAAGTGGGTGATGAAAATCGACGAGATTGCGCCGGGGCGCATCGGCGAACGGGCGAGCTGCAGTTGAGTACCCTCGCCGCAATCGAACATCAGCGACTCACCGTCGCGGAACAGCAGCATCGACGAGACGCCGCGCTGAGGCGTCGGCTTGCCGCTTCCGGTGCCGAGAAACACGACTTTGACAGACACGAGCTACTCCGCGCGACGACGAGTGGTGGGAACGTAGACGACGATCCCGGCCTCCAGCAACGCGAATACGGCATCGTCATCTTCCGGCAAGCCCCCGTTTTCGATCTCGGTCAGGGCGTCCGCGATACCCGGATCGAGCACGACGAGGTGGAACTCGCCGCGCCAGTAGGCGGCCGCGAGCTCCAGTGTGTCGCCGTCGAACGGCGAGTCGGCCAGCTCCGAGACCGCCGCGGCGCTGAACCACGCGCGCCGCATCGTCTGGTTCACCAGCAAGTCCTGGGCGTCCACGCCGTCCAGCGTCCCGAGCTGCTGCGCAAACCGCTCCGCGTGTTCGTCGCGGTGCGGGTCATCGGCCGCCCATGCTTCCAGCGAGGCGAGGTCCGCCATCGCGGCGTGCGACGCGCTGCGCCCCGCGCGCTCGCGCAGGTAGGCGGCGAATCGAGTGATCAATCGCCCGGGTTCGGCGAAAAAACGCGACGCGGCGAACGTCTCCACGTGGCCCGCGTCGACGCGTTCCGCCGTCAGCGGTGCCCCCTGCGCGATGCCGGTGGCGAGGTTTTGGATCTCCCAGTCCCGATCGCGGCCGCGCTCGAAGAACGGCAACCCCAGTGCCAGCAGCGGCTCGGCAACTTCGTCGGGAAGTGACGACCGCGCGTCTCCGAGGACGTCGAGCAGATCCTCGAGCACGTCGTCGGCGTCCACCAGCGCGTCGGCCTCCGCGAGGGCGTCGACAACCTCCGAGCAGCGCTCCAGCGCGTCCATGACCGTGCGCTCGACCCGCTGGGACGCCGCCGCGGCCGGGTCGAGCCATTCGAGAGCCAGCAGGGCGCGATAGCCCAGATCCTGAAGCATTCGCCGCTGCCGTTGAGCGCGGAATCGGTCGGGCGTCGTGACGACGGTCCCACCGACCAGGCGCGCGGCGCGGGTCTCCACGCGATCGGCGTAGTCGTCGATGTCCGAGAAGTAGTCGAGGCCATCGCGCAGAAACAGGGACACCCAGGTGTGAAAGCTCGGTGCGTCGATCCGATGGGCGTGCCCCATCAGGTAGCCGACCGCGTCGGTGGATGCGTTCAGGCGTCCGCGCGGGCTCTCGATCGCGACACCGTCTCGCAGCTCGTCGCGGCAGGTCTGCATCTCGCGCACGAAGTGCTCCTGCGCGGTGTGCGCGTGCTGGATCGCGGCGACTCGATCGCCGGGCTCGACCTCCCAGTACGGGCGCACCGCCGCCTCGCACTGCGG
>JBFIHF010000191.1:0-11981 GCA_041601915.1 Bradymonadaceae bacterium
ATACGGGATCCCATCGTACCTTGCAACGGCAGCATCACCGGCGTTGTAGGCGGCAAGGATCAGGTTGATGTCCCCGTCGTAGCGGTCGATGAGGATCCGGAGGAACTTGGAGCCTCCGAAGATGTTCTGGCGCGGGTCGTAGGCGTCTGTGACGTTCAGACTCGCCGCGGTTCGCGGCATGAGCTGCATGAGCCCCATCGCGCCCGAGCGGCTGATGGCGTTGGGGTTGAAGTTGCTCTCGACGCGGACGACGGCCTTCACGAAGCCAAACGGCACGTCGTATGCCGCGGAAGCCTCCCGAATGATGTCGTCGAACGCCGTCTCGCGCGTCGCGCGGTCGACGTTGTTCTTGGGATCTTGGGTGTGATTGGCCGTCGCCGATGGCGTGGACTTCTTTCGAGCCGACGGCTTGATGACCTTACCGGACCCCGACACGATCTCGACCAACTTCAGGTCGGACCGCTTCTCGCTGGAGATCACGATCTCGCCGCTGGCAGTCTGATACTTGTAGAGCTCCGCGGACGCGACGCTCGAGGTGAGGAGCGTCGCGACGAGCGCAATGATTGAGATGTGGGTGAGTTCCCGCATGCCTGTATCTAACCAGCTCGACGCGACCGAGGCAACTTCCGAGCGTTTAGCGCGTACAGTAGCCGAGCTCGCAGGTGCTCGTGCGGCACTCCGTGGGCGCGAGGCAGGCGACGGTGCAGAAACCGTCGACGCAGACACCCTCGCCCCCGCCACAGTCCGAAGAGCGGCGGCATTCGAAGCCCTTGCGCCAATCCGGCTGACAGACGCCGTGATCACACATCAGTTGCGAACCACACTCCGTGTCCGCGGCGCACTGGGCGTAGCACGTCCCGCCCACGCACGTTGAACCCGCGCCACAGTCCGTGTTTGCCGCGCACGCCGAGGCCGGCGCGGGGTTGACGTCACAGACGCCAGACTGACAGGTGTGTCCCAACGGACAGTCCGTGTTCGCGGTGCAGTCGTAGTGGCAGAAGTTGTCGAGGCACGACTTCTCGAGGCCGCACTGTCCATCCGTCACGCACACCACCGGTACGACCTTGCAGGTCCCGGCCACGCAGGATTCGCACGGCTCGCAGTCCGAGCTCGCCGCGCACGACAGGTCCGGCGCGGTCGGTGCGACGCAACGGCCGGTCGCATCGCAGGACTCGCCGGCGAGGCAGTCCGTCGTATCGCTGCAGCCGAGGCGGCACTCCCCACGGGCGCAGAACGAGCCGCTCGAGCAGTCGCGGTCCCCCAGGCAGATCGTATCGGTGACGCAACGGGAGTTCTCGCACCGCTCATTGTCGGCGCAGCCCGCATTCGTTGTGCAGGCGTCCGCGGTCGTGGGATCGACGGGGTCCGGGTCAGTCGTGGGCGCGGGGTCGTCCGGGCGAGGGTCGACGACGTCGGGGCGTGTGGGGTCGTTCGGGCTCGCCGGTACGCACGCGCCGCGCCAGCACAATCCGGCCGGGCAATCCGCGTCGGTGCCACAACCCGCAGAGCAGTTGCCGGTGTAGCAGGTCGCATCTTGGCCGCACTCGTCGTCGCCACCGCACGCCACCGAACAACTCCCGTCCACGCACAAACCATCCACGCCGCAATCCGCCGCGTCGGTGCAATCTCCGCCGACCACACATCGTCCGCTGTCGCAGACTTCATCTGGGGCGCAGTCGAGATTGACGAGGCACGACGGCACGCAGACGCCGTCCAGGGAACAGAACTCGCCGGTGAAACACTCGGCCCCCAGATCGCAGCGACGAACCTCACCGCAGGTGCCGTCCTCACAGCGACGGGAGAGGCAGTCGGCGTCGGTCGAGCACACGCCGGGCTCTTCTTCGGGCCAGCAGTACCGATCTCGGGTGCAGAACTCCCCGGAGGGGCAGTCCGCGTTGGTGCCGCAAGTGGCGCAGCAGCGGCCGTCGCGGCAGACGTCGCCGTCGATACACGCCGTGTCATCTCCGCAACTCATGGCGCCGGGGTCGTCGTCTGGACAGGTGCCCCCGCGGCACTGTTGAGAGTTGGAATCGCGATCACATCCGCCGCACCCGGCGGAGAGCGCACCAACCATGAGCATTGCGAGGCAAGATCGAATGAATCGGTTCAGAATCAACATTGGAGGTCTCCTGCGTTTACGCGTTCCATGGGCCCTTCGACTGCGCTTTGGACCCTTTATTCAAACGCCCCCATGCCCATTTCGACCGCATCACAGGCCGCGATTTAGTGCTTGTACTTTGCTGCAAAAGTTGCGAGAAACCTGTGTCTCAGGAATAGCCCGCGGAAGTAGGCGCTTCCTGTTGAGCGCGTGCAGTCCGATTGGATCGCCGCAAACGAGGTTCGAGAAGATGCGACTTTACGGTGGTCAAGTTCCGGTCATTGCCGAAGAGATCCTGCGTGTGCTCACGCGGACGAATGGTCTCGAGGTGACCGAGGAAAACATGCCGGAGGTCGAACTCGACATCCAATCTGTACTCCGAGAGTACATTCGCCTCGATCGGGAACTCACTGATAAAGCGCGGGAGAACGTCCGCAAGACGGAAGGCCAGGTCAGCATTGGCCGCGCGAAGCGTCAGCTCGCCCGCGATAAGAATGTCCAGATTGGCGATGAGGCCATCGGCTACATCATCACCCAGCTCATCGAGGCGTTCCTTCACTCCGCGTTCGTCGAGGAAGTGTTCGACGAAGACAACGACTTGCGGAAGAAGATCAAGCCGATCCTGCGACGCCACATGTCGATGGACGAGCAACTGGACCGCGAAGTGCGGGACAAGATCAAGAACATGGAAGAGGGCTCCGCCTCCTGGGACATCGAGTACCAGAAGGCGATGGAGAACATCCAGCGAACGAAGAAGCTCGATTCCTGAGCTTCCGGGCCCCCCGCCCTACCCCATCACGACATCCGACTAGCGTCCGCCGCCGAACGCCGCGCGACCTGGGTACCAGCCGATCTCGTCGAGCTCCTGCTCGATGCGGATGAGTTCGTTGTACTTGGCGACACGGTCGGAACGCGAAAGGCTGCCGGTCTTGATCTGGCGGCTACCCACGGCCACGGCAAGATGCGCGATCGTCGTGTCCGACGTCTCGCCCGAGCGGTGGCTGATGACGCTGGAGTAGCCGTTTCGATGGGCGAGTTCGACGGTGCGCAGCGTCTCCGTCAGGGTGCCGATCTGGTTGAGCTTTACGAGGATCGAGTTCGCGATCCCCTCGTCGATTCCGCGGCCGAGGCGCTCGACGTTGGTGACGAACAGGTCGTCCCCCACGAGCTGAACCTTGCTGCCGAGCGCGACGGTCATGGCCCGCCAACCGGCCCAGTCATTCTGGTCGTGGCTGTCTTCGATGCTCACAATCGGATAGCGGTCGACGAGCTCCACGTAGTACGCGACGAGCTCCTCGGAGCTGAACGACTTGTCTTCGCCGGCCATCACGTACTTCTGCGACTTGGCGTCGTAGAACTCGCTGGCCGCGACGTCCAGAGCGAGGAGTACGTCGTCGCCTGGGGCGTAGCCCGCTTCTTCGATGGCGGCGACGATGTAGTCGAGCGCCGCGCTATTGGAGGCGAGGTTCGGGGCGAAACCGCCTTCGTCACCGACCGACGTGATGTGACCGTCGGCCTTGAGGAGCTTCTTGAGGGTGTGGAAGATCTCCGAACCGCAGCGCACCGCCTCCGCGAACGACGCGGCCCCGACGGGAACAATCATGAACTCCTGGATGTCGACGTTGTTGTCGGCGTGCGAGCCACCGTTGATGATGTTCATCATCGGAACCGGAAGCGTGCTAGCCGACAGGCCGCCAATGTAGCGGTAGAACGGCAGCTCCAGCTGCTCTGCGGCCGCCTTTGCGACGGCGAGCGAGACGGACAGGATCGCGTTCGCCCCGAGCTTTGCTTTATTCGGTGTGCCGTCGAGCTCAATCATCAGCTCGTCGACGTACTCTTGGTCTCGCGCGTCGAGGCCGAGGATTTCAGGCCCGATGACGCGGTCGACGTTGTCGACGGCATTGCGCACGCCCTTGCCGCCGTATCGATCCGGGTCTCCATCGCGCAGCTCGACGGCTTCATGCTCGCCTGTGGACGCCCCCGACGGTACCGCAGCGCGGCCGACGGCCCCGCCGGACAGATAGATGTCGCATTCCAGGGTCGGATTGCCGCGGCTATCCAAGATCTCGCGGGCCATGATGTCCACAATTTCGAACATGCTCTCTCCTCAGTTTGATGGTGGTCGACGGCGCGGATGGTATCCGCGACGCCTGCGCCTGTCACTCTCGTCAGAGGTGCGGCAGCAGGTCCCAGTCCTTCGTTGGATCAGTCGAGGCGCCGGAGTGCCCGAGGGCAAACCCCAGCGAGGACTGCTCGCGGATCTCGCGAGCGCGGTCACGCACTTCGCCAGCGGTGGCGATGCGCTCGTCGGGCTCCTTCGCCAGCATCGAGATCACGAGGTCTTCGAGGCCGAGGGGCAGCAGTTCAGGCAGGATCGTCTCGAGCCGTGGCGGCGCGGACGTGAGGTGATGGCGCGCGACAACGACCGGTGTCGCGCCGACAAACGGCGGCCGTCCCGCAAGCATCTCGTGCGCGATGACGCCCAGCGAGTACAGGTCACTGCGTGTGTCGGCCTCGCGCTCCGCGAGCACCTCGGGCTGCATGTAGGTGACGGTGCCCGGTGCCTTTCCCATGTCGGTGATCGATGCGTCGGACTGCTTGTCTCGCACGAGACCGAAGTCGAGCACCTTGACCCGCAAGGAGCCATCGCCGCGCGGTCGGAACTTCAGGTTCGCGGGCTTCAGGTCGCGGTGGACAATCCCGGCGGTGTGCGCGGCATCGAGCCCGTTCGCAATCTCTTCGATCGCGGCCAGCGCGAGCGCGGGCCGGACCCGACCGGCGGCGATGATCCGGGATAGATCGTCGCCGATCGCGAGCTCCATCACGACGAACAGGATCCGCAGGTCCATGTCGCGCTCGAAATCGTAGATGCGGACGACATTGCGGCTGCGCACGCGAGCGAGAGTTTCCGCCTCGCGGAGGAATCGCTCCGCAGAAGCCGGATCACCGGTATCGCGCCGCATCACCTTCAGTGCGACGAGCCGGTCCGCGACGACATCTTCGGCCGCGTAGACCTCGCCCATCGCGCCTTCACCGACCTTCTGAAGCACGCGATACCGGTCGTTGACGTATCGTCCCACCATCGTCATCGGCGTCTCTTCGGTTACTCGTCTTCTGAACTGGAAGGTTCGGGTGTACCCGACCGGGGGGCGTGATTCAACGGTGGAGTCGACACGCGCGCAACCGCTCGAAATGCCGCGTTAAACAGCCGATCGCCGGGGGCCCGTGACGACACGCTGATCTCGCCGCTCGAGGGATCGAGCATCACCAACGGTTGGAACGGCACGTTGAACAGGGAGTAGTGCAGTCGAGCGGCCTCTTCGGTGACTCGACCTCCGCACCCGGGAATCGACACGAAAGCGCCCACGATCGGCTCGCCGTCTGCGGCGTGGATCCACGCGTCGCACGCGGGGCGGAGGGTCTCGTAGAGCTTGGACGGTTCAGTCACCCAATCCGCACCAGTGAAGCCGGTCACTTCGATGAACGCCGCCGGTCCCTCGAGGCCGAATCCGCCGAGGAGGATCGCGCCGTAGGTTCGATCATCGTACCGCGCCGCGAACGTCAGCTCTTCGATGACGTCCTGGTACAGGTAGAACTGAATCGGCTGGGTCGATGTACCGAATGCCCGTACCGCAACGGACGGGTTGCGCAGCGGCGACGGTCGCAGGCGCGGATCCGAGGCCGCACTCAACGCGGGCGGATCGCGCTGAACGCGAGCGTACTGATCCGATCGGACGGGCTGATCTCGCTGGTCTTGAGATTCACTTCCCACTGCACGGTACGCTCGGCATCTTCGCCGAGTTTGTACACATACTTGATCGCGTATTGACCATCGCCGGCGACAGGTCGCCACGAACACACGCGTTGTTCTTTGCACTGTTCGAATTGCTCGAACCCTTCGGAACGCGCCGTCAACAACCACTCCAGCGATTCGACGACCTCGGACTCGTCCAGAATCGTGGCGAGCGCGCTGCATCGATCACGATTCTCGCGCTGACGGCACTGCTTTCGCGCGGCGCCTTTCCAGCGGTTCGCCGACTTCTTCGCGGCCGGGTCGTACGACGCGGGCATGATGCTGACGCGCTTGCGATCGAAGTCCTCGCCGACGCGCATGATGTTCGCGGCTTGAAGGTTCACCGGCTTGAGTGCCTTGGCGTCGAAGTCGAACTCGAATTCTGCATAGGTCGCTTCACCATTCTCGACCCACTGAAAGTATGCCTTGAACAAACTCCCGCGGTCATGATCGATGGTCCATCCCTCGATCGTGTCGCCATCGGCGGACTTCTTTCGTTCGAAGTAGACGAGCAGCGCTCCGGCGAGGGACATGCCTTTGGCGAATCGGTGTTTCGCGATCGCCGAGACGATCTGGGCGTGCTTGTCGTAGTACTCCGATTTGACGCCTTCGGTCGGGTTCTCGGCGACCAGGGCCGGCAGATTCTTCGGAACGACGGTCTGTGTCTTGAGGTCGACGAGCCACGCGGGCCCGATCTCGATATCGGCGTCCTTGGTCGCGTATCGCACGAGGAAATAGGACGGCCCGTAGCCCGTCTCCCCCCACCATTGCGCCCGCCATCCCGCACGCTCGCCCTTTAGTTTGAGGACCGTATCGACGAACTTGTCGAGTGCGAGGGCCTCGCCGAGCGTGATCTCGGTCCCTTCCTCCGGCTCGTCGGGATTCGTTTCCTTCTTCTTCTTTGAGGGACGCGCGTCGGAATCCGCAGCAGGCGGCGGGAACAGTGGCAACGTCACGGGCACGCGTTGGACGAGCGAGATTGCGGCGGCTCCCTTTTCGGACCACGGATTGATGTACTCAGGGACCTCCTGAGACACCTCGATAATCTCGGTCACCACGGTCGTTTCGGCCTCACGCGTGACCTCGTAAACGATCACGCCGCCGAGACCGACGACAAAGAGCACGATGACGACGAGCAGGATCTGAAGTGCAGTGCGGGTTTCCATCGCGTTCTATGGCGGGGACTGAGTCGCAAGCGTACCATTGGAGCCGCGAGGCGGACAACTGGCACTCTGCGTGATCGACAGGGCGCGGCTCAGCCGCCAAAAAACTCCGCGTACGCCGCTTCGCGCGACATTCCACGCGCCTCAGGGCCGAGGCCGGCGGCCTTGCGAGAGTCGAGCAGCCCCTGGATCTCGTTCCATTGCAGAAAGCGCGGCGAGCCGAGCTGCTTCGCGCGGCGCAGGATCTCGGCGAGGTGCTCGCAATACTCCAAACGCAGGAAGGCCTGTTCGATGTCGCTGCCGAGCGCGAGAACCCCATGATTCTCGAGGATCAGGACGTCGAATCGCGCCAGGTATGGCTGAAGCGAGGAGGTGAACTCGGGCGTCTTGGGCAGCGCGAAGGGCACCAACGGCACCGTGGGCCCGAGGCTGACCACCGATTCCGCGATCATCGGGCGGTCGAGCCCTTGCCCGACGACGCTGAGCGCCGTGGAGCTCGGCGGGTGGGCATGGATGACGGCCTGGACGTCGGGGCGGGCTTCAAACGCGGCGCGATGGAGCGCGAACTCGCTGAACGGGCTGCGAAATCCGCGCACGAGCTGGCCGGCGGAGTCGACGACGATCAGGTCGCGCGCCGTGACATCGGCTTTGGAGAACGACGTTGGGGTGCACAGGTACTGGTCGACGCCCAGACGCACCGAGAGGTTGCCCTCGTGGTTCGCGACCCACCCACGCTGCCAGATCGTGTGGGAGTAGCGGAGCAGATCGTCGCGCTTGTCTCGCCTCATCGCACGTCGACGCTGTCCACGATACCGACGATGATCGAGCGAATCGGCAACTTGGTTTCCTTGAAGAGCTGGCGGACGCCGTTGCCCTCTTGCATCACGAGAACCAGGTCACCCTCCCCGGCCTGCACGCGGTCGACGGCAAGCAGTTCGGCGTCGGTGTCACTGAGGTCGGCGTCGAGCACGCGGACGGCGAGCAAACGTTGACCCTCGTAGCAAGGGTGCTTGATCGTCGAGACGACTGGCGCGAGCACGCGTGCGAGTTTCACGTGTCCCCCGATGTAGCGCGCGAGCCCACCATGTCCACGTGACCGACGATACACGCGTCGATGGGTACAAACGTCTCGTCCAAGGCGAGCGACGCCTCACGACTGTTCACGTAGAAGATTAACTCTTCGGGACCGGCTTGCACGGCGTCCGCGGCCACGATGGGGTCACCGACGGGGTCCAGTGCCGTGTTCAGTGGCTGAACCACCATAAATCGCACGCCGACCAGCCCTTCGTAGGCGGTCGTTGCGACGACGGTTCCAATCACTCTGCCGAGATTCACGTTGAGATCCCGAATTCGGGGGAGGACCGCTTATATCCTTAGCCGCCACACGCTGGCAACCGTCTCAATCTTCGCAGCGACCGTCGGCGTAGTGCGACGTGGCCGGCAGGCCGTCTGCCCAGCGTCGAATGTGCGCCCGCAGCTCTTCGGTCGGCGGGTCGACGGCAAAGAACCGGACCTCGCGCCCCTTCAAAGTCACCTGCGGCATGTCGACACACAGCGCGCCGACCGGTGTCCATGACGCGGGGACTTGGTCGTCGAACCAGACGGTCGAGATCATCACGAGCTCGAGCTTTGCCGCGACCGCCGCTTCTTCCATCCAACGCACGCCCGACTTCTGGAGTCGGTGCTTCGTGGCGTCGTAGTTGCCGAGGCCGTAGAAGTCGTACACGTAGGCGTCGTTTCGATAGGAGACCCATCCGAGGTCATTCACCCCCACCGGCGCGTCGAGCTCTACCGCGAGTCGATGCAGTTGGAACTGCTGTGCATGGATGTTGCCGGCAGCGAGGGGAATCAGTCGCAGCGTGACCGTGTACTGCCAGCCCGCCACGAGCAGCGCGACGACCGCGAAGGCCGCGGTCTTGCGCGTCCAGCGGGCGGGCCAGAGTCCAAGCAACATGATCCCCGCGAACGCGACGACGTAGGCCTCGTAGCGGTGAAACCAGCCGTTGCGGCCGACCGCGAGGTGCAAGATCGTCGTCGCCGCGGCCGCGAGCGCGAGCTTGCCATGGGCGTCGAACGCCGGCGGGGACGCCTCGTTGCGTCGAACCAGCGCGAGGCCCAGCAACGCCATACCCAGTGCCATGATCACCCCACCGGCCCAACCGCTCGTGTTCGAGGCGAAGTTCGCGACCACGGCCCACACCCCGTTGCTCTTCACGTGGGTGCTCTTTGCGAGCACCGAGCTGGGCAGCAGCCACATTCCGCTGAGCCACAGTGCCGCCGAGAACGCACCGAGCGAGGCGCCGATCGCGGCGAACGTCAGCGTGGCGTTGCGTCGCTGTCCCAGCGCAAACAGCCACACCGCGATCGGCACCGACACGGCCATGTTCTCGTAGCGCACCAACGGCGCGAGGATGAGCAGCGCCCACAACCATCGGGGGGGCTCGGCGCCGCGCAGCGTGATCAGTGCTCCACGTGCGATGGCCACGCAGACGGCCACCTGGAGCGTGTGTTCCATTCCCGTGAACACGAGCCCCACGAGGTTGCAGCTGAGAAACCAGGCCACGATCAGCGGTAACGCGACCCACGGCTCGGCATTGTCTCGTACGATCCGCAGGCCGACCCACACGGTCATGACCGCGAACACGACGTTGAGCGCGAACACGCCAGCCGCGCCGAGTCCCAGGAGCTCGATCGGCAGGAGCAGGAACGGCCACAGGATGCTCGAGGACGGTGAAGCAGCCTCGGCGGGGTTGATGCCGTAGACCCCATGACGCAGCAGATTCTCCGCCACGGACAGGTGAATGTACGGGTCGTCCAAGGTGAAGAAGAGCGTGCCGACCTGCGTGACGATCAGTGCCGCGATTCCCCCGACTCCGGCCAACAGGAGGCCGAGCATCACCACAACTTCAACGCGCGCGTTTTTCACGGCTCACTCCCTCGGCGGCGCCTGATGATACTCGCTGGCGGTTGAGACGTTCCACCTCAGAGATCTGGGTAGCGCTCCAGTACGTCGCGCGCGCCCTCGGTGCACGGGGCGCCCGCCCCCTCGCACCGCGCCAGGACATCCGCCCAGAGTTCGGTATGGCTGTGGAACAGCGACCACCCCCACGCGTCTCGGACGTACTCCGGGGGCGCGGCGTGGTGCACGAAGCCGTCGAACACCGTTCGCGTGCGGTCGTAGAGTTCCTGAGCCGAGGGTTCAGGCTCTCCCTCGCGAAGCATTCGCCACGCCGGACCGTCCGGTACGATCCGGCGTTCGGCCAGCACGTCCTTCGCGAACCGGTCCGCGATGAACACCGGGCGGTCCGTGGCCAACAAGACATCCAAGACCGCCCGCAGATCGATGCGCGACCCCGCGTAGGGCAGCTCGGATCCAACGCGAGGCCGGAGACGATCGATGTACCAGCGCTGGGCGAGGACCGAGGGCTCGATCGTGACCACATCCGGGCGCAGGCCCTCGACCTCCTGCAGGTACTGCCAACCGAAGTAGCGATGGTCACCCGAACCGAGGATGACCGCTCGGGGCGGCAGGCCCTCGAGCGTGTTTCGCAGCGAGTCCTGCAGCGCCCCGCTGTACGCCGCCGACGTCCGCACGCTGCCGGTGAGCAGCAGCAGCCCCATCGCCCCGACGGCGGCGGCGGCCTTGAGCGACTTGGCGACCGGCAACTCCTGAGCCCACTGAACGCCGAGTGCGACGAACGGTGTGCCGATGATCATCGGCAACACGTGGAATCGCTTCACCATCTCGGCCTTCGGGCCCTCCAGATCGAGATTGAAGATCGCGATGAAGATCGGACCGCAGAGCACCCAGGTCGCTGCCAGTGCCCACCACCCCGCATCGCGGTCCTGTCGCTTGAGCGACACCAGACCCACGAGCAGGAATACGAGCCCGAGAACCGCGGAGTCGGCAAATGTCTCCACGATCCAGAACATGAGCTGGTCGGTGGGTCCCGCCGTGCCGGCCGCGCTGAGTGAGGTGGTGCCGTAGTCCATGCGCAAGACGTGGTGGACGAGGCTGTCTAGACTGTCGATCCGGCCGAACGAAACCGGCGAATCCCACAGCAGCATCGTGGCATAGACGCAAAATCCGGCCACGAAAAGCAAGGCGCCGCCGGCGACGGCGAGTGGAGCGCGTTGGCTCTCCCGCGTACCGAGCCACACACCCCAGAGCCCGACCGGCGCGAGCAAGACGAGACTCTGGTGCGCACCGAGCCCGACCCCCGCCAGAAGCCCGAGTACTGCGATCCGTCGTGCGCCACGCGCCGGTCCGAGCGGAGCCGCGAAAAGTAGGATCGCGGCGGCGAACAGGTCATTGACCGCGAACGCTTCCGGGTGCGTATGGAGGAGCCAGACCTGGGAGTGCAGACCCACGAGGACCATCGCGACGACCGAGGCCGTCCGAGGCACGCCCCAGGCGCGACAAGCCAGGTAGAGGAGCCCGATCGCGGCGCTACCGAAGATCGCCGTGGCGAAGCTCGCGGCGAAGGGTGGATCGAGCGGGAGCCACGCGAACAGTTTGTAGAGCAGCACCGTGGTCGGCGAGCCCGGCGCATGTGCAAAGCCGCCGCGAACCATCAGCGCGACGAATTCGGGGCTGTCCGCAGGTGCCAGGACCCGCGAACACGTCAGAAAGTAGACGAGCGCCACCCCTGCCCACGCCGCGATCGTTGTCTGTCTCGTCATCGCGATACGCTACCACGGCACGGATTCGGCTCGCATCATGCGCGCGTCGCCTGCCGAAGCGGCCAAGAAACGCAAAAACCCCGCTGAGTACACTCAGCGGGGTTTTCGATTAAATTGTTGGCGGCGACCTACTCTCCCACCCAGTCTCCCGGGCAGTACCATCGGCGCTGGAGAGCTTAGCTTCTCAGTTCGAGATGGGATGAGGCGTACCCTCTCCGCTATAACCACCAACAAATCGGCGCAA
>JBFIHF010000192.1:0-11958 GCA_041601915.1 Bradymonadaceae bacterium
AAGTTCGAGCGCGATTGGCGCATCGCGCTGAAGAGCCGGCCGAAGATCGACTACCCCGACGACGGCGCCTACAACGAGAAGCTCGTGTTCCGCGACGAAGGCAAGCCGAACGAGGACATCAACAAGATCGCGCAGCCGCAAGCGCGCGACCATCTCAACCTCGGGCAGATGTTCCAGGCTCGCGGGCGTCACAAGGCCGCCGTCGTGCAGTACCGCAAGGCGGAGCGCACAATGGGCGGCCTGCATCCGATGCTGCAGACTCGGCTCGCCCAGAGCCTGCTGGAGTCGGGGGACCCGCAGTCCGCGTACGACGCATTGGCCCCCATTCGAGACACCTATCCGTCGTATGTCTCGACCTGGATTCAGCTCGGCCGAGCGGCCTACGAGCTCGGTCGCTTCGATGAGGCGCTGCAGAACTTGGACGAGGCTGCGCGCATCAATCCATTCGATCCCGAGGTGCACCGGAGGCTGGCGCTGGTGTATGAGAAGAAGGGCGACGCGCAGCGCGCGCAGCGGGCTGCGGAATTCGCGACGCTCGTCGAGTAGTGCAATCCCCTGGATGTTGATGGCGACTGAACCGACCAACGAAACTCCTGCTCAAGCGGACCTCGACATGTCCGACGATATGTCGTCGGTCGACGCGATCGCCGAAGCGCGCAAGGCGATCGTCACCGAAGTGCGCAAGCGGATCTTCGGCCAAGAGGAGCTCATCGATCACCTGCTGGTGGCGCTGTTCGCGCGCGGCCACTGCCTGCTGATGGGCGTGCCGGGACTGGCGAAGACGTCATTGATCTCCGCGCTGTCCGAGGCGCTGAATCTGGAGTTCAACCGCATCCAGTTCACGCCGGACCTGATGCCCGCGGACATCACGGGCACGGACATCCTCGAAGAAGATCACACCACCGGAAAGCGCTTCTTCAAGTTCATCAAGGGGCCGGTGTTCACGAACCTGCTGCTCGCCGACGAGATCAACCGCACGCCGCCGAAGACGCAGGCCGCGCTGCTGCAGTCGATGCAGGAGTACAAGGTGTCGGCAGGCGGCCGGACCTACGACCTCGATCCGCCGTTCCTGGTGTTCGCGACGCAGAACCCGATCGAGCAAGAGGGCACGTACCCGCTGCCCGAGGCGCAGCTCGACCGCTTCATGTTCCACCTCAAGGTCGACTACCCGAGCGCTGCCGAAGAGGTCTTGATCGTCAAGAACACGACCTCGACGGCGATGCCGGAAATCAATGCGGTGCTCGACGCGGCTCGGATCGTGGCGCTCCAGGAGCTCGTGCGCCGGGTTCCGGTCGCCGACGACGTGTTCAGCTACGCCGTGGAGCTCGTGCGCCGGACGCGCCCAGAGGATGCCACGGCGCCCGACTTCATCAAGCAGAACCTCAGCTGGGGCGCGGGGCCGCGGGCTTCGCAGTACCTGGTGCTCGCCGGCAAGGCTCGCGCCCTGCTCGATGGTCGACTGACGGTGTCCACCGAGGACGTCGACGCGCTCGCGCGGCCGATCCTGCGCCACCGGATGCTGACGAACTTCCAAGCCGAAGCGCAGGGCATCACGAGCGACGACCTGATCGAGCAGCTGCTTCGCGGATAGGGCGCGTGCCGATTGCTCCGCTGGTCTGCTGGTCCGCTGGTCTGCTGGTCGCCGGTCAAACTCAAACTAAGACCCACACACCAACTCGAGAACCACCACGCGAAGCGCCCGAGGCACCCGCCCTTCACAGGGGAGGCCGCGGTTCACCAGCAGGCTCGAGGCTGCTCGACGCTTCGCGTGGTGGCTCTATAGACCGAGCGTGGGTCTTAGTTTGAGTTTGACCGGCGACCAGCGGACCAGCAGACCAGCGGACCAGCGGAGCAAGACGCGCACTGTTGTGTTGAGCTGTAGTATCGTCGAACGAGAGCGACAAAGAGCTCGTGCCGCCTATGTGGCTAGACGCATCATGCAAAAGACACCAGTCACCTAGAGTTCGTCGATGTCGGGTTCGGGGCGGCGCAAGGCGATGCGCACGAGCCGCGAGAGCACGCTGCGGCGTGTGCTGAGCACCGTCTCCACCAGCAAGAACAGCGTCACGAGGAACAGGAAGAACGGCCACAGGTTGACGCGCTTTTCGGCGACCTTGGCCGCGGCCTGGCTCTCCGCCTGGTCGTTGGCGTCGCCGACCCAGCGTTGAAGAGACTCTTCGCGTAACGGTCCGAGGTTCGATTCCTCGGTGTCGACGTTCGCTGCGAACGCGAGCGCGTCGAGCCGGTTGGATGGGTCGTCGGAGTCGTCGGCCCACAGCGTGTACATCCCCGAACTCAGCGGCGTGAATTCGATCGCGCCGTCCACGGGCTCCAAGGCGAGGCGGACGTCGTCGGGGCCGGTGACGATCGCGCGCTTGCGCACGAACGCCGAGACCTCGATGCGGGTCTTCTCGCCGACCGCGTGGCGCGTGGCTCCGGCGGACGTCGCGCGACGGGCGAGGTACTGCACGGCGCGCCGCATCAGCGGTAGGAACGCCGGCTGGAACGGGATGTCCGTCCACTCGTCGTCGACGGTGGTCGTCAACAGCAGCACGCGGCCGCGGTCGACCGTGCGCTCGAGCAGTGCTGGCGCGTTGTCCTCGTACGTGAGGACGAGCTGCGACTGCTCGGGGGGCGATGGCTCGAGCAGCATGTAGCTGTACACCGAGACCTGCTGAAGCGAGCTGCCGCCGGGCATCTGGAACACGCGAAACACCGGATGCTGACGTCGCGGGGGGCTGAAGTGCGTGATCTTGATCGGCGCGTCGGGATCGTCGCGCAGTGCGAGCTGCTTCATGCCGCGCAAGGGCTTCGGCAGCAGTTTCGCGAGCGTCGCGTTGTAGGCGGGCACATCGATCTGGTCGCCCATCGCGATGAGGAGTCCGCCCCCGCCGGAGACGAATTCAGTGAGCTTGCGACCCGTGTTCGGCGTGACCTTGGTGACATTGGCGAGCACGACGACGTCGTAATCCTTCAGCTCGATCGACTCGAGCCCCTCGCGCGTGGTGAGCTCCGGGACGACGTTCGAGTTCGTGTTGAGTCGCGGATTGAGCGCACGTTCCAGGAAAAACATCTCGTCGTGGAACGGGATCGAGGAGGCCTCCCCGTTGACGAGCAAGGTGCGGATGGAGTCGCGCAAGCGGATGACAAAGTAGCGCCTGTTGTCGGCCTCGAGCTGGTCGGCATCGACCAACCGCACGAGCCCTTCCTTGATGCCCGTGCCTTCGATCTTGTGGCGGAACGTGTGTTTGGCGGACTTCAGTGGCTCGAGGTCCACCAGACCGCCGGCGATGTCCATGCCGTCGATCTCGAGGCGGATCTCGACTTTCTGGCGCTCGTCGGAGCGGTTCTGGACCGTCGCTTCGATCCGCCAGACGGGATCACGAGTCGAGCCTTCTTGTTCGTAGTCGACCGCCTCGATACTGAGGTTGGCGGGTACCTCGTCGCTGCGGAGCTTCGCGAACTCGACGGGGTACTCCAGCGGCTTGTCGGGCGCGAGCTGCAGCGGGAAGCCGCCTTCGGATAGGTCGCTCAGGACGACGATGCGTCGGTTGGGCAGCTCGGAGGGGTTGAGAATCTCGCCTGCGGCGAGCAACGCGTCGATGAGGTGCGTGCCGTGTTCGCCGGGCTTCAGCGCCTCGAAGGCGTCTTCGACGCTGCCGTGATTACCCGTGAGCCGCGCAATCGGCCGCGGCGCTCCCGGGGCGGTGGTGACGATCGCCACCTCGTCCCAGGGGCGCAGCCGCTTGTACCGCTTCGTGAACTCCGATTGCGCGTTGGCCCACCAATCGCCGTTGCCCATCGAGTAGCTGGTGTCGACCACGAACACGGTCGCCGTCGGCAGGCGCTCCGACGCGGTGACGCCGGTCGAGCTGAGCACGAACGGTTTGGCAATCGAGAACGCGAGGAACGCGATGACCAAGACGCGCAGCGCCATCAACAGGCGCTGGCGAACCTTGATGCCGCGCGCTTCGCGCCGATTGCTGCGCAGCAAGAACGCGAGCGCGGGGAAGTCCACCCGCACCGCCTTCTGCCGGTTGATGAGGTGCACGATGATCGGCAGTGAGGCCGCGAGCAGCCCCAGCAGCAACAGTGGCTCGACAAAACTCATTGTCGGCCTCGCAGGAAGCGCAGGGCCACCGATTCCATCGGCTCGGTGGTCGCGAACCGCACGTACTCGATCTGGTTCGCTTCGCAGTGCGCACGAACGCCCTCGAGGTGCGTGCGCATCATCTCGATGTACTGCTCACGCAGGTCGTCCGGGTCCGCGAGCAGGTCACCATCGTCCTCCATCCCGATGAAGTGGGTCAGGCCCTCAAAGGGCAGCGAGAGCTCGGAGGGGTCGATACAGTGGAAGACGACGACGTCGTAGCGTCGGCGCTTGAGCACGGCGAGCAACGTGAGCGTCTCCGGGCTCGCGTCGAGCATGTCGCTGAAGAGCAGCACGAGGCTGCGCGGTTTGGCGCGCTCGGCGACCGTGCGCAGGATCCGGTCCAGCTCGAGTTTGCCCTTCGCGGGCAGCTCGTCGAGCACGAAGAACATGTCGTCGAGGTGGGTGCTCTTCGACGCCGCGGGAAGAAACTTCATGCCGGTCAGGCCGTTCGCGAGCATCCCGACGGCGTCGCCCTGTTGGACAAACAAGTAGCCGAGCGTCGCGGCGAGGATCGACACGTAGCGCAGCTTGGACATCGGCGCGTCTTCGCCCTGGAACGCCATCGAGCCCGAGCCGTCCATCACGAGGTAGGTCAGGAGGTTCGTTTCGTCCTGGAACTGCTTGACGTAGTACTTGTCCGACTTGCCGAAGACCCGCCAGTCGATATGCCGAATCTCGTGGCCCGGCGAGTACTCGATGTACTCGGCGAACTCGACGGATCCGCCGCGATGTGGGGAGCGATGCATGCCGGCGATGATGCCCTGAACGAGGGTTCGCGCGCGGATCTGCATGTTGCCCAGCTGCTCCAGCGAGGCGGGGTCGAGGTATCGTTCGCGGTCAGCCATTCAGCCCGGGGGTGCAAGCGACAGCACTGTGGCGGAACAACGCCATTCGGCGCGGTTCTGTTCCACGTTGGATACCTCACTCGTCCCCGTTTGTCGCGCCATCAGGCGAGCGCGCTTTCGCGGCCCGAGTCGCGCACGAAGAGGATCGAACTTCCGGTCACCACCGTCATGCGTTCGAGGAAATCCTTATCCACGCGCGGCGCCATGCCGAGAATGTTGAGGTCTGCGTGCGGGGCCGCGGCCAGCGCCGCCAGAAACGTGCCGTCGATCACCAACGCCTCGGTGTCGCGGGGCAGCCGGGCGTCGTCGATCAGCTGCTGGAGGTACGCGCTGGCCATCTCCTGGTCCTGGGGATTGGCCATCGCGGTCACCATGCGGATTCGCGCGCCCCAGCTGCGCGCGATCTGGTAGGCGAACAAGATCGCCAGATCGAGATTCGCGAGTCGCAGTCCGAGGTGCCAATCGGGGCTCTGGTCGCGAACCCAGACGTTGATGACCTTCTCGTGCCCAAACGACGCCTCGGGATGGAGCTCGAGGAACGCGGCACCGATCTCGTGGTCGACGGACACGTCGACGAGTCCTTGCAGCACCTCCTCGCTGTGCTGCTGGACCAACGCGTACAGCACATTGGGGCGAAACTGGGAGCCCGACAGGACCGAGCAGCACTGCCGCACACCGTGCACGAGGTCCGGGGCATCCAGAACCGTGGCGGTCGCGTAGAGGCCGTCGTCGCGAAACTCGTCGGTGACGGCGCGGAGTTGACCCAGGCTGGCGCGTTCGGCGCGATGTCCGTCGGCCACCCCGACGACCTGGATCGAGCCCTTGGGCAGCGTCATCGCGCGCAGGAAGCGGAAGTTGCCGTCGAGTTGAGCCCGCGTGGTCACCGGCACGAGGAGGTCCGGCTTCCACGAACGCTCGTTGTGTTGGTCGGGTCCGCTGTCGACGCGCCGCGCTGCCCAGTCCACGACGGAGACGAAGATGCTGGAGCGCACCGTCTCCCAGGGCGTGTCGAGGTCGCGGTTGAGCAGCCAGATGTAGATGGCGAGGATGAGTGCGATCGCGAGCATCGCGAACGTCGGGCTCACGATGAAGCTCGCCATCGCCGAGCCGATCGCGCCGATCCACGGCACGATGATCGGAACGCGAAACGTGGGTCGGAACGACACCATGCCGAGCGATTGCTCGATCAGCACGACGACGTTGACGATCAGGTAGGTGAGCAGGAAGAACATCGTGATCAGCACGGCCACGCGATCGAGGCTGCCCAGCGTGAGCACGAGCGCGACGAGGCCCGCGGTGACCAGTGAGGAGTTGCGCAGGCTGTGCGCGAACAGGTCCGCGCGGGGCAGGATCCCGTAGGAGCCCATCGATTGTAGGACTCGCGGCGCGGTGACCATCGAGCTGAGCGCCGCCGTGAAGGTCGAGGCGAGGATTCCGACGTAGACCATCGGGCCGAACGCCGCGCGCTCGACCACGATCAAGTAGTCGCCGCGAAGCTCTTCGGGTGTCGCCATCACGCCGTACCAGATCGCCATGCTGAGGTAGACGAGCAACGAGAGTCCCACCGCGAAGAGCGTGCCGCGCGGAATGGAGCGGCGCGGGTTCTTCAGCGCGCCGGACATGCCGGCACCCACCATGATGCCGGTGCCGGCGGGGAAGAAGACCGCGAAGGTCGCCCAGAAGTCGCCGTCGCCGGTCCAGTGCGGGGTCTGGAACTCCGCCACGCTCGCGGTCTCGAACAGCGGCATACCGAGGGCGATCGTGGCGAGCGTCACCGCGCCGACGCCGAGTACGAACCCCTGGAGCTGGAACGCGAGACGTTGCGAGAAGCTCACCGTCAGCGCGACGACGAGGAAACAGCACCCCAGCACCAGCCACGAGGGATGGGCGGGGAAGATGTGCGTCCACGTCTCGGTGAAGCCGTACATGTACAGGCCCGCGGACAGCGCCTGCGCGAAGTAGAGCGGGATGCCGATCGCGCCGCCGGTCTCTAGCCCCAGCGATTGCGCGATCAACGAGAAGACGCCGCCGGCGCCCAGTCGCACGTTCGTCGTGATCGACGACAGCGACAGCGCCGTCGGGATCGTGATCGAGTAGATCGCGGCGATCACGGCCAACGCGCCCAACAGCCCCACCTCGCCGACGACCCAGCCGAGGCGCAAGTAGAGCATCACGCCCAGGATCGTGAGCACCGTGGGGCGGAACGCACCGACAAACGTGCCCAGCGCGCCGTTCGCCGAAGGGTTGACCAGCGCGTCGCGAAACTCGAGTGTGCGCTGGCGCTCCAGCGTACGCAGGTCGTCCGGCGCAGCCACCTCGATCGGGGGCTGGGGCGTCGGAACTTCTGCGATGTGGTCGTCCAAATCCGGGCCGGATTCGGGGTCTGGCGTTGCTTCGCTGGACATGCCTGAGGCTCGCCTGTGTACGACGCTCACCCTACACCAGTGCACGTAGGCATTGAAGTTTGCGACTCAAGTCGTTAGGTATGTCGGGCCATGTAGGACAACGTAGGAATTGCCAAAATGAAGAAACTGATTGTTTCGAGCCTGTTAGTCGCGATCTCCGCTTGCGGAGCGGTGGAAGAAGAGCCCGTCCAGATCGTTTTCGTCGACTCGGATACAACGACGACCCCCAATAACGCCCCCAAAGACGACGACGCGGAGAATAACGTGTCGACTCCGAACAACGTGACGCCGACTCGGTCGGGCCTCGCCCTGCTCGGAGACGGCAACCACACGGTGGCGGCGGTGAACTATGAGGTCGTCGGGAGCTCGGCGGCTGGCCTGCGCATTCCGCGGGACCTCGCGTTCCATCCGAACCGAGCGAACGAGCTGTGGGTCCTGAATCTGGGCGACAACAGCACCGTCGTGTTCGACGGCGTCGGCACGTCGGGTCAATCCAACATGCGCTACGCCGGTGCCGGCAAAGACCACTTCATGGCGCGGCCTTCGGCCCTCGCGTTCGGCAGCAATGGCAACTTCGCGAGTGCGCACGAAGAGGACGAGCCCACCCAGGGCCCGGCGTCGCCGGCGGACTTCATGGGCCCGACGCTCTGGTCGTCAGACCGCGCCATCTACGACGGCGGGCACGGTGGCCACCTCGACATGCTGCACAACAGCCCCAACGGGGCCGGCATCGCGTGGGAGAGCGGCAACCGATACTGGATCTTCGACGGCTACCACGGCTCGATCACGATGTATGACTTCCATTCGGATCACGGTCCGGGTGGCCAGGATCACGCGGATGGTGAGGTCGCACGATACGTCGAAGGCGAGGTCGGTTATGTCGACGACGTGCCGTCACACCTCGAGTACGATCAGACGGACAAGATCCTCTACATCGCGGACACCGGGAACAACCGCATCGCGACGCTCGACCCATCGGTCGGTGAGATGGGCGGTCGCGTCGGTCCGAATTACGATGGTGGCGCGCAGTACACAATGAACGGGGGCCTGATCGAGACCTGGGTGGACGGCGCAGACGTGATGCTCGAAGTCCCGTCGGGCCTGGAAATCCACGACGGCATGGTGTTCGTCTCCGACAACAAGTTGTCGCGCATCGTCGCGATCGATAAGGCGACCGGCGAAGTGGTCGACTACCTCGACCTGGACACGCAAGTGCCGACGGGCGGCTTGATGGGGATGGCGTTCAGCGCCGACGGCAGCCTCTACGCCGTCAACGCGGTCGGCAACGAGATCGTGCGTATCACGGCGAAAGACGGCGGCGTGCCCGAGTAACGCCACCCGCCTGTAGGTGCTGAATGCGTGCCGTCCGACTTCGGGCGGCACTTTTTTTTGAGGTCACTTCGCGCGGGGCCGGAATGCGACGACGACCTCGGGATGGGTCTCCACGATCGGGCCTTCCATCAGCTCGATGCAGTACGGGATCGCCTCGAACAGGTCGTCGAGAATCTCCGCGATGGACCGTGGGGAGCCCGGCAGGTTCACGATCAGCGTACTGCCGCGAATCGCCCCAATCTGACGCGACAGGATCGCGGTCGGCACGTACTGCAGGCTGATGGCGCGCATCTTCTCGCCGAAACCCGGCAACACCTTGTCCGCGACGTCGAGCGTCGCCTCGGGTGTCACGTCGCGCGGCGCAGGTCCGGTTCCACCGGTCGTCAGGATAAGCTGACAGTTCGTATCGTCGGCGAGCGCGACGAGAGCCGCCGCGATCTGGTCGCGTTCGTCGGGCACCGTGATGTGGTGCGGGCTCCACGGCGATGCCAGCGCGTGGGCGAGCCACTCGCGAATCGCGGGGCCGCTCAGGTCGTCGTACTCGCCGCGGAACGCACGGTCACTGACGGTGACAATGCCGACGCGCAGCGAATCACTCCTCTTCGGTGGTGTGTTCGGCATCGTCACTGACCGTGGTGTAGCGCGAGAGATCGACGGACGGAAAGAGCGACTTCATCAGCGCCGTGCACTCCGCGATCCGCGCATGCGCTTCGGCGTCCTCGGTCAGGTCGACATCACAGATCATGTACTGCCAGCCGTGGAGACCGCGGGTCTCGGCCAAGCAGTGAAGGTACTCGAGGAAGTCGACGCGCAGCCGATAGGTCTTCTGGGAGCCCGCGTGCCAGTACAGGTTGTAGCTGGGGAGTCCCTCCGGGGTGTGCATGACAACCTGGTAGGCGCTGTCGGGGTCCGCCGCATCAAAGGCGCGAATCTCCCAGGTGAAGTCCTGTTCGCCCTGAGGTGCGTCGTCGGGGTGCTCGCCCCAGATCTTGTGCAGCCAGCTGCCGAACACCTCGGCGAAGCCATACAGGTGGATCGTTCCGCCGGGGACGAACGCGCCGTCGCTCTCGTAGCTCCAGGCGAACTCGTAGCCGTCGGTGAGGTCGTAGAGGGACGCGATGGTGGGGGCGGCGACCATGCCTGCGGCGCTCTGCACGGTCTCCTTGACGATGTCCGGGACGGGCCGGAACCAGTCCTCGTTGTCGACCCGGAACCGGGCGCTCTTGCGCATCTTGGTGGCGACGCCTTGCATCGCCCACAGCCATTCGTCGGTGATGCGCGCAATGACAGGATTGCCGTCGTTGTCGACCTCCAGCTGTACAGCCGGAAATTCGCCAGTGGCTACTTCGTCTTGGTCAATCATACGGCGAGCATATCGCCAAAGATCCGCGCGCGCTACCGGCCACTTCGCTCAACGCGAGGTGGCCGGCCTGCGGATGGAGTCAGTCTTCGGACTGCGGGCGCGGTCCGATCTCTTCGAGCCCGCTGGGCTCGTCATCGCGTTTGGGGGGCGCGGCCGCATCGGGCATCGTCTCCCCGACGACCTTGCGGTAGGCCCAGCGTGAGCCCATCGAGGCGCCCATGCCCAGCACCAGTGCCGCGGGCCCCATGGTTCCGGTCACGAGGTAGACCGCGACGGTGCCGGCGGTGCCCGCCGAGCTCGTCACGAAGCCGCAGCCGGCCTCAGCAGCGACGTGTTTCGCCGCGCCGGCGCCGTCGAGCTTGCCCTCGCGGACCGCCTTGAACGCCTGAACGCCGCCCATCGAGCCGTCGACCACTGCGCCGGCGATGCCCGCGCGTCCGCAGAGACGCGCGATTTCGGTGACGGGTCCGCTCTGCACGACAATGCGCGCCGTGGTGGCGACCTTCTTGACCCGCTCCGATTTCGCGAGGCGCTGGCCCGTATGGAGAATCGCTGTTTTCCAGTCCATGTATCGTCCTTTCAGATGAGGCCGCGGTGGTAGCCGCTGCTCTTCGTCTCAGTTATCGTATCACGGCTACTCGCCGTCCTCGAATTCGAACGTAAGCCATGTTTTTGCTTCGTGAAGTCAGACTGTCGGACCTCGACGACCTCGAGGACCTCGCCGGGCGTCTCAACACGCTGAATTTGCCCGCCAATCGTGACGTGCTCAAGAAGATCATCGAGCACAGTCGGTCGGCGTTCGGGCACAAGTCCGACAACCCGTTTGATCGGGAGTACGTGTTCGTGCTGCGGGATCTGGACGCCGACCGCGTCGTCGGCACGTGCATGATCATTGCTCAACATGGCTCCTACGAGCGCCCCTCGGTGTATTTCAACGTACGGGAGGAGCAGAAATATTCTTCGACGTTGTCGAAGCACTTTCGGCACCGGGTCCTGCAGCTGGCGCTGAACTTCGATGGCCCGACCGAGATCGGCGGCCTGATTCTTCATCCCGACTACCGCGGCCACGAACTCAAGCTCGGTAAACTGCTGGCATTTGTGCGGTTCCTGTACATCGGCATGCATCCGACGCTGTTTCGCGACGAGCTCGTCGCGGAGCTGCTTCCGCCGCTGCGGGCGGACGGGACGTCGGACCTGTGGGACGCGCTGGGCCGCAATTTCACGGGGCTCGATTACATGACGGCGGACAAGTTGAGCCGCCAGAACATCGAGTTCATCCAGAATCTGTTCCCGTTCACGCCAATCTACACCGCGCTGCTGCCCGAAGCGGTCGAAGCGCAGATCGGGGAGGTGGGCTTGCCCACGAAACCGATCGAACGGATGCTGACCAAGATCGGGTTCCAGTGGGACCGCAGCATCGACCCGTTCGACGGGGGACCGACGTTTCGGGCCCACACGCGGCAGTGTGACGCGGTGCGTCGGGTGAGCTGGGAGACGTTCGCGGGTCAGATGGACCCCGATACGGAGGAAGCCGACGGGATCGCGATGATCGGGTTCGAGTACGAATCGAAGCTCGTGCGGTTCCGTTCGACGTACGGGCCGTACCGCCGCACGGCCGAGGGGATGCGGTTCTACTCCGAGGGGATGTATCGACTGGGCATCAAACCGGGCGACCGCTTCGCCTGCTTGCCGTTTACGGGGCCGGGTCTGACGGACCTCTAGTGGCACCCGGCGGAAGTAATGAGCCATCCCCGGCGTGATCGGAGCGACGATGTCGCTGCACTCCGACGCAGGCGATGCACGCGTATCGTCGAGGAGGAGGGCAAAGAGATCGTCGTTCCGACGCGGCGAGGATGGCTC
>JBFIHF010000193.1:0-11923 GCA_041601915.1 Bradymonadaceae bacterium
CGATCACTGTCCAGTGGTGTTGGAGTTCGAATAGCGTGTACTGTGGCGCAACCTGTCGAGGAGACCGACCGTGGCTGCCAGCAAGACCGAGCGAAAAAAGCTCCTGAAGTACTTTTACGACCATGACGATCAGGACGCCAAAGACCTGCAGTACGGCGGGCAGAAGGCGGGCCTGAAGAAGTACTTGAAGAAGCCGGTGGCGTCGAAGGATGCGCCGAGCGACGCGTGGACGCCCGACGAGGACTAGTGCACCTGCCCAGAAGTCCCGCCCCACCCTCGGCGAGGGCGGCGCGACACTTCTGGCTGGTGCACTTGCTACTCCAGCAACGTGATCGCGCGGATGTAGCTGAGCTCAGGAAACTCCGCCCGTAGGTAGTCGTTGCCCTCGCCCTGCGTGCGTCCCTGATCGGGGCCGAGCCCGCCGGGCGCGCCCTCACCGTAGCCCGTGTGCCAGCGGCGCACGATGTCCATGCCTGGCGGCAGGACCTTGCCAATCGGTCGGAACCCTTGCCCGTCGAGTCGTGCATTGTTCGCGAAGTTGATGAACAGCTGCACGGTGCGGGTGTTGGGGCCCGCCATCGCGAACGTGATCGCGCCGGGGACGTTGGAGACCGTCGGTTGGGGCGGGTCGTCCAAGATTTTGGCTTCGCGCATCACTTCGTTGACCGCCGGGTTGCCGTGAATCCCGAACTGGGCCATGAACCCCGCGATCACGCGAAACGCCGCGATGTCCTGGTAGTAGCCGCCTCGCACGAGGTTGTAGAACCGATCCACGCCATTCGGCGACCACGCGCGGTGGAACTCCGCCCGGAACGTCCCCTCCGTCGTGTCGAACTGCGTGATGAACACGTCGGGTGCGCGCTCGGCGAGGTCCGCAGGCGTGACCTGGCTGAAGTCCAACTGCGGGGCCGTCGTCGCCACGAGGGGCGTCTCCCCGGGTTCGGTGACCTTCGCCGGTTCTTGCTCCACGAGCGGCGGCTGGGCGACGTCCTGGGGCTGCGAACACGCGCAGAGCGCGAGCGTGAGCCCCACCAGCGTCAGCCGCCGCAGCGATGTTTGGAGGCCTCGCGTCACTTGGTGGCCTTGAACGCCACGCGTGCGGCGCGGTCGTGGATCATGCCCTGGCAAGCGCCGTGAAGTTCGCCCGACTTGTACATGCCGGTCATCTTCATCGTGTTCTTGGCGCGCTCGCCTTCGGCGGTGAACGTGCCGCTGTCGGTGATGTTGCCTTTGAGCGGCACGCTGAACGCCTTGCCCTCACGCTTGCCCTGGAACGATCCGACGACGGTGCCGTCGTCCTTGACGGAGATGCGCATCGACGCCTCGCTGATGTCGCCCGAGGTGATGTCCTTCTGCTGGAACGCCCCGGCTTCCCACTTTTTGGCCGGCGCGGCTTTCACGGTTTTCGTGGTCGCCGCGGCCGCGGCGCCGTCGACGAGCGTGATCGACTTGATGTAGCTGAGGTTGGGGAAGTCTTTGCGCAGGTACTCGTTGCCTTGCGCTTGCAGGCGTCCCTGGTCGGGGCCCTTGCCCCGCGGCGCGCCTTCACCGTAGCCGTCGTGCCACTTCTTCACGACTTCCATGCCGTTGCCGGCGACCTTACCGATCGGGCGGAACCCTTGCCCGTCGAGGCTGCTGTTGTCGCCGAAGCTGATGAACAGCTGGACGGTGCGGGTATCGGGGCCGGCCATCGCGAACGTCAGGTGGCCCGCGGTGTTCGACACGCCGCTCTTGGGCGCATCGTCTTTGATCTTCGCTTCCCGCCAGACCTGATTGACGGTCGGGGCGCCGTGGATGCCGAATTGGGCCATGAAGCCGCCGATCACGCGGAACGCCGCGATGTCGGTGTAGTAGCCGGCTTTGACGAGGTTGTAGAACTGGTCGACGCCGAGCGGTGCCCAGTCGCGGTGCAGGTCGACGGTGAACTCGCCTTCGGTGGTGTCGAACTTGACCGAGAACTTGTCCGGCGCTTTCTCCTTCCACTTCGATGGATCGAGCAGCGCGGCGTCGACTTCCTGCGTGGCTGTCGAGGGGGCCTCCGCGGCACCTTGCGTCGCCGGCGCGTTGTTCGTCGCCGGCGCGGCGTTGTTCGTCGCGGGCGTCGGTGCGGTGGTCTCCGCGGGCGGGGTGGGCGTCGGGGTTTCCGCGGGCTTGTCGCAACCGAGGGCGCCCAACATCGCGAGCATCAATCCGCCAACCAAGTATTTCGAAGTCATTTGCATCTCCTAGGCCACGTGGACGCATCCAATTTGGTGCGCCGGAATTCTTGAATGGCAAATGATCTAGCAAACACAGGTCCATCCGAGCAACCACCGAGCGTGTCTCGTCGGTTGATCGACCTGGCGGCCCCGATCATCGGGCTCAACGTTCTCAACGTGCTCGCGTTGGTCGTGGACACCGCGATGTGCGGGCGACTGCCCGATGCCGAGGTCGCGCTCGCGGCGCTGAGCTTCGCCGTTCAGGTGCTGTTCCTGATGATGGTCGCGATGATGGGACTGACCGTCGGGACGGTCGCGATGGTCGCTCGCGCCCACGGGGCGGGCGATCACGAGCGTGTGGAACACGTCATCTCCCAGGCGACGGTGATGACGATCGTGCTCGGGATCGGGGTGGCGGTGATCGGCAACTTGTTTGGGCCGGCGATGATCTCGGCGCTCGGCGCGTCCGATGCCGCGCTCGATGTGGCGATGGACTATCTGCGCCCGCTGCTGCTGTGGCAGACCTTCAACTACTTGATGATCCTCTACGGCGCGATTCTGCGTGGGGTCGGCAATACGCGTCTGCCCTTCATGATCGCGGTGGGGAGTAACATCCTCAATGTGGGCCTGAATTACTGCCTGATCTTGGGCAACTTCGGGTTGCCGCAATTGGGGGTGTTGGGCGCCGCGATCGGCACGATGGCCGCGCAGTGTTTCGGCACGCTGGGGCTGATGTGGGCGGTGCACCGCGGCGCGATTCACCACGTCGCGCTGCGTGCGCCGCGACGCATCGACCGGCCACTGATCGCGTCGTTGGTGCGCGTCGGCGTTCCTGCAGCCGCGGACATGGTGATCCTCAACGCGGCGTTCCTGTCGATCATCGGGATGCTGGGCCGCATCGATGAGGACGCCGTCGCCGCCCACGGCGTGGGGCTGCGGATTCAGGCGCTCGCGTTCGTCCCCGGGATGAGCATCTCGCAGGCCACCGGCGCGATGGTCGGGAACGCGCTCGGCGCCGGCAACGTCGGGCTGGCCCGCGCGGTCCTGCGCTCGTCCGTCGTGCTCAGTACCGTGGTCATGACGTCGCTCGCCGTCGTGATCGTCGCGTTCGTGGAACCGATCGTGGCGATCTTCGACGTCAAGCACGGCAGCGATCTGTGGACATACTCGATCATGTGGATCGAGCTGCTCGGGTACGGCATGCCGATCGTCGGCGTGTACATCGCGTTCGTCGGGCTGCTGCAGGGATCGGGAAAGACCAACGTCAGCTTGCGGATCAACGTCATCGCGACCCTCGCGTTTCAGATCCCGCTGTCGTACGTGCTCGGCTTTACGTTTGGGCTCGGCGCGTGGGGGATCTGGATCGCCTTCCCCCTCGCGTTCGTGATCAAGGGCTCGCTCGGCTATCTCGCGTACCGGCGGGGCGACTGGGCCTACGTCGGTCGCGACGTCTAGAACCCCGTGGGGGTCGTCACGTCAGGGCGCGGAGTTCTCGCACGCCCGCAACGCGACGTAGCGGTCCCACGCCGGTCCGCCCTGCGCCGACAGTGCGGCGGCGAGGCGCTTGGTCTCGAACGCTCGTACGACGCGGTCGAGCGCGGCGCGACGGACTTCGAGGCTCGACGTCTTCATCGCCGCGACGTTGGTGCTCGCGATCGCGGCGGACAATGACGCGAGCTCGGGTGCGGACGCGAGGAACGCGGCGATCTCGGTGCGGTTCGTGTCCACCGCCTCGCGCCACAGCGGGTGCCAGGGGTCGTCCAGGACCGGCCACCGCGCGAGCAGCGCTGCGGAGGCGTCCCAGTAGATCTCGGTTTCGGCTTTCGACGCCTCGGCCTCGACGCCGCCAGCAGCCACGATCTCGTCATCGAGCCGTTTCAGCTCCGCGACGGCCTCCGGTTCCGTTGGACCTCCGTATCGCGGGCCCAGCACACCGATGACGGCGTCTTCGTGGGCGAGCATCAATGGCGTCGCGATGACTTGTGCGGTCGTCGAGTGGCGCAGCCACCGCTCTGACGTCGTCGTGGGGACGTCGATGCTTCTGGAGCTGAGCCGCGCGAAGGTGTGGGCGTCGAGGAGCGAGACGACCCCATCTCCATCGATGTCCAGCGTGGTCGCCGCGAGTGCCGTCCCGTCGCGCTTCTTGCCGTCGAGTGCGCTCAGGAAGTGGACCCCGTAGCCATCGTGCTGGCCGCGGTCCGGATCCGGATCGCAGCCGCCGGCTTCGCGGTCCCATGTCGATGCGAACAACCCGCAGACGTCGCCCGGCGCCGCGCCGGCCTTCTCGTCGGCGCCCACAAACGCGAGCTCGGCGAACCCGCCGCTGAAGCACGTCGTGATCACGAAGCGCGTGCGACGTTTGCTCGTCTCGACGGCCTTGGCGAGGTCGATCGGGGTGACCGTGAAGTTCGCCCACATCACGATCGCGTTGTCGGCGGGGCTCGTGCCCACGTCGCCGTGCCCTGCGATGTACACGGTCAGCGGCTTGCCAGGCGCCGACGAGGCGGCGTCGACCGCGTCGAGCAGCGCGGTGGGGGAGGCCGGTCCGTCGGCGGCGATGCGCGTGGATTGATACCGCGAGGAGCGTCCCGGCCGGGGACTGAAGATCGCGCCGAGCTCTGCGATCAGGGGATCGCTCGGCAGGTCGTCGGCCTGCACACGCACGGCCTTGGATTTGGCGCCACTGGCGTACAGGGTGACGCCCGGACCAGGCAGCACGCTCGCCGCGAGCCGCAGGTCGTCCTCGATCGACACCTCGTTGGACTCCGGCGTCGGTCCGCCCCCCGCCACGATCCATCGCGCGTGGGTCGGTGACGCGCCGGGCGCGTTCGCGACGGGCTGCTCGGCGGGGTCGGGGCTCGTACGATGTGCGGCTGCCCACACGCTGGCCCCACATGCCGCGGAGACGACCGCGAGGACGGCGACTCGTCGTTTCGTGGTGGTTCGAGGGTTCATGGGCCGAGCCTACACCTCGGCGCCACGCGGACGCAAAACCGGGTCCGACTTAAGCGTCCAGCCCGATCGGGCACGAGACGCCCGTACCGCCCAGGCCGCAGTAGCCCTGCGGATTCTTGTCGAGGTACTGCTGATGGTATTCCTCGGCAAAGTAGAACTCGGGCGCCGCGATCACCTCGGTCGTGATGCGGCCAAACCCCGACGTCGCGAGCTTGAGCTGGTAGGCGTCCCTCGACTTCTTCGCCGTCGCCGCTTGCTCGTCGTCATAGGTGTAGATGCCGCTGCGGTACTGAGTGCCCACGTCGTTGCCTTGCCGCATGCCGTGCGTGGGGTCGTGGCTCTCCCAGAACGTGCGCAGCAGCGTTTCGTAGGAGACCTTCGCCGGATCGTACACGACGCGCACGACCTCGTTGTGGCCGGTCTTGCCGCTGCACACCTCGTGATACGTCGGATTCGGCGTGTAGCCCGCCGCGTAACCGACGGCCGTCGAGTACACCCCCTCGAGTTGCCAGAACTTGCGTTCGGCGCCCCAGAAACAGCCCATCCCGAACATCGCAAACTGCAGGTGGTCGGCGAACGGGCCGTCGAGTGGGGTCCCCAGCACCGTGTGTTTGGACGGCACGTCCATCTTCTCCGCACGGCCCTTCAGGGCGAGGTCGGGGGTGGGCATTTCTACCTTCTTCGTGAATCCGAACATCGGGTGCTCCTCGATGGAAATCCGTCTGGCGCGTTTCGCCATCATCGAACAGCATACGGCACTTTCAAAGTCCGGTTACTCACTGCGGAGCAGCAAATGTTTGGTATTCGAATCATTCGTGCGCCTTACGTCGGTCAGGTGTTCACGCTGGGCAAGCCGTCCAGCGTCATCGGCCCCGGGGTTCACTGGGTCTCTCCAGTCCTGTGCAACGTGGTGCTCGTCTCGACGACGCTCCGCACCGAAGAAGTCGACATGGACGTGATCACCAAGGGCGGCACGCCGACCTCGATCAAGGTCGGCTATACGGCACGGGTCGTCGACGTGACGTCGGCGCTCGTCAATGTCGCCGACCCGTTTCAAACCCTGCGCGTCAGCGTGATCTCCGTCGTCTCCGGCGCCGCGAACTCCTATACGATCGATCAGCTCGCCGAGTACAAGAGCCAGATCGCGACGCAGGCCGAGGAGGAGCTGCAGGGACTCTCCAAGGCCAACGGGTGGGGCCTCGGCAACTTTCAGATCGCGATCGGCGACCCATCCATGACGGACGAGCTCAAGACGTTGCTGATGCGGGAAGAGGCCGTGAAGCGAGAGAACGCGGCGAACCTCGAGCGCGCCCGCAATCAGCTCGAAGTGGCGAAGCAGCTCGCCAACGTCGCCGCGGTGCTCGACGGCTCACCGTTTGCGCGCGAGCTGCTGCGCCTGCAGATGATCAGCGACATGGGGACGGGCGGAAAGGTGATCGTCGTGGACACCAAGACCGACGCCGCACCGTTCCTGGCCAACGCCTGATCGCTACTCTTCCTCGCTCCAATCCGGGTTGGCATCCGCGCCCTCAATCTCGGATTCGAGCTCTTCCTCGATCTGTTCTTCCACGCTTTCGTCGGTGACGAAGTCGTCCGGCAGCGTCGCGTGAAACTGGTCGTAATCGATCAGCAATCGGCCGTCTGGCAACGGTGAGATGACGTCCACAAACTTACGTCCCGGCCGGATCATCGTCGGAGCGTACAGGTGCCGGGCGTGGGTCATCTGCGCGTAGGTGCTGTCGTAGCCGGTCATCGTCGCGATGAGCGCGAAGATCTCGGTGCGCAGCTCGGCGTCCGTGAAGCGATACAAGGGGCTCTGCTCATCGATCGCGTGCATCACCGTCCAACTCATGGAAAAGATCGGTGAGTTGTCGCGCACGAGCTGAAGGTCGCGAAGCTTGCGCATCCGGTGTCCTTCCGGGCTGACCTCGTCGCAGAGCACCGAGACGCGCATCGTCGCCTCGACGACCTCGTTGCCGCGGGCGTTGCCGACGCGGAACATCAGCGTTCGTTGGCCCTCGTGTTTGGTGACGACGACCGGCTCACTGAACAGGACCGACGACGTCGGTCGTGCGATCTTGGCGAAGATGATGCCGGTCGCCATGGCGACGCTCAATAGCCCGATCGCGGCTTCGATCGTGACGATGAAGTTGCCGACGCCCGAGTCGGGCGACATCGCGCCGTACCCGATCGTGGCCATCGTCTGCACGCTGAACGAGAATGCCGCCCAGAAATCGTTGGGCGCCACGCCCGTCACGCTGCCGGGAAACGCCATGTACGCCGCGCCGAACAGCGCGTTCACGGCAAGGTACGCCACCCCCAACAGGCCGAACAGCTGCGGCCACGACCCTTCCATGAGGTGGAAGTAGAGGTCCCGACGCAGCGCACTCGGCGTGCCCTTGCGCACCGCCTGAATCGGCGCGCCGCCCACGATCTTGGGCCGAACGTCTTCCTCGTCTTCCTCGTCGTCGTAGTCCACGACGACTGGTCCCTCGTGCAGCGAGTGTGGATCGGCGGCGAGCGGGGCGCCGAGCAGGTCAAAGACCACCTGCAGCAGACACACCGTCGACAGCGCGCCGAGGAACAACCACGCCGACAGCCCACCGCCAATCAACGCCAGCACGAGCACGAACACCGCGGCGCTCATGCGTACGAGGACCCGATAACGGTCCCCCATCTCGGCCTGGCGTCGCTCCGAGACATGGTCGAGCACCGATGCGCTCAGCAGCGCCAGCGCCAGGGTGCCACACAGCAGCCAGCGATACTTGGCCGGTGCGGTCTCCATCGGGGCGAAGAACACCGCCTTCTTGACCGCGACACCGACCGCGACCACCGACACCGTGAACGGCAGGTGGGAGTAGATCCAGATGTCCGACGCCCACTTCGTCTGCTTGATGCGCGAGCCCCCGATGTCATCGAAGTAGAGCCACCACATGAAGCACGTGATCCCGAGGGCGACGGCGCCCATCGCGCCGACCGTGAACGTCAGCCCGTGCTCGGAGACGGCGCTGAGCACCTTCACGAACGATTCGCCCAACACGATGATCGTGAGCAAGCCATAGCGCTCCGTCATGTGGTGCACGTCGGGTTGGCACCGCTCCACCATCTCGCGCGCTCGTGGCGCCAGCGAAGTCGCCAGATCGACGCCGAGTGCCGCCGCCCACACCACGTAACACCACGGCTCGGGGATGAACGCCGATCCCAGCCACATCAGCCCGCTCAGCCCGTAGCCGATCGTGTAGCGGAACGTGAGCTCGCGCACCTCGTCGGTCTGGATCCACGTGCGCAGGTAGGCGCCCATCAACAAGAGGCGGACGCCGGCGTAGGCCAGCGCAAAGCCCTGCGGTTCGTGGTTGAAGACGTCGGGTACGCACACCGCGACGGCGCCGATGAAGAACATCTGGACGAACACGCCGCAGCGGTGGATGACGTCGTCCACCACGAAGCGGTTGGAGTAGAACGTGAACCCCGTCCAGGCGAGCCAGATCGGCGTCATCAGCGCGAAGAACGCCAGGAATCCGCCGAGGCCGATGTTCTCGCTCAGCGCGTTGCCGAGCTGAATGATCGCGGCGACGTAGATGAGGTCGTAGAACAGCTCTAACCAGCCGACCTTGCGCTCGTGACCGTGTCCGGGCCGGTGGAGCTTCGGCGGGTGATGCCATCGGTTTTGGAGCGCTTCCGCCACTGGTTACCTCGTGGTTTGGAGGCTCTTAACACGCAGTTCCGGCCGCGCGGTAGTCAAACGCCGGCGCCCTGACTATCATGGCCGCGTGTCACCAAAGTCCGGTCAAAACATCGGGCCCTTCCAGCTCGCCGAGATCATCGGTGTCGGGGGAATGGGAGAAGTGTGGAAGGCCCACCACCGCCGCAACGGTACCGCCGTGGCGGTCAAGGTGATCACCAGCGCTCGCGCCTCCGAGCCGCGGTACCTCGACAGTTTCATGCGTGAAGTTCAGGCCGTCGCGGGGCTCAACCACCCCGGCGTGGTGGCGATCTACGACTTCGGGGAGTTGAAAGGGCCCAAGAGCACGATCCCCTGGTACGCGATGGAGCTCGCGGAAACGTCGCTCGCCGAGGTGCAGCTGGGCGACTGGCCGACGCTTCAGCGGGTGCTCATCGAGATGCTCGACGCGCTCGCCCACGCCCACGCCCGCGGCATCATTCATCGCGATCTCAAGCCGGAGAACGTCCTGCTCGGCGACCTTCATGCGATGAAGCTCACCGACTTCGGGATGGCGCACGTCGCCGAGTACGTCGACGACACGGGAAACGTGTTCGGGCCCGGCGGGGGCACGCCCGATTTCATGGCGCCGGAGCAGTTTCGCGGCCAGTGGCGGCGCTTTGGCCCGTGGACGGACCTCTACGCCCTGGGCTGTGTCGCGTGGGAGCTGGCGACGGGCCACGCCCCGTTTCCGGGGGACAGCGTGATCGAGATCGCGATGTCGCACATGAGCGGTCAGCCACCGCCGCTGCAGGCGCTGTTCGACGTACCGCCGCGGTTCGAGGTCTGGTTGCGGCGCCTCACGCAGAAACACCCGTTGGACCGGTACCGCCGCGCGGCCGATGCCCAGTGGGCTCTGGTGCACGATGTCGGTGCCGACGATCGGCACCACGAGGCGCGTCCGCGCAGTCGTCCGGGCGTGCCCTCCGACCTCGACTTCGCGGACACCGGCGAGTTGCGGGCGCCTCAGCATCGCGACACCCTCGATGACGTCGGCAGCACGATGGCGATCACCTACGCGTTCACCCCGCCGTTTCCGGCGACGTGGCGCACCGACCATCGCCCGGCGCGCATCGACGGGGTCGGATTGGGCCTGTTCGGCATCCGCGAGATCCCGTTCGTCGGGCGTGAGGGCGCACGCGAATATCTCTGGGATCGGCTGCGCGCGGTCGACGAGTCGGGGCTCAACGAGGTCATCTTTGTCTATGGCGATTCCGGCATCGGCCGCACCCGTTTTGGTCAATGGATCTCCCGCCGCGCCGACGAGCTGGGCGCCGCGACGATCGTCAAGGCGACCCACAGCCCGATCACCCATCGCACGAACGGGGTCGCGGGCGCGATGATGCGATTCCTCGGCATCGAAGGCGTCGACGTGGCGCGGGCGACCGAGATCGTCGGGCACCGCATTGGACCCGCGTTCGACCCCAGCCTCATCTTCGAGCTGCTCTACTCGCGCAAGACCGACGACAGTCTGGGCACCTCGAACTTCGCAGCACCGACGCAACGCTACGGGGCCGTCGAACGCCTCTTCAAGCAGCTGTCGTTCGAACGACCGGTGATCTTCTTCGTCGACGACGTGCAATGGGGGGCCGACACGCTGCTGTTCGTCCAGCATCTCATGTCGCGCAAGACGCGCACGTTGATCGTCGCGAACGTCAGAAACGATGCGGTCGTCGACCGGTTTTGGGAGTCGCAGCTGCTGTCCGAAACCGAGCTCAGCGCCAACGCGTCGACGATCCACCTGCAACCGTTGACGAACGGGGAGCAGCGGGACCTCATGGACCAGATGCTCGACCTGGAGCCCTCGCTCGCCGCGCGCGTGATGGAGCGCACCCAGGGTATCCCGCTGTTCGCGACGCAACTCGTCGGGGACTGGATCCAGCGGGCGGTGCTCGAAGAGGGGCCCCAGGGGTTTCGGCTCAGCGACGGCGCCACGATCAAGTTGCCCGATGACGTCTACAGCATGTGGAATCACCGGATCGACGAGCTCAGCGCGAGCCTCGAGTCCACGGACGTGCGTGCGGTCCTGGAGGTCGCAGCGCTTCTGGGCCGTGGCGCCCTGTCCGAGCTTGAAGCGGTCTGCACTCAGCTCGGCGTCGTGATCCCACCGCAGTTCGAGCAGCAACTCGTGTCTCGGCGGCTCGCGTTGCGCGACCTCAGCGGGTGGACGTTTCAGCACGGGATGCTGCGCGAAACGCTCGAACGCAGCGCGGTCGAGTCCGGTCGCGCGGTCGAGATCTACAGCGCCGCGGGACAGGCGACCGATGACGGCGACCCGTATCGCGCGGCCGAGTTTCAGATTCGCGCCGGCGAGCTCGATCTCGCGATTCACAACCTACTGACCGCGATCGACGCGGGCATCCTGAGCATGGCCGTCGATCAGTCCCAGCAGCTCATCGACATGATCGCCGACCTGCTCGATCAGATCGCCGCGCCGGCCGACGACCCCCGCCGGGGGCGGCTCTTCGCGGCCTCCGTCGAGGTGCTACGCCTCGGTGGCGACGTCCCCGAGGCGCTGGCGCGCGCCGCGGCGCTCGTCGACGAGGCGATGATTCATGGGTGGCGACGTGAGGCGGGCTACGGACACATTCACCTCGGGGTGTTGTTGTCGATGACGGGCACCGCCGACGATGAGGTCCTGCGCCACTTTGACGAGGCGCTCGCCATCTTTCACGAGATCGATGACGACGCGGGTCGTGCTCACGGATATCGCGCGTTGGCCGGCTTCCACCTCGGAGCCGCGAACGCGGTCGCGGCAGGCAAACTCATCATCAAGGCGCACCGGATCGTCGAGCGACTCGGCGATGTCGACGGGATGATCGAGTGTCTGCTCGCTCTGGGCAGCGCTCGATTCGCCGCACGTGCCCTCGGCGAGGCACGCGAGAGCTTCGAGAACGCTCGCGAAACGGCGGGGCGACACGAAATGCGGCTGCTCGTCGCGGCGGCGTACGATGGACTCGGCCAAGTCGAGGAGGCCGAAGGCGCGCTCGAGGCCGCGGAAGCGAACTACCGACGCGCGCAATCGATCTGGGCGGCGACCGGCAGCCAG
>JBFIHF010000194.1:0-11909 GCA_041601915.1 Bradymonadaceae bacterium
GAACAACTTCGACGGTGAGGTCATCATGCGACTGAACGACGACGAAATCGCGATCCGCCTTTCGGGTCTGGAGACGTGGACGCGGAACGGGGATCAGATCGAACGCAAGCTGGTGTTCGACCACTTCAACGCCGCGATCGCGTTCATCAACCGCATTGCGCCGCTCGCCGATGCCGCGGACCACCACCCCGAGATCTTCACCGTCTACAACCGCGTTGAGTTGGTGTTGACCACGCACGACGCCGGTGGCCTGACGGCCAAGGACTTTGATCTCGCCGCCGCGATCAACGGCGTCGTCTAGAGTTCCAGCGGCGGCGCGGTGACGAAGAAGTCCCAGATCATGCGCGTGATGCCCGCCGGGCGTTTACCGTCCGGGCAGTTCTTGAACGAGCCAATCAGCTTCACGAAGGGTCCATAGGACTGCCCCGTGGGCCACATCCTTCCCCCTTCGACCACGCATGTCTTCAGCGGTGCACGACAGGTGACGGTCTCGCAGCCCGTCTTGGGGCGCACTTCCGCCGGCGCGTCAGCGCAGTCGAGCGCCTGGTGGAGCATTGCGTGGAACTCCGCCGCGCTAATCTGCTCGTTGTTCGTGCAGCCGGGGCCACCGTCAAACGGCTGGAGCGGGTCCTCGGTGACCGAAATCGCAAGCACGGGTGCGCTTCCCTTCGGGAGGGTCGGTTTCTCCACCTCCCCGGGACTCCTCCACTTGGAAGGGCGATAGGCGAACGTCGCGATCGCGGCGACCGGAATGTCGCGCGCGAATCGAAACGCCGCGAGACCACCATGTCCAAAGCCCAACGTGTAGATCCGCTGCTCGTCGACACAGAGGAGCTTCATGGCGCTCGCGACCTGGAGGAGGACGGAGTCGTGTAGCGCCTCGTCCCGCCAGTGGTCGCGTTCCGCGAGGGGGTCGCCTTCCGGCGCGATCATCAGCCACTGCTCGTCGGCGCCCAGCGCGCTGAAACGCGGGCTCTCCAGAGCGCGCTCCGGACTCTGCAGCCCGTCGTGGAACATGATGACGACGGGAAGTGGCCGGGCTGGGTCGTACCGCGGGGGAATCCGCACCCACACGTCACCAGCATCGGTATGCAGTGGTCGGATGCCCGGTCGGAGCTGCCGGAGGTCGCGGCATGGGCTCGTTACACCGACGTCCCGACCCGTGTCTCGCGACATGTCGCCCGCCTCGACGATCGGTGCGGCCGGTGGGTCAGGGGCGGTCGAATCCTGCTTGAGGAGGCTCGTGACATCGGGCGATCGCTGTCGCGCCACCGGTTCAGGGTTCTCGTCACCCCGAGTGCCCACGACCGCTAAGGCGCCGAGCGCCAGGACTCCAACGGCGCCCACGATCACGACCACGCGGCGCCCGCTCCTGGGCTCATCGGGCGGCGGCGAGCGGCGCGCGCTGCCGGCGAGCGTGGCTTCCACGACCACCGCGGTCGGCCGGCGGGCCGGATCTTTGTCGAGCAGCTGGGCGACGAGCGGCGCGAACTGTACGGCGTCGGGCTGACGTACGGCCGGGGCGGGTTCGGTGAGGTGCTGCATCGCCGTGGCGATCGCAGAGTCGCCGACGAACGGCGGTCGCCCTTCAAGCATTTGGTAGAGCAGGGCGCCGAACGCGTACATGTCGGTCGGGGCGCCGATCTCCTTCCGTCCGCGCAACTGCTCGGGGCTCATGAACCCGGGCGTACCGAGCACCTCGCCTGTTTTGGTGATGTCGGGTTGGTGTTGGCCGAGCAGCTTCGCGATCCCGAAGTCGATGATCGCCGGCTCGCCGTCGCTCGCGTTGATGATGATGTTGGCCGGTTTCAAATCCCGGTGTACGACGCCTTCGCGATGGGCCGCCACGAGTCCGGCGGCGATCCCACATGCGACCTTGGTCCGATCGAGCAGTGACTTCGGGGTCGCCAGCCAGTCCACGAGACTGAGGCCCTCCACGAAGTCCGTGACGAGGAAGTCCGAGCCGCCGTCGTGGCCGAAGTCGATCGGACGCAGGCAGTAGGGGTTGTTGATACGGGAGAGGGCTTGCGCTTCAACGGCAAACCGTCGGTCGAGTTCTGCGCTGGGGTGATGAAGGAACTTGAGCGCGACGAGGGAACCGGAGACCGAATCGTACGCCTTCCACACGACCCCAAATCCCCCTCGGCCGACGATTACGAGCAGTCGGTAGCGGTCCGCAACGATGTCGCCCTCACTACGATTCATGTGCACTCAGAAGCGATCGTCGATCCCGTCCATTGCGGCGTGGCGCCGCAGCGACCCCAGCGTACAACGCAATCCAGATTGATGCAGTGCAGAGCGCGGTCGCTCCAGCACCGCTCACGGATCGAGGGGCGGTGCGGCCACGAAGAAGTCCCAGATCAGTCGCTCAATGCCTTCCGGCGGATCGTCCTCCCCGCAGCCTCGAACCAGTCGACCGATCCTTGCCGCGTCTTCGTGGGACTCGCCCGTCGGCCATCGTCGTCCGCCGTCGACCACACATGTCTTCAGCGGCGCGGCGCATTCGACAGTCCGGCACCCCAGCTCGGCGTTCCCGGCCGCGGGTGGTTTGGCGCAGCCGAGTGCTTCGTGCAAGCTGGTGTGAAACTCCGCGACACTCAGCTGTTTCGTCCCTGTGCAGCCCCGCCCACCGATGAATGGCTGAATGGGGTCGTCGGTGACCGAGATCGTGAGGAGCGGCGCGTTCGCGGCCGGGGCTGTCGGGCCGTCGGCCTCCGGGGACGGCGACCATTTCACGGTGCGATAAGCGAACGTAGCAATCGCGGTCACCGGCACCTCACGCGCGAATCGCAGGGCCGCGAGACCTCCATGTCCAAATCCCAGCGCGAACTGACGTCGCTCGTCGATGCAGAGTCGTTCCTTGGCACCGGCCACTTGGCGAAGGACCAGGGCGTGCAGGGCGGGGTCCCGCCAGTTATCACGCGCCGACCAGGGATCGCCCTCCGGCGCGATGCCGAGCCACTGTTCGTCGTCGTTGAGCGCGCCGTAGTGCGGGCCGTCGAGGGCGCGTCGGGGGCTCTGCATCGCATCGTGAAACATGATCACGACGGGAAGCGGTTTGCCGGCGTCGTAGTTCGCGGGAATCCGGACCCACACGTCGCCGCCGTCGGTCCGAAGCGGCTGAATGCCCGGCGAGAGCGGCTTGAGGCCCGCGCAGGCCGTCGACTCGCTGACGTCATCCTTCGTGTCGCGTTCCATGTCCCCGAGCGTCGCGATCGGGACCGTCCCCGCGTCCTCCGGTTGCCCCGGCGCCTTCAGAAGGCTGCTCAAACTCGGCGACACCTGGACGGTTGCGGTCGGGGCCGGTCCCTCGTCGCTCTTCACGACGTACACGACGATGGCGGCGAGCCCGCAGAGGCCGACCAGAATCGCGGCCACGAGCACGGCGCTCGAATCGCGGGGCCTTGCATGCGTTGGCGCGCCGATCGACCGGCCACCGAGCGCGGCCTCCGCGACCGCCGCTGTCGGTCGGCGGGCCGGATCCTTGTCGAGCAGCTGTGCGACGAGTGGGGCGAGTTGGATGGCGTCCGGCTGACGCACCGCTGGGGCGGGCTGAGTGAGGTGCTGCATGGCCGTGGCGATCGCCGAATCGCCGACGAACGGCGGTCTGCCTTCGAGCATTCGGTACAGGAGAGCCCCGAACGCGTACATGTCCGTGGGGGCGCCGATCTCCTTCCGTCCTCGCAACTGTTCGGGGCCCATGAACCCGGGCGTGCCGAGCACCTCGCCGGTTTTTGTGATGTCGGGTTGGTGTTGCCCGAGCAGCTTCGCGATCCCGAAGTCGATGATGGCCGGCTCGCCGTTGCTCGCGCTGATGATGATGTTGGCCGGCTTCAGATCCCGGTGCACCACGCCTTCGCGATGGGCGGCCACGAGTCCGGCAGCGATGCCACGGGCGACGCTCTTCCGCTCGAGCAGCGACCGTGGGGTCGCGAGCCAATCGTCCAGACTCAGCCCGTCCACGAACTCCGTGACGAGGAAGTCCGCGCCGTGGTCCTGGCCAAAGTCGATCGGACGCAGGCAGTACGGGCTGTTGATCCGCGAGAGCGCCTGCGCCTCGACCGCGAACCGTCGGTCGAGCGCCTCCGTGGCGTGATGGAGGAACTTGAGCGCGACCAGCGATCCGGAACCCGAATCGTACGCCTTCCACACGACGCCGAATCCGCCCTGCCCGATGACCTCGAGCAGTCTGTAGCGGTGCGCGACGATGTCGCCTTCGCCGCGAGTCATGTGCACCTAAAAGCGATAGCCGATTCCATACACCATGGCTGCGGTGTCCAAACGTGGCGCCGCGGCGACCCCAGCGTACACTCCGAAACCCGATTCGTGCAGAACGTAGAGGCGCAACGCGCCGATCGCGAAGAAGTTGCCCGTGAGGCTCAGTGTGGCGCCGGCGAAGATCCCGCCGTGGAGCTCGATGCGGTGTCGTTTCTGACTGAACGGCACCGTCAGTGGAACCCAGATGACGCCTAGGGCCAGCGCGGGCGGCACGTAGCCCTGCACGAGCTCGCCGTTTTCGAACGTCAGGCTGGGGGCGGTCGGCAGGTTGAACCACAGCGCGAGGTGCCAGCGGTAGTGCATGTACCACTCCACCATCAACATCGTGGTCTGGGTCGGCACGACGTTCACGACGTCGCTGCCCAACGAGTCTGGCGCAAAGAGCTGCGTCGCCCCGAGCGCGATCTCGATCGTGGTGCCGTCGTCCACCGTCCAGTTGCGCTGGCGTTCGGCGTCCTCCTCCTCGGCCGTGTGCGCCGCCACGTACGCCGGGACGCCGACGAGCGCGAGAAGGAACGCGAACATCGGGAAACGACGCATCACGGTTCCCGCAGAAAGCGAGCAGGAAGTAGCGCGGAGGTCCGTTCCACCGGCGCGTAGACGGCGCGATCGAGCACGAAGAAGGTCATGTCGAGGCTGTTCTTGTCGTCCGCGGCGCGGAACTCCTCCAGCGTCACGTCCCACTGCGTGTCATCGATGGGCGGAAACCGGGTGTCGCCGTCGGGTCGAGCGTGCACGACCGTGAGGTAGAGCCGGTCGATCGTGGGCATCAGCGCTTCATAGATCGTCGCACCACCGAGGATCATCACCTCGTCCACGTCCCCGGCCAGCGCTAGCGCCCCCGCCACCGAATCCGCCACGGCGTCGCAGTCGCTCTCGTAGTCCGGTTGCCGCGTGACCACGATGTTGCGACGCCCCGGCAGATGACCCGTGGAATCATAGGTTCGGCGACCAAACACGACGGGCTTGCCGCGCGTGTGCTTCACGAACCAACGCAGGTCCGCGGGCAGTCGCCACGGCAGGTCCTGGTCACGGCCGATGACGTAGTTCTCGGCAACCGCTGCGATGGCGCAGACCTTCATACCGCGATGGGCGCCGAGATGCGGGGGTGCGACTCGTATCCCCCGAACTCGATATCGCTGTAGGTGAAGTCGTCGATGTTGCGGATCTGCGGATTCAGCTTGAGGGTCGGCAGCGGCTTGGGCGTGCGTGCCAGTTGCGTGCGAACCTGTTCGATATGGTTCGTGTAGATGTGTGCGTCGCCGAACGTGTGCACGAAGTCGCCGACCCCGAGCCCCGTCACTTGCGCCACCATGTGCGTCAGAAGCGCATACGACGCGATGTTGAACGGCACACCCAGAAAGAGATCCGCACTGCGCTGATAGAGCTGGCAGGAGAGGCGCTCCTCGGCGACGTAAAACTGGAACATCGTATGGCAGGGGGGCAGAGCCATCTGTGGGATCTCGGCCACGTTCCACGCCGACACGATGTGTCGCCGCGAATCGGGGTTCCGCCGGATCGACTCGATCACATCGTGCAGCTGGTCGATCGTCTTCCCGTCGGCGCCCGTCCATCGGCGCCATTGCACGCCGTAGATGGGACCGAGGTCACCCTTTTCGTCGGCCCATTCGTCCCAGATCTTGACGCCGTTCTCTTTCAGGTACTGGATGTTGCGGTCCCCGGAGATGAACCACAGCAGCTCGTGGACGATCGACTTGAAGTGCAGCTTCTTGGTCGTGACGGCGGGGAACCCCTGCGTCAGGTCAAACCGTAGCTGGTGGCCGAACGAGCTGATCGTGCCCGTGCCGGTGCGATCGTCCTTGCGCGTGCCATGCGAGAGCACGTGGTCGAGTAAGTCGAGATAGTTCTGCATGGTGGCTCAGCGCGTCACGGTACGTTCATGGTCCATGACGCCATTCTCGTCATAGAACCGGATCTTGAACACCGTGTTCGTGGCTTCGATGAGCAGAAATCCCTCGACGTCGCTCTCGAAGTGCGCACCGTTGCTGCCGCCGAGCTCCGTCGTCTTCGCTCCGGCGCCGCTCACGATGAACTGAGTCCCCTGGCAGTCGGGGATCAGGTCTTGCCGCGAATGATCGTGTCCGCAGATGTAGAAGTCGACCTGTCCGCAGATGCGATCTTCGACAAATGACCGCACATTTTCGCCGTTCGCGATCGGAATGAACGGGACGTTGTCGTACTCACCGGCGTTGCCGTGTTTGCCGTTCGAGTAGTACGGGTGGTGGCCGAACGCGATCTTCCATCGACCCGCCGCGTTGGCGATCAGCTGCGGCACGTCCCGACGCTGGTCGTCGTCATCGCCGAAGAAGATCTTCGTCGTGTCGAGTGCGACGAAGTGCAGCGGGCCTTTCGAGAACTCGTAGTACCGCGACGGCATGATCCACAGCGGGTTCAGGTCGCTGTAGCCAATCTGGTAGTCGGCTTTGTTCTGGTCCCGATCGACGCCGAGTCCGTCGCCGCCGAGGTCGTGATTTCCCAGGACGGCATAGAACGGGAACCCGAGGCCGCCGTAGGGGATCTCGAACGTCGTCATGAACAGGATGTCGTCGGCACTGGAAACGCCCGTGTCGTAGACGTTGTCGCCGAGCAGCAGGCCGAAGTCGCAACCGCCGAGCGACTTGCACACGGTATCCATCGCGAGCCCGACCTTGATCTGCATGTCGCTGCCCGTGCCCTGGTCGCCGATCGCGACAAAGCGCATCATCTCAGTCGGCGTGCTCATGTCCGGCGCGGGAGGGCCGAGGTCCGGGGGCGTGGCCATGTCGGGCGCGGTGGTCCCCGTGTCCGGCTTCGGCGGCGTTCCGCCGTCCGTGGTCCCGCTGCCCAGGTCGGGATCGGGGGTCACGTTGTTCGGATCCGGCGTCGACGCGGTCTGGCAGCGACCGGCAACCGGATTGTAGATTTGCCCCTCGGCGCACTGTGTCGCGGTCGTGGACGGGGTACTCGAGCACGCCGCCACGAGCAGCGCGAACAACGGATGGTATCTTTTCATCCCGTTGCAGTAGCGCATTCGAGCCCCGATTTCCAACCACTGGACCGCCCAACGCGAAGTTATTGCTGGAACTTGACGACGCGCCCTGCGGTGAGACCCTCTCCGCGGAACGATCATGGAGGATCGAAATGCAAACGGACGTGCCTCAGGCCATCGGGTTTCCGCTCGCGGAGACCGAAACGGTCGAAATTGAAATCGTCGAGAAAGGTCGAATTCGCCGCTCCCCGCAGACGCTGGACAGTAAACCTGTCGGCGCGTCGGTGACGATGGCGCTGACCGACTGGGTCGAAACCGACAACAAGATGTGGGAGCTGTATAGCCTCGTCGAGGTCGCGCTGCTCCAGCGCGATGAGGCGCGTGAGGCCGTCGCCGCGCTACAACTCGAGCGCGAGCTCATGAGCTCGCGCCTGCGGGAGTGGAAGACCTACGCGCGTGGCATCGAAAAGCGCCTGCACACCTCGCAGTTGCGTAACGTGGAGCTGATCTGCGGTCTGCGTCGCATCGCCGACATCGCGCGGCAGGCGATCGTCGCGCCGCCGTTCTCGTTCGGCCTGAAAGACCAGCTCCTGGAGCGGTTCAACGACGTGGCCCGCGAGCTCGGCTGAGCCGCTCTGCGTTCTACTCCGGTTTGGGCGCCGGCTTGTGCGCCGCGAGCCATTGTCCCAACGCCACCCGGTCGAGTTCATCGAGTTCGCCCTCCAGTGCGAACGGCAGGATCGCGGCCGCGGGGTACCGCGGCGCGATCGACAGACGCACTTCGCCTGATGGCGTGCGGGCCTCGGAGCTGTTCGCGCGCGCGAAGACACGTGGTGCGGCCGAGTAATCATCGCGCAGCGCGAGGCGCCCGTCCGGTAGCCACGCGAAGTAGCCCAGCCGGCGTGCGCTGGGGTCGAAGACCGCCCAACCATGCTCGACGGCCTCGATCCGCATCCGGCCGTCGAGTTCGAACACGCCGGTCGCGCCGGGCTCAAACGTCGTCGGCTCGCCGAGCCCCCGGGTGACGAAGACATCGGCTCCCTTCTGCTCGACCCGGCCCAGCACCGTCATGTCCGCGCCGTACACCCGAACCCCGTCCTTGCGGACCCGGATCTTGGCGAGCGGCTGGCCTTTGGCGTCGGCGATGACGTGCCGGCGACCGCGTGCGTCGAGCTTCTGCACGTACTGTCCCGGCTCGTAGATGGTCTTCTTCTCTTCGCGCTCGCAGCCGACGAGGCACAGCGCGGCGAGGCCGACCAAGAACAGATGCTTCATCGCATCTTCAGCCCATGATCCTTGCAGATCTGGTCGAGCAGCCCGTTCACGAACGCGCCGGTCCCTTGCTCGCCGTACTCCTTGCCGAGGTCGACACAGGAGTCGATCACCGCGATCGGGGCGAGCCCTGCGCAGACCAACTCCCAGGCGCCAAGACGCAGGATGTTGCGGTCGATCCGGGCCATGCGCTCGAGTTTCCAGCGCGGGCTCACGGCCTGCACGATCCCGTCGACCTTCTCGCGCTCATCGTGCACGCCGTGCACGCGCGCTTCGATCTCGGCCCAGAAGTCCAGGACCCCGCCATCGACTTCGGTCATCGTCGCCTTGGCCGCGTGCAATGCGTCGGTCGCTCCCTCGGACGAGACGTCCATCGCGTAGAGGAGCCACAGCGCGGCACGTTGCGCGCTTCTGTGAACTGTCGCACTCATGCCAGACCGTCGATCGCTTCCAGCACGTTGACGAGTTCGAGGGCCGCCATCGCGGCCTCGACGCCCTTGTTGCCCGCTTTCGAGCCACTGCGCTCCATCGCCTGGTCCAGCGAATCGCAGGTGATGATGCCGTACGAGATCGCCGCTCGGGTCGTTGCCGCGAGCGCCCCGACCCCTTTGGTGGCTTCTGCGCAGATGAAGTCGAAGTGGGGCGTGGAGCCCCGAATCACGACCCCGATGCAGATGATCGCGTCGAAGCGCCCGGTGTCGGCGACCCGCCGTGCGACCTGCGGAATCTCGAACGCGCCGGGGCAGCGCACGACCGTGATCGCGGCGTCGTCCACGCCGTGGCGCACGAGGGTGTCCACGGCGCCGCTCACGAGACGATCCGCGAACAGGTCGTTAAACCGGCTCGCCACGATGGCGAAGCGCTTGGCCGCACCGTTGAATCCGCCTTCCACTAACTTGGGCATTACGACTTCTCATCTGGATTTGGGATGGCGACCTGCTCGACGACCTCGAGTCCGTAGGCGTCGGTGCCGATGATGCGCTTGGGTCGGTTGGTCATCACGAGCATCCGGCGGACGCCGGTGGCGAGCAGAATCTGCGCGCCGATGCCGAGGTTGCGCACCGTCTCGTTGGGCTTGTTCACGTCCGCGGTCTGGTGGGCGGGCACGACGGTTCGCTCGCCTTTGCGCAGACGCTCCGTGTTGCCGACGTGTCGCATCACGAGGTCGAGCGCGGTGGTGCCCGACCGATCGAGGTAGACGACGACGCCATGTCCCGCCGCCCCGATCGCAGCCATCGCGCCACGAAGGTCCGAGATCTGCTCGCTGGTGCGATGGGTGAAGACGTCGAACGTCGACGCGCGATGCTGGACGCGCACGAGGGTCGGCACCTCTGCGGACGGCTTGCCACAGACGAACGCGAGATGCTCGCCGTCGTCCACGCGACTGCGGAACACCTTCACGCGCCATTCGCCGGGCCACTGTGTCTCGAACTCTTCGTCCGCGACCATCTCGACGAGGCTCTCGCGCTGCAGGCGATAGGCGATCACGTCTTCGACGGACAGCAGCACGAGGTCGTGCTTTTCGGCGAAGACTTCAAGCTCCGCGCGCCGCGCCATCGTGCCGTCGGGGCTCATGATTTCGCAGATCACGGCGCCCGACGAGAGCCCGGCGAGGCGGGCGAGGTCGACGCTGCCTTCGGTCTGGCCGGTGCGAACCAGCACGCCGCCGGTGCGCGCGCGCAGGGGGAAGACGTGGCCGGGCATCACGAGGTCGTCGCTCACGGTGTCGGGGTCCATCACGACTTGGATGGTGCGCGCCCGATCGGCTGCGGAAATGCCGGTGGTCACGCCGTACTTCGCTTCGATGCTCACCGTGAACGCCGTGCCGTACGGGCCCTGATTCGTCGACGGCATCATCGGAATGCCAAGTTCGTCGAGCCGCTCGCCGTTGATCGCCAGACAGATGAGGCCGCGCGCCTCGGTCGCCATGAAGTTGATCGCCTCGGGGGTCACGCGCTCGGCGGCCATCACGAGGTCGCCCTCGTTCTCGCGGTCTTCGTCGTCGGTAAGAATGACCATCTTACCGGCTGCGATCGCCGCGATCGCGCGTTCCACGCGCTGGACAGCGGCCTGATTCAGCGGATCGAAGTCGGTCGTCGGTTCGGCACTCATTTCGCGCTCCATCGTTCGAACAGTTCGCGATCGACGCCACCGGCTGGGGCGCCCTGCACGAACTTCTTCACATACTTTCCGATTACATCTGCTTCCAGGTTCACCCGGGTTCCGGGGGTGTACGACGCCATCTTCGTGCACCCCGCGGTGTGTGGGATGATGACGACGTGAAAGCGTTGCGAATCGCACCCGTTGACGGTCAGCGATACGCCATCGATCGTGATCGACCCCTTCTCGATCACATACTCCATCACGGCGGGTGTGGCTTCGAACTCGAGGCGCAGCGCGTCCCCCAGCGGCTGGCTCGACACGAGTTTGCCAACCCCGTCCACGTGCCCGAGCACGAGATGCCCACCGAGCCGATCGGCCATGCGCAGTGCGCGTTCCAGATGCACACGATCGCCGACCTTTCGGTCGCCGAGCGTCGTCCGCTCGAGGGTCTCTCGACTCGCCTCGACACCGAATGCTTCGCCCAGAATCTCGGTGACGGTGAGGCACGCGCCATCGACCGCGATGCTCTCACCGAGGGACAGGTCCGCCGTCGGCCACGTGGTGCCGATCGTGAAGACCCGCCCGGCGTTGGACGATGCGGCCCGGCGCACTTCCCCCACGTCGTTTACGAGTCCGGTAAACACGATTCAACGTCTCCTGCGATCATGAGGTCCTCGCCGAAGCGCTCCACCTGGGTGTCGACGAGCTTCAGCGACTCCAAAATCTTGCTCACGCCTTCGCCCGCGACCGCCGGCACAGCGTTCCGACCGCCGATGACCCGCGGCGATACAAACGCGTATACTCGATCGACGAGCTTCGCGTCGAACAATGATCCCAGGATCGCTCCGCCGCCTTCCACCAACACGCTCATCACGTCGTGGTCCCGCAACCCGGCCAGCAGTTCGCCGAGTGCCAGCCCGTGGGCGTCGGTGCCGACGGGCAACGAGACGGCGCCGCGAGCCGCAAACGCTGCAAAGTCAGTGACCGAGCGGTCGTGCGCCACGATCGTGCCGGGAAGATCGAAGACCCGCGAGCTCGCCGCGGCGCGCAGCTCGGCATCGATCACGACGCGCACGGGATCGCGTCCGCCCTCGGCCCGACACGTCAGGCGGGGGTCGTCGGCCAGCAACGTGCGCGTGCCGACGAGGACCGCGTCGTACTCCGCGCGCAGGGTGTGGACATGGGCGCGTGATGCCTCGTTCGTGATCCACGCCGAATCGCCCGTTCTCGTCGCGATCTTGCCGTCCAGCGACATCGCCCATTTCGC
>JBFIHF010000195.1:0-11908 GCA_041601915.1 Bradymonadaceae bacterium
ATGGTTGAGAGGCCCGCCAGGTCATCTTCAACGTTCCTGTTCCGGAACTGAAGAACTTGTACGATGCCTCTCTCGGAGCGAAGTTTACTGACTTGCCCGCGCTCGAAAACACCACCGGCGTATTGTCCCGGTCCGCCCTGAGGGAGATCTCCCAGGGGTTCTCCGCATTGATGAAAATCGGACTGCCCGAGCCGGTCCACATCGGTCCGGTCAGGTCGACAATCTCGTCCTCGATCGCCGTCGCTAGAATGGTCGATGAATTCGGCGTGCCGAGGGCTACGTTCTGATGCGTCGCGACCGGTGCCGAAACGTCACACGCGACGAGAGCGAGGGCCAACGTGGCAACCAAGATGTGAAGGCGATCGATGTTCATCAGGCTCCTCATGGGCAATTGGGCTCAGCCGAAAAGCGGAGTTTCGCCCGTCTAGTCCCAGGCTTCGTCGCCGCCGAAGGAATCGACGAAGTCCTCGAGCGTCGCCAGGAAGACGCGTTCGAGCTTCGCTCGGTGTTCGCTGTGCTCGGCCAGGCCGTCCACGGTGCCGGACCAGCTACACGTGACCGTGTCGACCATGTCGTTCAGGTCGACATGCAGGGTCAGGTGCATCGGCGTCACCGACTCGTCGATCTCGCCACTCAGGATCGTGAGTGCGTCGAAGCTGTCGTCGGTGACGGTCCTGAGTGAGCTCAGAAGTGATTCCAGTCTTGCGTCGGTTTGCATGTTCATCCCCAGGTCGGTGCCGTAAGTAGCGCGGGCACTCTGTCAAACCGCGGCGGGGCCACAAGGGTCGGAAATGACCCATCGCCGAGTGCTACGGATGCTCGAGGCGCGCCTTTGTGTCCTCAGGCTCACGCTCGAAAAGCTCCAGCATCGTCACGGTCCAGATCCGCGACTCGGCGCGGTCCCAGACCACGGACGGGTCGCCCACGGCCTCGGAGGCCTCCCGAACGCCCGCGATGGCGTCCCTCACCGCCGCACGCAACCGGTCCATCGTGTCGGCAGACTGCACATCCGCCCGGAGTGTATAGACGCCGCCGGTTTGGGCGTCGGAGGGACGGATCAGCCGCGCGCGAACGAACCACAGCGCGCGTTCGACGACGTGCTCCAGCGCGAGCCACTTGTTCTGATCGTCGGCGAACCACATGAACTCGCGGTCGCCGCGATCGCGCCAGTGACGCTCCACCCGCTCGACGGTGACGCCAAGCTCCGCCGCGATTTGAGCAGGGTCGGCTACGGATGGCACCCGCCACATGGCGTCCAACAGGGAGGCGAGTTCGTCGTCGCTCAGCTCGTCGTGGAGCTCCAGCGCGTGGAGACGATGGTCGCGCTCCTCGATCCAGCCGTGGGCCATCATATCCGTCACCAGCGAACTCAGAACCTCAGGCGAGAGCCGCATCGTGGCGAGCAGCTCGGCGCGAGACCGTGGGGTTTCATCGACGAGGTCGAAGAGCCGCTTCCACAGCGAACTCCGCCGCATCGCTTCACCGGCCCGCGCGCCGTCGATCTGACGAGTCAGGGTGCGCCGCGAGATCCCCAACATGTCGGCGACGACCGTTCTGCTCACTCCCTGCGTCGCCAATTCGTCGACGAGGCCGAGGAAGAAAGCGTCGGCCGCCCATCCCACTACTCGCCGCTTCCCCGCGTCGACCGCGGCGAGCGCGACCAGGGAGCCAGCGCTCCGCGCGAGCAGCCGCGTAAAGCTCTCGGCACGTCCGCGAAAATGATCCATGGTGCTCCTCGTTTCGTCGTATGTGTCTCTCGGCGGGCTGGCGGACTCTTATAAGTGATCACTTGAGGTGCCGCGAATCCGCTGGTCTGCTGGTCGCCGGTCCGCCGGTCCGCCGGTCCGCCGGTCCGCTGGTCCGCTGGTCCGCTGGTCGCCGGTCAAATTCAAACTAAGACCCACACTCGGTTCATGGAGCCACCACGCGAAGCGTCGAGCAACCTCGAGCCTGCTGGTGAACCGCGGCCTCCCCGTGAACCGCGAGTGCCTCGGGCGCTTCGCGTGGTGGTTCTCTAGTTGGTGTGTGGGTCTTAGTTTGAAATTGACCAGCAGACCAGCAGACCAGCGGACCAGCGGAGCGGAACGGCCCACTTGTGTTGAGTACGCCTTAAGATCCTACCTACCTGTGAGCGGACTCTAGCCAGCGATTCCTCCGAAGAGCGTTGAGCCCGCCTCCAGGAGTTTCTCGATCTCGACGCGATGTGACGTGCCCTCCAGGGAGCCGGGCACTGCGTACATGAGTTCGTCGGAGCGAACGAGGAACAGGATCGTAGCCTCGTCGTTGGGGCTCCGGCACTCGTAGATCTCGCGGGCGTAGCTGCGGCTGAGACCGATCGCGTAGTAATCTGCGTGCATGCGCTGTTGGGATCGCCAGTCGGTCGGCCAGACGTCGATCTCGGCGCCGACTTCGAGGTTGCCGCGCAGGGCCTCGCGCACGAGCCACTGGTCGACGCGCACTTGGAACGGTGGGCAGTCCTCGCCATTGCGGCCGGGGCTCCCCACTTCGAACGACTCCAGACGGAACGCCGCGGCCTGCGGCTCCGCGACGACCACGATCGTTGCCCTCGCCACGACCTCGTCGAGCGGCAGCGGCCTGTAGTGAACACGTCCCATGCCGCCAAGTGTGGGCGGACCTGCCGACGCGGTCAACGGTCTCGGGTAGATTCGCTGCCGCCAGCGGGCCACCATCCGAGCGCCAGCCGGAGCGTCGGGTCCGAAACCGGATCGGCAGCCGCGTCGGCGAGCAGCTCGGACAGGGGGCCACCAGCCATCGCCGCGCTAAGCCACCCGGACGGTCTCGGGTCGAGGTCCGCGACCGAGAAGACCTGACCGATCACGGCCGTGAGTTCGTCGACGGCCGCGGGCAGTATCGGCACGTGCACGTGTACGACCGGGCTGAAGACATCGCTGCTGACGGCGACGATCGGCTCCTCCCAGAGTTCGATGCGGGCGGCGCCCAGCGCCTGCGGGGAACTCATCAAGACGACTGCACGAGCGGCGACGTCGTCGACGGCCGTCATCGCTGCCGCCGACCGGTCGTCGACCGCCTGCTTCGCCTCGCCCACGCTGCCCGCCTCACCGGTTGACACCAGCCGGCTGAATACCCACGGCTTGAACAGTTCGCGTGCCATCGCTCGCGGCAGTCGGCAGATTCCGGGCTCCAACGCGTCGTCGGGGATGCAGTGCGCAACGGCACTGTAGTCACATCGTGTCTGCCGCAGCCCGAGGAGACTGCGCTGCAACTGGTGATGCACGGAGTAGAGCACGCGTCCCCTGCTGCGCAGCGGCGCGGTCACGTTGTCGTTGTCGAACAGCGCAGAAACGGCCTGCTGCAACGAATCGCATTCTCTCTCCACGATGTGCTCCGGCGCGTCGAGCGCCATGAGCCTCGTCACCTTGTGGCTCTGGGTGATCACCTGTCGGTACAGCATGTTCAGATCGCTGGTCGCAAACCGGCCGTCGTCGAGCGGCACCCGGGGCCGCAGGTCGGCTGGAAGCACCGGAATCGCTTCCAGTTGCAGATCGGGACGCCACGGGTGCACCACCGGGATCGGCAGTTCGATATGACCGAACCGCTTTCGTCGCACGCTCGTACTCGCCGACTCGACGCCGCAGGCCTCGCAGACCTGGCCGGCCTGGCGCATGCCAAGCGCACCGCATGCGCACCGGAAACTGTGGATCGGGCCGAAGATGCGCGGACAGAACAGGCCGCCCGTCTCAGGCAGATGCGTGCTGGGGCTGAACGTCTCGGGCTTCTTCACGGCGCCGTGGGAACGCGCAATGACCGTCTCGGTCGTCGCCCAGGACGCCTCGATCGATGCGGCGTCGAGCGCGACGTGAAGCCCGATCGCTTCGAACAGTCGTTCGACATCCATCACCGCCGACCGTCGCGTAGCACCGGGCTCCAGCGGCTTATCCTGCACGATGTCCGCGTAAATCCGGGACCGCTCCTCGACCGCGTCCGCCTTCAGCGTGAGCATCTCGAACGCGGTCCACTGAAGTCCTGCATCGACCAGACTCGCAATGGTCGCCGCAGAAACCGATTGTCCGCCGAACCGTTCGCGCCCTTGGAACGGCAGCTGCGTCACCGCCGAGTAGGGTCCGATGCTGCGAGCGTGGAGTGTATCGCGGGCGATGGCCTGCTTCGACAGCGTCCGCGCGCCGCCAGAACCCCACAGCGCTTCGAACTCCGCGAGCGGCCCGATGTCTCCCACGATCGCTTCGTGGCCAGCTTCGTCCACGAGCACGTCGCCGCGCTCCAACGGACGTGTCCATCGAACTGTCACCTCGGCGCGCCCGTCTACGATCGACGCCGCCTCGACCACGCCACCGACTCCGACGCTCACGCGAACCGACGTGTCCCGGATCGGCCCTTCCCGCCCGAGCATCTTCGCCAGCACCTGCTCTTCGGGCATGCTCGCCGCCGCCTGCGGCTGGACGCGCCCAATCACCACGTCGCCCGGGCCGACCAACGTTCCGACGATCGCCAGCCCCTGTGGGTTCAGGTGCTCGCGCGGGGCGTCGGGTAAGTCGGGAGTGAACTGCTCGCGCCCGTCGGCGCCTTCGCGCAACGTCGCATGGTAAACGTGCGTGTGTTCGGTCTGCAGCTGCCCCGCAACTACGGGAGAGATCGTGCAGACCTTCGGGTTCGGCGCCGGCCCGGTCTGGATGTTTATGGCGATTTTCGGCGTCGGTTCGGTCGTCACTGGATCTCGTCGACAATCCTGACGCGACGTTCGTCGGACCAGGTTTGCCCGTCGAGTTCGGCGGTCACGCGGACGATGATCGTCGAGTCGACCAGCGTCGTCGGGTCGGCCACATCGAAGACGACGCGGTCACCGACGCGCGCCCATCCCTCGGCGTCGGGAAGCACGGAGTCCTCCCACAGCAACGCCTCCGTTACGTAGCTCACACGTTCGGCCGACTCGTCGACCGCGTCGAAGACGAGCAACACCCCGCCCGGTCCGAACCCGCCGAAGCGCACCGCGGCGTCGACGTGAAAGCCGCCCTGCCCTCCCGCGACGAGCTCCACGGAACCGGCGTCGTCCAACGCTTCGAACGCGATCACCCCCGTGCCGAGTTCGATCCACGGGTCGCCGAACACGCCCGCCGAATTCGGCGCCCTTCCGGGGTCCGGTGCCCCCACGACGAAGTCGGCCGACGAATCGTCGGTGTCCTGCCAGACACCACCATCGTTTCGTCGATGCAGGGACTCGCCCACATAAGTACCTGCCACGTAGCCAAAGCCTGCATCCACGCTTGCCGGCAGCCGCTTGAACGCGCGGGAGTCGCCGTCCATCAAGGCGTCGACCCCGTCGAGAACCTCCGATGTGCGCACAGTGAGGTAGCCGTCCGGCCCTGCGCCCAGCTCGGCGCCCGCCTCGATCACGACGATGCTCGGCCCGAACACGGTCACGAGCCAGTCGAAGCCGCCGTTGAACTCCACGCTCTCGAGATTCGCGACCGTGGGGTAGTCCTCGTCGCGGCCCGAGTCGGCCACGTAGGTCTCGAAGTCCGCCCCGGACAAGTCGATCGACGAGAAGGGCCGGTGATTCGTGCCGTCGTGGGCGACGATGAGGGTCGCGCCGGCCTCGAGCCGCGTGCCGTCGGGAAACGCCCAGATCGACTCCAGCACGACCTGGTCCGGCATCGACTCCGCATAGCTGTCTGGCGCCATCCCCGGGTTGATCTCACCGGCGGACCCCACCACGTTGGCGAGCGCCACGCCCGACAGGTCGAGCGGCCCGTCCGTCGTGTTCACGAGCTCGATGAACTGGTCGGAGAAGTAATGGTCGGTGCCGCCGTTGGGCGGCGCCCCGCTGTAATACAGCTCCTCGATGAGCAGGTCGCCTTTCGTCGGCGCGACCGCAGGAGTCAGCTCGCAGGTCATGCCATCTCCGTCGTAGCCGGGGTCGCAAACACAGCCTCCGTCGGACTCTGACGCGTGCGGACCACACGCGACAATCGCGACATCGAACCCGCTGTCGGATACCGCGCCCGCGTCAGGCTGCTCCGCGACCCTGGAGCAGCCGCACAGAGCGGCGAGCGCGATCACCGCGAGGATTTTCCGGTGGTGCCGTTCGATCATCCGCTGAGCCTAGCACGCACACACCGGAGCGCGGAACGTCTCACGACTCCGCTGTGGTGGAGGCTCTCGCTTTGCGCCGAGCGCTTGACTGCGATTAGGCTACCCGAAGTCGCCCAGACCCAAGGTATTTCGTCCGTCGACGAGGTGATGTGGAGGATCTCGAAAATCTGTTCCGCTTCCTCCGTGACGCAGAGGACTGGCTGTTTGACGAGGTCCAAACCGGGGACGTCGAAGCCGCCGAGTACCTGTATCGGCTGCGACCTACGCAGTGGACGGAACTTGGCCAAGCGTGGACGGATCTGGACGAACACTCGCAGCACTTCCTCGTGCGCAGCCTTCCGTTCGGTCCACGCGAGCACGCGGTCGAACTGCTCGAGGACCTGATCCTGCGGTCGGACCATCGCGCAGTCGTTGTTCTCGCCGATGACGAGTTGAAGGACATCCTCGCCCATCCCCCGGTCCCCTACGCAGCAGTCCGGCCTCCTTACGAGGGACCTCTCGCCCCCGAGGTTCTGGACCTCTGGCTCGGCGACTACCCATTCGGCGAGCTGCGGCGATTCGAGTCGACCCGTCCCGGCTACGAGTTCGTGGTGGGATTTGAGCCTCCCGACCCGACGGACGGCTCCGGGTTGTTCGTCGATTTGACCACGAATTCCGGCATGCACAGCGACGGCCTCGCCTGGCAGATGGCGGGGTGGATGGGGTCGACGGTCGGACACGCGTGGGACGACAACACACGCGACCCAGAGCCCGACCCCGTCCACTTTCCAGACTGGCTGGACCACGCCATCAGCAGCGTCGTTGGACACCGAGCACGGTCGTGGGCTGTGGCGCGATGGCCGGGACGTAAGGGAGGTGCCGACTGGGACGCTGCCGGTCCGCTCGACCGGCTGGAAGTGAACGCGCTGCGCTTTGCGGACCATGATTGGGCGCGCGAAGTTCTCCTCGTGGCCGCCGTCGATCGCGCGCGGACCGGGGATACGGACACCGCACATCGGTACCTGAAGTCGATCGCCGACGGCTTTGAGGCGGCCGATTTCACGCGCCACTCTCGACTGGAGCACTGCGTGCTGTTGACCCGCGACCATCTGCACGCCGGCGTCTGGAGCGACATCCTCGACCGGCCGCTGGGACGGGCCGCCGAACCGCTGACCGGTGATGAGACCGCGTGGGCGGGGCTCTGTCGGACGATCGCACGTTGGGGTGACGGAGCCCTGTCGGCCTTCGAGGACGCTGCGTGGACAGCGTGCGATGACACCGCCTCGGCCGAGATCGCCGCGGCGATGTTTCGCCGAGTGGGGCGAGATGCGATCGCTGAACGGCTGGAACTCTTCGCCGCAGAGAAACGCGCGACGGACGATCGATAGCGCCGCCTCACGTCGAGTACCGAATCGCGGCGCACAGCCGTTCGGCCATGTCGGGCACCAGAGACAGGACGTGACTCTCGCGCGCACTCAGATTGATATCCAACTCACGGTCGATTAGATTCTAGTCGGAGGCTTTGAAGATATATGGGAACTCGCAAAACCAGTGTGGAGATCGACGAGGAGTTGCTCGACGAGGTGCGGACCACGCTCGACACGACGACGATTCGGGAGACGATTCACGAGGCGTTCATGGAAGTGCTGCGCGCGCGAGCGCGAAGGCGTCACATCGAGGAGCTACGGACGATGCGCGGCCTGGACCTTGATGATCCGGCGATCATGCGCGGGGCCTGGCGCTCGTGACCGCGAGATACCTCGTCGATAAGAGCGCCCTGGCGCGCATGCGTCACGAAACGGTGTCCGAGCGACTCGGGCCTCTCATTGAAGGAGGGTTCGTCGCGACCTGCGCGATCATCGAGCTAGAAGTGCTCTACAGCGCGCGGACCCACGACGATCTCGTGCGAATTGCGGGCGAACGCCGCCTGGCCCTCGATTGGGTTCCGCTTCACGACGAAGTGTTCCAGCGTGCACTGGCCGTTCAAGAGTTGCTCGCCCGGCACGGACAGCATCGCGTACCGATCCCGGACCTGATCATCGCCGCGGCGGCGGAGCACGCCGGAATGGTCGTGCTGCACTACGACAAGGACTACGATCTCATCGCCAGCGCATCTGGCCAGCCGGTCGAATGGGTCGTGCCGCGGGGCTCCGTGGACTGAGTGAAGCATGAACGAGTTCGCCAGATTCAAGCGCACCGGCCAGCCGGCCGCGTGTCGGACGGTCGACCGGTCTACCCCTGGTCGATGACCGCGGTCATTGCGCCGATTCCCTTCGAGAAACGCTCGTGCAATCCACTGGTCTGCGGTGGAGCTCGGGACCGCTACTACTGCGTCAGTGCAGGTAGGTCCGCGAGCGTCTTGGCCAGATATGCCTCGATCTGCTGGGGATCGGGCGTGAGGCACTCCCCCTTCTGAGTCACGGTGGATTCCCACTTCCAGTACCCGGGCACGCGTCCGATTACGGCGGGCTCGCGCGTCCAATACCAGAACTTGTTCATGCGCATGGGCTTGGGAAACGGGTCGTCGGCCTCGGAGTAGTCGTTGACCCACAAGTAGAAGCGGTTCGAAGTCCCACGCTTCACCGCTTCAAAGAACTCGGGCGGCGCCGACGCGACCCATGCGTGCAGCCGCGTGTACGCGATTTCGGCGCACGCGGTCGCGGCAGGCGTGGGTGTGGCTCGACTAGCCTCGCCTTCGAAGACGACACCTTCTTCTGGATAGAAGCCCCACAGCACATCGTCGGGGTAGTTGGTCGGCTGGTCGCCAACGTTCGGCCAGTACTCGCCGCCGGACAAAATGATCCCGTTGGCTTCGAATGGGCGCATGGCACGAGCGTCGCGCTGCTTCCAGACCTCGGGGTCTTCACCGATGAGGGCGACATAGTCGCGCGCCGTTCCATCGACATGCAATTGACGGGTCTTGTCATCAAAACGAATGGGACCCGTGCCCTCGATGGCGACGGCGAGTTCGCTGACGTCGTGCGTCCGTGTGACCCGAAGCAGCTTCGCCGGATCGCGGGTTCGGACCACAAAGTAGCCGAGGTGGTCTACAGCCAGGCCCACGACAGGTGCGGTCTTCACGAGGGGCGCGTAGGAACGCGGGGCCGCCCACGCAGGTTCTCCGTGGGGCACGGGGTCATCGGTCTTGAGGCTCAGAGCAAACATGCCTTCGGCAGTGCCCACAACCAGCTTTGAGCCGTCGAGCACCATCGGCCCCGGTCCGGGGATGCCGTCTGCGATGACCTTGGCCACACCATCGCGGACCGCGTAAATCCGGTTGGCTTTGCGGTCGGACGCGAACACCGTACCGTCGTAGCCAACCTCGATCCCCCCGACGTCGGCCCCCGCAGGGAGCGCGACCGATTGCCCTGGCGGCGCTTTTCGATGGAGGGTCCCTGCCTGGGCCTCCCAGACGACATCGCCACGCGTCCCTGTGACAGTCGGGGCGGCGGCCGTCTCAACGACAGCAGGGGACGGCTGGACCGGCGCCGCGGTGCAAGCGCACGCGAACACGAAGAGGACGAGCATGGCAGACGGTGGTTGGTTCATGGCCACACGGCTACCGGAATGGCTTCAGGTCGTCAACGCAGCCCGTCGCCCCAGTCGAACGGCTCAGATCGCAATTCCCCGGCGAACCTTGCGGGCTTCGTCAGCGAGGTACTCCTGGTAGTTCATGCTGAGATCAAAGACCTGTGCCCCGTCGAGCTCGATCACTCGGTCGGCGAGGGACTCGACGAACTGGAGGTCGTGGCTCGCGAACAACATCGCGCCGTCGAACTTCAGAAGTCCGTTGTTCAGGGCGGTGATCGACTCGAGGTCGAGGTGGTTGGTCGGACCGTCGAGCAGAAGGACATTGGGATCCTGAAGCATGATCCTGGCGAGCATGCATCGCACCTTCTCGCCGCCGGACAGAACCGCGGCGCTCTTGTGCACCTCATCACCGCTGAAGAGCATGCGGCCGAGGAAGCTCCGTACGAAGCTCTCATCGTCGGAGTCAGTGTACTGCTTCAGCCAATCGAGAACCGGCAGTTTGGTGTCGAAGAACTGGTCGTTTTCTTTGGGAAAGTAGCCGAGGTTGACCGAGTGGCCCCAGCTCACTGCACCGGAGTCGGGCTCACGAACACCTGCAAGCACGGATATCAGGCCGCTCACCGCAACGTCGTCGCCGCACAGCGCCACGCGCTCGCCCTTGGCGACCGAAAATGACAGGTCCTTGAAGAGGTACTGACCTTCCACCGACAGCGTCAGTTTCTCAACCGTAAGGACCTGCCGGCCTAGCGGTCGCTCGGTCTTGAAGACGATATAGGGGTACTTCCGCGACGACGGCTTGATGTCGTCCAGGGTGATCTTGTCGAGCATCGAGCGGCGCGATGTCGCCTGTTTGGACTTCGAGGCGTTGGCGCTGAATCGTTCGATGAAGGTCTTGAGTTCCTTGATCTGGTCTTCCTTCTTCTTGTTGGAAGACTCGCGTTGCTTCAAGACCATCTGACTGGTCTGGTACCAGAAGCTGTAGTTCCCCGAGTACAGCGCCAGGCGCTGGAAATCGATGTCGGCAATCTTCGTACAGACCCGGTCCAGGAAATGACGGTCGTGGGAGACGACAATCACGATGTTCTTGAAGTCGTCGAGAAACTCCTCCAGCCAGAGAATCGAATCGACCTCCAGGTGGTTGGTGGGCTCATCGAGCAGCAGGATGTCCGGCTCACCGAAAAGTGCCTGGGCCAGTAGCACCCGGACCTTCTCGCTGTCCGACAGCTCTGAAATCAAACGAGTATGCCGCGCCTCTTCGATCCCCAGGGAGCTCAGGAGCTTGCCGGCGTTCGACTCGGCGTTCCAACCGTCCAGTTCGGCGAAGTCCGCCTCGAGCTCCCCGGCTCGAACGCCGTCTTCCTCGGTGAAGTCCGCCTTGGCATAGATGGCGTCCTTCTCGCTCATCACCTGATACAGAACTTCGTGTCCCATCATGACGGTGGTCAGGGCTTCGATCTCGTTGAACTCGAAGTGGTCCTGCTTGAGGATGCTCATGCGCAGCCCCCTCTGGATCGTCACCGAGCCGGAGGTGGGCTGCTGCTCTCCCGACAGACATCGAAGAAATGTCGACTTGCCCGCGCCGTTGGCGCCGATCAGGCCGTAGCAGTTGCCGCTGGTGAACTTGGCATCCACATTCTCGAAGAGCGTTCGGCCGGCGAAGTTCAGCGTGAGTTTGTCGACGGAAATCATGGAACCACTACCGGCAAAGGACGGAATCGCCGGCTGCATGTAGCGCTCTACTGCCGTTGTGGCAAGCCGTCAGCGCGCGCGCCGTGTCCGATCGCCCCGACGCGACCGATACGGTGGGACGCGGCGAAGCGGTCACGCGTGCGGTGCGGGCTGGTTTCTCGTAGAACAATAGGATGTCGAAACGTACCACCGTGGCTCTCTCGTTGTTGATCGCCTGGCAGCTCACGCTCGGATGCAGTGTGCTCGAGTCGGCCAACGAACGGGGTCGCAACGGCAACCTCGTCTTCACGATCGACACGGGCGAGCTTGCGACTGACTTCGACAACCCCGTCGCCATCGGCGCGATGCTGGACATCACGGTGAAACAGGCGCGGGGTGGCGGGTCTGTGGAGCTCACTGCCGCTAGTTTCCGCACCGAGGGGTCTTTCGAAGTCGTTCGGTTCGCGGACGACGTCGTCACCGTTCGCGCGTTGGACCGGGGCAGCTCGTCGCTCGAGGTCGCGGCGCGGGGAAGCGACGGGGAGCTCGACGACGTGATCGATCTGACGGCGGAAGAGGCCGCGAAGGTCTCGCTGTCGCACAAGTGCAACTTCCTCGACTTCAAGACCGCGCAGTACGG
>JBFIHF010000196.1:0-11797 GCA_041601915.1 Bradymonadaceae bacterium
CGCGGACTTCGCGCTCGCCGGCACCACAACCGGCGATGAGGCGATGCAGACCACGGGAACGTTGATGGGCATGCGCGCGACGGACAGTGATCTCGCGGTGGTGCCCTCCCCGTACGTGGCGCCGGAACTGCTCGTCGACAAATCCGACGTGCGCACCGACATCTATGCGCTCGGCGTGATTCTGTTCCAGATGCTGACCGGCCATCACCCGATCGCGGCCAGCGCGAAGGACCCGGACGCCATCGTGCACGCGATTCAGAACGAGGTTCCCACGCGGCTCCAGCAGCTGCGACCAGAAGCGACCAACTCCCTGGAGCGCGTCGTGCAGCGCATGATGGCGAAGGATCCCGACGCTCGCTACCTCGATGTCGCTCAGGCACGGCTCGCCCTGATGTCCGCCGACGTCGAGCCGATGGTCGCGGTGCCGCGCGGCCCGTTCCTTCGCGGTTCGCGCGACGACGACCCGCTCGGCCGTGAAGAAGAGCGGCCGATGAGGGAACTCGACCTCGGCGCCTTCTACATCGATCGCAACCCCGTCACGGTGGCGCAGTTTCGCCGATTCCTCGACGGAACCCAGACGCCGCCTCCACCGGGCTGGGAGCGTCATAACGAGATCGGCAGCCATCCGGTCGTCTTCGTCACGTGGCACGAAGCGGACGCGTACGCGCGGTGGTCGGGCGTGCGGCTACCGACCGAGGCCGAGTGGGAGAAAGCCGCACGCGGCAGCGACGGCCGGCAGTTTCCGTGGGGTGACGACCCGCCGTCGCCTCGCCAGGCTCACTTCGGAGGCAAGAGCAGCGCCGATAGCGTCGGGCAGCGGCCCGAAGGGGCGAGCCCGTACGGCGCGCAGGATATGGCCGGAAACGTGTTTGAGTGGGTCGCGGACTGGTACTCGAAGACCTATTATGCCGAGGCGCCGGAGCAAGATCCTCCGGGGCCCGATGATGGGCGCAAGCGCGTGCTTCGGGGCGGATCGTTCGTTCACGAAGCGTTTGCGCTGCGGTGCGCGACGCGCGGACGCTACGCGCCCGAAGAGCGACGCGCGAACCACTCGTTCCGCTGCGCGTGGTCGTTAGGCTAGCGGGCCGCCGGCCTACTCCTCCTCATCTGCGCTGACCCGCGGCACGTACTCGAACTTCATCTCGCCGTCGGCGTAGTCGACCTGCGCTTCGCCGCCGTCGACCAGCGCGCCGAACAGAATTTCGTTCGCCAGCGGCTGTTTGACGCGCTGCTGAATCACGCGACCCAGGGGGCGAGCCCCGAGTTTCTCGTCGTAGCCTTCGGTCGCCAGAAACTCGCGCGCGGCGTCGGTCAGCGTCACCGTCACGCGTTTCTCCTGCAGCTGCTCCTCGAGCTCGATGATGAACTTGTCGACGATGCGCCCCATCACTTCGGGCTGCAGCGGCTGGAACATCACCACCGCGTCGAGACGGTTGCGGAACTCGGGCGCGAATTGGCGCTCGATGGCCCGCAATCCCACGGACAAATCGACGCCCTTTCCGAATCCGACGACGTTCTGCGCCATGTCCGCGGCGCCGGCGTTCGTCGTCATGATCAGAATGACGTTGCGGAAATCGGCGGCGCGCCCGTTGTTGTCGGTCAGCACCGCGGAGTCCATGATCTGCAGCAGGACGTTGTAGACGTCGGGGTGGGCCTTTTCGATCTCGTCCAACAACAGGACCGCATGCGGCGACTTTCGAATCGCTTCGGTCAGAAGGCCGCCCTGGTCGAACCCGACATACCCGGGAGGCGCGCCAATCAGGCGGCTCACCGCGTGGCGCTCCATGTACTCGGACATGTCGAACTTGTGAAACTCCACCCCGAGCGTCGTGGCGAGTTGGCGCGCAACTTCCGTCTTACCCACCCCGGTGGGGCCGGCGAAGATGAAGCTGCCGACGGGCTTGTCCGGGCGAGTCAGTCCCGCGCGGTTCATCTTCACCGCCGTGACGACCGCTTCGATGGCGGCGTCCTGAGCGAACACGACCTGCTTCATCTCCGCTTCGAGGGTCGCGAGGCGATCTCTCTCCGTCCCGACGACGTTGATGTCGGGAATCCGCGCGATTTTCGCCACGATCTGCTCGACCTCGGCGACATCGATCACGTTCGTCTCGTACCGGTCGCGGTGCACGCGGTAGCGCGATCCCGCCTCGTCGATGATGTCGATCGCCTTGTCCGGATTCGCGCGCTCGCGGATGTGCTTGAACGCCAGTTCGGCCGACGATCGCAGCGCGCCATCGGTATAGACGACCCCGTGGAACTCCTCGTAGTGCTTCTTGAGCCCTTTGAGAATCTCGTGCGTCTCGTCGAGGGTCGGCTCGACGACGTCGATCTTCTGAAACCGCCGCGCGAGCGCTCGATCGCGCTCGAAGCTCTTCCGGAACTCGTCGAAGGTCGTGGACCCGATGCAGCGCAGGCTGCCGGACGCCAGCGCCGGTTTGAGGATGTTCGAGGCATCCATCGACCCGCCACTCGTCGCACCGGCCCCCACGATCGTGTGGATCTCGTCGATGAACAGGATCGAGTGTTCTTCCTTCTCCAGCGCCTTGATCACGGCCTTGAGGCGCTCTTCGAACTGCCCGCGAAACTTGGTGCCGGCGAGCATCCCGCCGAGGTCGAGACTGTAGATCGTCGCGTCCTTGAGCACGTCAGGGACTTCGCCCAGCGCGATCTTGCGCGCCAGACCTTCGGCGATGGCGGTCTTTCCGACGCCAGAATCACCGACGTAGCAGGGGTTATTCTTGCGCCGCCGGCACAGGACCTGAATCGTGCGCTCGATCTCGTGCTCGCGCCCGATGAGCGGGTCGATGTGCCCGTCCAGCGCCCGCTGATTGAGGTTGCTGCAGAACGCCTCCAGCGGGTCACCGCGGGTTTCGCCCTCCTCATCGCCGTCGAACGCGTAGCCGTCGTCGTCGGGACCCTCGGGCCCTCCCCACGCGTCATCGCCGTCATCCTTTCCGACCCCGTGAGCGATGTAGGACACGACGTCGAGGCGCTCGAGCCCCTGCTTGAGCAGGAAGTACACCGCGTACGAGTCGCCCTCACTGAAAATGGCGACCAACACGTTGCCGCCGTTGACCTCCTCCTGTCCGGAGTTCTGCACGTGCAGAATCGCACGCTGCATGACACGTCGGAAGGCGAGCGTCTGCTGGGGCTCCGCCGTGACTCCAGGCGGTAGCTTCTCCACGCGCTCGTTGAGGAATTCGTCGAGATCTCGCTTGAGCTCGTCGACATCGGCGCCGCAGCGCTTCAGCACCGTGCGCGACGTCGTGTCGAAGCACATCACGTAGAGCAGATGCTCCAGGGTCACGTATTCGTGCCGCCGGTCCTGCGCCTCACGAAACGCTGAGTAGATTGCGACTTCCAGATCCTTCTGAATCATTACTCAGGCTCCATTGACAACATCAAAGGGTGGCCTTCACGGCGCGCCCATCCCATGGTCTGCTCAATCTTCGTCTCCGCGACTTCCTTGGTGTACACACCCGCGACGCCGCTGCCGTTGTTGTGGATCCGCAGCATGATCGCCGCGGCTTCAGCCGGCGAGCGATGAAAGATCGACTCCAAGACCTGGATCACAAACTCCATCGTCGTGTAGTCATCGTTGAGAAAGACCACCTTGAACAGCTTCGGCTTCTTGGTCTTGCTCTTCTTCTTGGTGAGAACGTCGCCATCTTCTCTTGCGCCCACCGTGTGCTCCGTACGTCGGGAGGTATACTGTGTGGATGGTAGCGCCTCCAAGCAACGCACCAAAGCCAAACGTCTGTTGAGATCCGCTTATGCCGACCCCAGCCTACGATGACCCCACCGCGTGGTTCGATGCGTGGTTCGCCGAAGCGTCGCAGAAGATCTCACCGGAACCGAATGCGATGACGTTGGCGACGGTGGACGACACGGGCCAGCCCTCGATCCGCGTGGTGCTCCTCAAGGAGTGGGATGCCGATGGCTTCGTGTTCTACACCAATCGCGATTCGCGCAAGGGGGAGCACCTCGCGCGGAACCCCGCCGCGGCCCTGAACTTCTACTGGCGTGAGTTGGGCCGTCAGATTCGGATCGAGGGGCCCGTGCACCCCGTCGACGATGCCCAGTCGGACCGGTACTTCGCGAGCCGCGCACGCATGTCGCAGATCGGGGCGTGGGCGTCCGAGCAGAGCCGCGAACTCGACGATTGGACGACGTTCGCCGAGCGGGTGAAGCGGTATGAAGCCCACTTCGAGGGGCGCGTGGTCGACCGCCCGCCGCACTGGGGCGGCTACCGGGTGGTTCCCCAACGCATCGAATTCTGGGAGTCGGGCGAGTTTCGCCTGCACGAGCGCTGGGAGTTCCGACGCGAATCCGGACCTTGGTCCGCTCGAATGCTCTACCCGTAACTCAGAAACTCAGCGGCGGGGCGGCCTTGGCCTTCTTCTTCCGCTCGGCCTCCGCGGCCGCCTCCTTCGCGGCGGCGGCGGCCTTGGCCGCCTCGTCGGCCTTCTTCTTCTTCGCGGCGGCGATCTCTTTTTCGGTCGGCTTCGCCGCGACGACCGGTGCGGGCTTCACGACCACGGGCTTCACGACGGGTTCGGGCGCCGGGGCCGGCTGGACCACGACGGTGGGTGTCGGGGGCTCGACGACCTTGTCCGCCGGCGGCTTGGGGTCTTTCGTCGGTGGGGGCGCGGGATCCTTGCGCACCGTCTTCGAGCGCACCGGGTCGGCCGGCGCTGGGTCGGGCTCCGCGACCACGGCGACGGGCTGCGCCTCTTCGGGGACGGCTTCGACGACCGGCGGCGCCTGGGCGGCAAGCTCGGCGGGCGGCTCGGGGTCCGGTGCGAGGACCGGATCCGCGGGAAGCGGTACCTCGACTTCGGGCGGTGTCACCGCCACCGCACCCTCGTCGGGGGACCGCGCGTTCATCATCGCCACGAGGGCGACGACCACCCCGACCGCCACGAGGATTGCCACGACGAGCAGCGCCGCGGTCACGACGAGCGGTCGCGTGGACTGCTCCGTGGTGAGCTGCGCAGCAGGCTGCATGCCGTCGAGCGTGGACACGTTGCTGCCCGCGATCCGCGGCAGCGTCAGGCTGATGTCTCCACCGTCCCACGCGTTGAGGTCCGCGAGGACCTCGGCGGCGGACTTGTACCGCTGGGCGACATCTTTGGCGATCATGCGCCGCAGGATGTCGAGGAACGGAACCGACATACCGCGATCGTCGGGGATCTCGATCGGTGTCGGCGCGAGGTGCCGGGCCATCGTAGACACCGCGCTGTCCGCTTCCACGGCCACGATGCCAAACAGCAGCTCGTAGGCGACGAGCCCGAGGGAGTAGATGTCCGAAGCCGCGGTGAGCTTGTTGCCGAGGATCTGCTCCGGCGACATGTACGACGGCGTCCCGACGATCGTTCGCTCCTCGGTGAGTTTGGCGGCATCGCGACCGGTTTCGCCGATCGCCTTCGCGATCCCGAAGTCGAGCACCTTCGTGGTGTCGGGGTCCCCGAGATGCTCGTACACCATGATGTTCTGCGGCTTGATGTCGCGGTGCAGAATCCCCATCTCATGGGCTTCGGCGAGGCTCGACAGCGCCTGGCGCAGGATCCGCGCCACGCGCGTGGCGGGCAACGAACCCGACCGCTCCACGAGCTGGTGCAGGTTCATCCCCTCGACATGCTCGAGGATCATGTACAGGTAGTCCGCCGATCGACCGTAGTCGTACATCACGACCGTATGCGAACTGCGGAACCGCGAGATGAGCTGTGCCTCGCGTTCAAAGCGCGCCGCGATGTTGTCGAGCGCGCCTTCGGTCATGCTCTCCGCGCCGACCGGCGCGAGCAGCTTGATCGCGACCTTTCGATTGAGCCCGTCCTGAACCGCGCCATAAACGCGCGACATGCCGCCCGCACCGAGGATTTCGGTGATCTCATACCGGTCAATGAACCGTTCGCCGACGCGCGGAAAGTGGATCGTCATGATGTGATGGTACCGGCTGGCTGTGGTGGCGTAAAATCCGGGGTCATTCTTCGGACTCCGCCGTCAGGTTGTCGAAATGAATCGCGGTGCCGATGGAAACCGACTGAATCGCCGCAACATTCGCGCCCCAGATAATCTGCGAGTATGACGCCTGCAACTCCACGCCCGGCGACGGCAGAAACAGCACCCCGCCCTCCACGTGCAGGAAGTCCTTGTCGAGCCGGAAGTCGACCGGGATCGTGTTCACGCCGACCTCGACGTCCGCCGCCTGAAGGTCGTCCACGTTCGACACGAACGTCTGGCCGATGACGTCGCCCTTCGTCACGGTGTAGGTCGCGGAGCTGCCCGCGAACAGCACGACGTGCTGACCCACGAACTGGCCGATGCGTAGCGCACCAATCGCCTGATGTCCCGGCCCGCCAAATCGCAGCCGAAAGCCGACATCGGCCCGCCCAAACGTCTTCGTCATCGGGACGAACACGCCAAACAACAGCGAGTCTTCGAGATCGGTTTGGCCGTCGCCCAACGCGAGGTCGTCGTCGACCTCGAACGTCTCCGTGAACGTCCCGGAGGGTTTCTCATAGCCGGTGGGCAACTTCAGCCGTGTTTCATTCGCGAAGGCGAAGAGTCCACGCACAAAATTGTACCGTCCGGTGAGGAACAGATCCGCGGGGCCCACCAGTGTATTGCTGAAGTCCGTCACGGATGCACGGGCGGCCGGCAGGTCAATGGGATCGGGCTCGTCGGGCAGCGCGATGATGATCGGATCGGCGGAGTACGTGACGGTCTTCACCGTGAGTTCGGCGGCGAGCTCGAAGCGGGACGTGAAACCGTACCGTCCGCCGATGCGCAAGGTGCTCGACGTGAAGCGCCCCTCCAGCGGGTACGATTGGTACGTGCCGTCGGCGAGGAACTCATTCTGCGCGAACGCAAAGTCGTAGTTCAGTGACAACAGCAACTTGTCCTTGGGGACCGTCCATGGCGAAGCCGCGGCCGCGCTGGCGGTCAGCCCAATCGCCGTGAAGGCAAACAACGTCGTGAAACTGCGGGCGAAGCTGTCCATGATCACCTTGGAAGGGTTCAGCGGAGATCGTCCCGGAATCGTGCCGATCGTCAAGTTTGTACCGCGGGAGCGTGAATCGGTTACATCTTACAGAGGCTGCGGAGCCCGAATCGATTCAAGATCCGCGCTTCTTGCGCTCGCGCTCACGAGCCATTGCCGCGGCACTCATGGCCCAACTGCACACCGGGCACTGCTCGAACGCGTGATTTCGCGACGGGCAGAATTCTCGGCCAAAGTAGATGATCTGAAGATGCCGGCGATTCCACGTCTCGCGGCCAAACACGGCCTTCAAGTCCGCTTCCGTCTTGACGACGTTGTTGCCCTCGGCGGTCAACGCCCAGCGCTGCGCGAGCCGGTGAATGTGGGTGTCGACCGGAAACGCGGGCACGCCGAACCACTGCGCCATCACGACGGATGCCGTCTTGTGACCCACGCCGGGTAACGTCTCTAGCGCCTCGAGGGTCTCGGGGATTTCGCCGCCGTACTCCTCGACGAGGATCGTCGCGAGCTTCTTGACGTTCTTGGCCTTGGTCGGCGCCAGACCACACGTCCGGATCGAAGCGAGGATATCTTCGACGGAGAGCTCGGCCATCGCGGTGGCCGTCGACGCCTTCGCGAACAGGTCCGGCGTGCACAGATTCACGCGCTGATCGGTGGTCTGCGCGGACAGCAGCACCGCGATCAACAACGTGAAGCCATCGTGATGGTCGAGCGGGATCGGAGGTGCCGGATACTGCTCATCCAGCAATGCACCGATTCGATCAGCCTTCTCTTGTCGTGTCATCTCAATCCGTCGGTGAAACCATGTCCGCCGGCCGAACCGCCGCGTCGAACGCTTCGCCAGTCATGTAGCCGAGCTCGGTGATCGCCTCGCGCAGCGTCTTGCCTTCCTTGTACGCCTTCTTCGCCACCTCGGCCGCCTTGTCGTAGCCGATGTGCGAATTCAACGCCGTGACGAGCATCAGGGACCGATTGAGGTTCAGCGCAATCTGGGGGCGATTGGGCTCAATGCCGCGCACACAGTGCTCGTCGAACGAGTCGCAGGCGTCGGCGAGCAGCTTCGTCGACTCGAGCACGTTGTGGATGAGCATCGGCTTGTAGACGTTGAGTTGGAAGTTGCCGCTGGCCCCCGCGAACGTGACCGCGGCGTTGTTGCCGAACACCTGGCAACAGACCATCGTGAGCGCCTCGGCCTGCGTGGGGTTGACCTTGCCCGGCATGATCGAGGAGCCCGGTTCGTTGGCCGGGATCGTGATCTCGCCGATCCCGCATCGCGGACCGCTGGCGAGCCAGCGCACGTCGTTGGCAATCTTGAACAATGACGTCGCGAGCGTGTTCAGCGCGCCATGCGCCTCGACGAGCGCCTCTTTTCCGCCGAGCAGAGCGAACTTGTTCGGGGCCGGCTTGAACGGGTAGCCCGTCGACGCGACAAGGCTCCGGCACACGAGCTCTGGGTAGCCGACCTTCGTGTTCAGCCCCGTGCCGACCGCGGTCCCGCCGATCGCGAGCTCGCAGAGCAACTCCAACGACTGCTCGAGCGCCTTCGCCGAGTAGTCCAGTTGCGCGCCCCACCCCGAGATCTCTTGCCCGAGCGTCAGCGGCGTCGCGTCCATCAAGTGGGTGCGGCCGATCTTCACGACGTCGTCGAACGCCGCGGCTTTCGCCGCGATGGTCGCACGCAACCGCCGGACCGCTGGGAGCAGCGTCGACGCAATCTGATCGGTCGCCGCGACGGCTGATGCCGTCGGAAAACTATCGTTCGTCGACTGGGACTGATTCACGTCGTCGTTGGGATGAATCGGCGACTTCGAACCGATGACGCCGCCGAGGAGCTCGATCGCTCGATTCGCGATGACCTCGTTGGTGTTCATGTTCGTCTGCGTCCCGGAGCCGGTCTGCCACACCACGAGCGGGAAGTGGTCGTCGAGTTTGCCCTCGATCACCTCCGCCGCGGCACGCTGAATCGCGTCGCGTTTCTCCGCGGTCAGCCCGCCCTGCTCGAAGTTGGCCTGGGCCGTGGCGTGCTTCGTCAGCCCCAGCGCCTTGATCATCGCGCGGGACATGCGATGACCGCCGATCTTGAAGTTCTCCAAGGAGCGCTGCGTCTGCGCGCCCCAGTAGCGATCCGCGGGGACTTCGACCTCCCCCATGCTGTCACGTTCGATTCGAATACTCACAGCTTCCTCCATTTCGCGGGCGCGCGGACCATAAATCGCGGCACCCGAGATCACAACGGCGGCCGCTATTCGAGCAGATTTGTGTCGTCTTTGATCTGCAGCCCCGCGAACATCTTCTCGCCGGATCCACCCCAGGCCAGGGCGCCGGGTCGCCGGCCGTTCATCGCGTCGACGCAGCCGATGATCATCGGCACGTAGACGAGGAAGATCAGCGGGAACGCCAGCCCACAGGTCATCATCGTGAGCGTCAACGCCACGATGAAGAAGATGAAATTGACGGCCGCGGCCTTCGAATGAACCAGCGCGAAGTCGTTGTCGCGCTGCATCATCGGGATCACGAACAGCGGCAGGCCGAGCAGCACGCTCGCGTGGGACAGAAGCGCCATCGCCTTGCCAGCCTCGATGCTGTCCACCGGCGGTGTGGCCGACGACGGGGCCCGCGCCATCTGCGTGGGCCCCGGGGGCGGCTCACTCACCGCTTCCAGTCCCCACTCCGTCGCGGCGTGCGGGTCGACCCAGCCGTCGGCGCCTTCTGATTTTCGAGAGTCGTCGTTCATCGCGTGCTCCCTATAGCGCAATCAAAACGTCGCGTCGACGTCTAGGGCCCGCGCCAATCGTCGCTCGTACTCCGCGCGCTCGATCTCGACGGCGCCAAACCGCTGCAGATGCGGGGTCATGAACTGGCAATCGTGCAGGACGAAACCGCGCTGCTTCAGATGCTCCACCAGATGAACCAGGCACACCTTCGACGCGTCCGTCGCGCGGTGAAACATGGACTCGCCGGCGAACATCCCGTGGATGGCGACGCCGTACAAGCCGCCCACGAGCACGTCATCTCGCCAGGCCTCCACCGAGTGAGCGAATCCGAGTTCGTGCAACTCCAGATATGCCTGCGTGAGGCCGCGCGAAATCCAGGTGCCGCTCTCGGCGTCCCGAGGTTCGGCGCACCCCTGCATCACCGCGGCAAACGCCGAATTGTGGCGAATCTCGTACGGCGCCTTGCGCACGGTCCGGGCCAGTGACTTCGAGACGTGGAAGCCGTCGAACGGCAGGATCGCCCGGGGGTCCGGCGCGTACCAATAGACCTCCCAATCTTCCTCGGGATGCGCCATCGGGAAGATCCCCTGCGCATAGCCCGCCAACAGCATATGCGCGGTGGGCCGCTTCATTTTCCGAGGCGCCAAGCCCGATGGATGCCGGCGGTGAAGTCTTCGGGGATCGTGCGGGCCGTGATCTCCTCGACGAGTGGGTCGGCGGCCAGTTCGGCATCGAGTGTGAAGCCGCGGAAGTTGTTGGAGAAGTACAACACGCCCCCGCGATTGAGCAGCGCGCGCGCGCCACGAACGAGCTCGAGGTGATCGCGCTGCGTATCCAGGGCGCGCAACATTTTCTTGGACCGCGAGAACGTCGGCGGATCGAGGACGATGACGTCGTAGCGACCGCCGCGCTCGAGCTCCTGCGGCAGCCAGCGCATCACGTCGCTGCGCACGAATTGATGCGCGGCGGGCTCGAGCGCGTTCAACCGGAAGTTCTGCTGCGCCCACTCCAGGTAGGTGTTCGACAGGTCGACGGTCGTCGTCGTGGCGCCGGCGCGGGCCGCCCAGACGCTGAACGCGCCGGTGTACGCGAACAGGTTCGCCACGGTGGGCGACTGTCGGCGCTCGACATCGGCGGCCACGATGCGGCGCATCTCGCGATGGTCGAGGAACAACCCGGTGTCGAGGTACGCCCCGAGGTCCACGCGGAAGCGCAGCCCGTCCTCCTCGACGACGCGGGGCGCCACTTCATCGAGTCGCTCGTACTGCGCGCCATCTTGCTGTCGGCGACGCTCTTTGACGTAGATGTCCGCCGGATCGATCTCCAGCACCTCCGCGACCACCTCCAGCGCGGCCGCTCGCCGCGTGGCGGTGCGATCTTCGCTGTCGACCTGCCGCACGAAGTGCTGGACCACCGCGGCGCTGCCGTACCGATCCACGCCGAACGGCCATTGCGGCACGTCGCGGTCGTAGATTCGATACGCATCGGTCGGCCAGCGCCGCGCCCACTTGCCAAGATGGCGGGCGCGTTTGCGCAGTCGATTTCGAAACTCGTCAGCGTTCACCGCAGCAGCGGGGGTTCGAGTTCAAATGAGAACGTCGGCAGGCCGCGTTCATGCCACGCGCCGATCACGTCCGCTTGTTTGTCCGCTGGCGCCACCGCAAACACGCAGCCTCCGCCTCCAGCGCCCGTCAGTTTCGCGCCATGCGCACCGGCATCGCGCGCGACGTGGCAGGCATCGTCGAGCGCCGGCGTCGAAACGCCGAGCGAGCACAATAACCCGTGATTGATCGTCATCAGTTGCCCGACCGTGTCCCAGTCGCCGCCCGTCAGCGCCGATTCCGCGCGCTCGACGACCGCTTCAATCGCGACGAAGATCGACCGCGTGATATCGGGGAGCTGCGCGGCTCGAGACCGCACATGGCGCACCATGGGTGCGGTGGAGGCGCCGGGCCCCGCCTGACAGGCAAGGACCTGAAACTGCGGCACCACCAGCGGTTGAACTTCGTTGGGGCTGCGAAATCGAAACATGCCACCGCGCAACGCCGCGGCCTGATCGATGCCCGATGCCGTCCCGTGA
>JBFIHF010000197.1:0-11718 GCA_041601915.1 Bradymonadaceae bacterium
GATCCACCTCGCCGCGATCGCCGGTCTGTCCCGGCTGGCGCCGGCGAGCGACCGTTTTCGCGCTGACGCGATCTCGGTGCTCTTGCTGACGCTCGGCGACCCGACCGGCGGCGTTCGCGAGCGGGCCTTTGACGTGCTGCTTGCGCTCGGCGCTTCGCCCGACGTGCTGTCGACCGAGGCGCTGTCGACGGGCTATCCCGACATGGGACTGCGCGGGCTGGAACTCCTCGCGAGCGACAAGAAGGGTGGCAACGCGCTGCTGGAGCAGACGTTGCTCGAGTCGACGAATGGGCTCGAAGATCAGGCGGCGAAGCTGCTGACCGAGCGCGTGGGCCAGATCGCGGTGTATCGCATCGGGCTCGGCGCCGCGTCGGAGACGTTCCGATCGAACTCCGTGCGCGGATTGTCGCGCGAGGCCGCGAATTCGCCGGATGCGCTCAAAGCGCTGCGCGGCGCGCTCGACTCCGGGCTCGACGACGTGCGCTTCCTCGCCGCGCGCGAGCTCGCCGCGAAGAAGGACGCGCTGGCGTACGACACGCTGGTGGAGATGCTGGATAGCGAGGAAGACTCGCACCAACGCGACGCGCTGTCCGCGCTGCAGCGGCTTCGCGATAAGCGCGCCCCCGGTGCGCTGATCGATCGCGTCGCCAACGACACGAACGACACCGCGAACGTCTCGTGGTTGCTCAACGGAGCGGTGACGTTCGACGACCCGTCGATCGCGGAGCGGCTCATCGCGTTCATCGACGCCGACAAACATCGCAGCGACGCATTCGAAGCGGCTCACGAGCTCAGCGGCTACAAGCAGTTCGAGTGGATGGACGACGAGGACGTGGCCCGAAGTGACCCGAAGTGGGTGGCAAGCCTCAAGCCGCGCCATCCGGACGTCTTCGGGGCGCTGTTCGACCTCGCCTACCGCATCGCCGATCACGACATGCTCGGGTCGCTGGTGGGGCAGGCGAAGTGGCCGGCTCAGAACGACGAGATCGACCGGACGCTCGGCGCGCTGCTGACGTTCTCGCACGAGCACATCCGGCATCGCTGCGTCGAGATTCTCGGTTGGCGGCTGCGGCACCGCGGCGCACCGGCCGACCGCCTGAAGTCCGTGCTGACCAGCAAGGATCCGCTGGACCAGTTCTACGCAGCGGAAGGCCTCGCGTTGGCGGGTCACAACGACGGCCTCACGGTGCTGCGCGCCGCGGTCGACGCGATGGACGACTGGTCGCTGCGTGAGCGCGCCGTGCTCGCCGTGGGCGTGCTGGCCGACCCGTCGACCGTCGACATGCTGCTGGCGATGGCCAACGACGAAATGCACGACATGCGCGAGCCAGCCGCCGAGGCGATCGGTCACATGTCGGGCAGCGCGCGGGCCGATGAGGTGTTTGCGACGCTTCGCACGTTGGCCAGCGATGACGACACGCAGGACGCGGCGTTCAAAGGGCTCCGATGGTTTGGGACCCCGGGCGCCTGGGACATTCTGCGGACTCACGCCGAGAGCGACGATTGGTCCGTGGCCCAGCAATGCGTCGAGCTGTTGCGTTTCGACGACGGGTCGAAGGACCTCGTCGCCAAAGTGCTGCGGGAGAACGACGACTGGGATGTCGCCGAGTCGGCCGCGGCCAGCTTGCGGCACATGTGGGGGCCGGACTCGCTGGAGCCCGACTACCTGGTGATGCAGGCGTGCATCGAGGGTATCGAGGCCCAGGACGAGGCGTTCGACCGGCTGCGCGAGAAGGGCGATGTCGGCCGCATTCTCGACGTGATGTCGAAGGTCCACGAGGACAACGTCGACGAGATCATCCCGAAGCTCACCGCGATTGTGCTCGGCCGCGACCCGCTGCCGATCGACGCGGTCGTGCCGTTGCTGAGCAGCGCAGTTCCGCGGACCGCGGCGCTCGCGGCGCAGATCCTCGGGCGAGGCGGCGAGGCGGCCTCCAAAGCACATGGCAAGACGCTGGCGGCGGCAACGACCAAGGCGCGCACGGCATGGCTGGCGGCGTGGGAAGACTTCGTCGCCAACCGCCGCGGTGCGCGCGAGAAGCTGACGGACAGCGGCCTCGCGTACCGGCGCCTCGTCTGGGCGTGCGGTCAGCTTCAGGTGGCCAAGGACGAGCTGCTCGCCGCAGCGAAACTGCCTGACCACGAGATCGCGTTCCCGATTCGCGAGGACGCCCTGGCGAGCCTCGGGGAGTCGTGGATCGGCAAGGATGGCGTTACGACCTTGGTCGCCCTGGCGCGCGGTCAAGATGCGCGCTTGCGCAGCATGGCTGCGGCGGAGCTGGACCGTTGCGCTCCCGCCGAGAGCGCGAAGTTGCTCGGCGAGTCGTCGCATGACGATGTGAGCTTTGGGCGTCTGCTCAACTCGCTGGATCCCAAGGCGGCGCAAGCGCCGCTGCGGGCCGCCGTCAAAGAGGCTGCCGGTATCGCGTTGCCGCGACTGGCCGCGATCGGCGACATCGCCGGGCTCACGTCGGCGATGCGAAACCTCGACCTGACCGACGGCACCCGGCGGGGCGCGATCGACGCGCTCGCCACGATGGCGTCGGCTGCGGTGGCGAAGCACCTCGCCGAGTTCGGCGCCGACGAGAAGCAGGATGAACTACTGCGCAAAGCCGCATGGCGCGCACGCCGTCGCGTAACCCGCGCCGTCGCAGCACAGGAGGCACCGTGACCGACGAGACGACCGACGCGCCCGACGAGGGGCGTACCGCCTTCGACCTGCAGTACCGCGGGCAGAGCGGGTTCGAGGAAGAAGGCGAGGGTGGCCATGTCAACCTCTTCGCTACCGCGAGCCGCGGCCCGGTGGGCTTCAAAGGCCGCGTGAAAGACCCGCTGCGCCTGCGTGAAGTGCTGTCGACGCTGTACGAGATCGTGAAATCGGACTTCCGCTACACGCCGAAGGACCGGTCCGCGTACATCACGTGGCGCAACAACAGCCAGCGCGGCGGTGTCGGCAAGAGCGCGTTCCAGGCGCAGAAGGAGTACTTCGAGTGGCTGCGCGCCAACGATCCGCACGCGTGGTTGATCCTCGATCCGATCGTCACCGCGCACCCCGACAAGCTGATGTTCGAGGTGTTCAGCAAAGACGAGGGCACCTACGCCCGCGTCGACGTCGCATGGGACGCGCTGGAGCTCGACGGCAAGCCGCGGCTCGGCACCACGAACGTCGACTACTCCAAGTCGCTGTTCGACGGCGTCCAGCAGATGCGCGGCTACCGCGACACGTTCCTCGCGATGAGCGCCGAGGCGTTCGGCGTGCAGACGAGCGGGCAAGGCGAGGTGATCGAGAAGCACATCGAGGTCCCGGACTCCTGGTTGCACGGCTTCCTGCAGGTGCAGTCGGCGGCGACGCTGGGCGACATCGAGTTCGAGATCGGCCCGATGGAGCTCTACAACATGTTGCGCCAGCTGCGGCTGCACGCCGACGAGAAGGGCAAAGGCCGCTCGATCCGCGCGGAGCTGACCCCGGGTGCCCAACCACGCCTCGTGCTCGAGCCGTGGGAGCTGGTGCTGGAGTCCGAAGGCGCAGTCTACAAGGGCAAGACCGCCGAGGTCGTGCGCATCTGGGGCCGACGCCGCTTGATGTCGATCCAACGCCTGCTGCCGTACGTCGAACGCGTTCGCGTCCGGCTGATGGGCAGCGGCATGCCGTGCTTCTGGATCTTCGAGTGCGGCAACGTCACGGTGACGATGGGCCTGACGGGCTTTGTCGCCAGCAACTGGTCGCAGGCCGTTCACCTCGACGTGATGCTGCCGGGGCTCGAACACACCGACGCCTACGACGCCGTCATCGCGCACCTCAAAGCGAACTGGTCGGGAACCGTGGCGGACATCGCCGCGGCCACGAAGCACAAGCCGCAAGCCGTGACCTCCGCCTTACAGCGCGCCTGCCGACGCGGCACCGCGATCGTCGACCTCGCCGACAACGTCTACCGGTATCGGCCGCTGACCGAGGTCGAGATCCCCGACGAGCGGTTCCAGTTCCGCAACCCGCGCGAGCGCGCGGCGCATGAGCTGCTCGAAGGGCAGGGCGGCAAGGTCAAGCTCACGAGCGAGAACGAGATCGCGGGTCGCGGTGTCGAGTTCAGCGCCACGGTCGACGTCAAAGCCGACCAGCGCGAGTACGAGGTGAAGTTCCAGCTGACGCCCGACGGACGTCTGTACCGGCCGGACTGCAGCTGCACGTTCTTCCGGCAGCACGCGCTCAAAGAAGGGCCCTGCACTCACCTGTACGCGCTGCGCATGCTGGTCGCGCGCAAGCGTCTGGGCGAGGCGGCCAATCGGGGCGGCAAAGGGATCTCGGCCGAGACCCGAACCTACGTGCGCCGGCATGAGACTGGCGAAGACGTGTACACGCTCACGCTGGACCACGGGCAGGTCCGCGTACAATGGGGGCTTCGTGCAGTTGCGGAGCGCCGTTTCCAACGACTGATGTTCAACGGCGTCGACGACGCGCGCGCTGCCTATCTCGGGCGGATCGCGGATCTCGAGTCGAAAGGCTTCATGGATGCGACGGAGTAAGCGATGAGTACCACTATTGAAAAATCGCCCGCCGAGCTGTGGCCCGACATCAAGAGCGCCGGCGGCATGATGCGCTGGGTCGACGTGACGTTGGCCGCGACCGGATTCGCGGTCTCGCGCGTCGAGGCCGACAAGCTCTCCAAGAAGGACCTCGCCGAGTACAAGAAGTCGCTCAAGGCAGAGGCCGCGGAGCACAAGCGCCTGAGCCGTGTCGCGTGGGATTCGTACCACGCCACGCACATCGTGCATCTCGGCGATGGGATCTACTGGAACGACGACCACGACGTCGACAAGTACGACCATCCCAAGGGCGAGGAGCGCCGCAAACAGAACCTGCTCCCGCAGATCGATAACCCCGACGCGCTCGCCGCGTGCCTGGGCATGGATCTGCCGACCTTGCGTTGGCTGACGTACCACCGCGACGCCGCGGAGTACGTGCACTACACGCCGTTCACGATCGCCAAGAAGAGCGGCGGCAAGCGCCAGATCTGGGCGCCAATGCCCAAGCTCAAGGCTGCGCAGAGCTGGATCCTGCGCAACATCGTCGAACACCTGCCTGTGCACGGCGCGGCGCATGGATTCTTGCCCGGCCGGTCGATCCTGTCGAACGCGCGCGAGCACGTGCATTCGAACATCGTCGTGAACATGGACGTGCGAGACTTCTTCCCCACCGTGACGATGCGCCGCGTGAAGGGGTTGTTCCGCGCTGCGGGCTACGGCGAGCAGGTCTCGGTGCTGCTGGCGCTGCTGTGCACGGAGGCCCCACGCAAGATCCAGGAGTACGACGGCAAGAAGTACTACCTGGCGCTTGGGCCGCGCTGCCTTCCGCAGGGCGCGCCGACGAGCCCCGCGATCACCAACGCGATCTGCCTGCGCATTGACCGTCGCCTCACCGGTCTGGCGAAGGCGCTGAACTGGCGCTACACGCGCTATGCCGACGACCTCACCTTCAGCCTGCCGATGGCCCACGTCGGCGAGCCCCGCACCGGCCACCTCATGAGCACCGTGAAGGCCGTGATGCGGGACGAGGGCTTCGAGATCCGCGACGACAAGACGCGCGTCGCCCGCACCGGCTCGCGCCAGAAGGTCACCGGCCTCGTCGTCAATGGCGAGGGATCCCCACGGGTGCCGCGCGACAAGCGCCGCATGCTGCGTGCCGCAGTCCAGAATCTGCAGCACGGAAAGCCGTTGCCCGAAGGCGAGTCGGTCTACTCGCTGGGTGGATGGGCGTCGTACATCTACATGACCGACGCCGCCGAAGGCGCCAAGTACCTCGAGGCGCTCGCGCCCTATTACCCGGCCCCTTAGGGCATCGGCCGAAGAAAAATCGAGAAAGTACGCAACGGAAGCGACTTTCTGCCGATTACGACTCCAGCGGGATCAACTCCTGATCCCGAACACTGGAGTTACCGATGCAGAATTTCACTGACGAAGAAGTCGACGAACACTTCGACGCCCTCGAGGTCCTCGGCGCGCACAATCTGGCGCCGGTCATCGTGGACATGATGACCCGCTTCGGCGGCGAGACGGCCGAAACGGCCATGATCATCCGCTTCTTCAACTGCGATCCCGACGCCGACCTGATCTGGCAGACCCACTTCGCGAAGAAGCCGAGCGACCCCATCGCGCGCGCCCGCGAGAACGCGCTCCTGTTCGGCCTCTACACGTTGTTTTCGGGCGATCCCGACACCTGGGGCACCGACGACTTCTTCACCGAGCAGTTCGATCTGGACCACTGGCGCAGCGTCACGCGGGACCTCCAGCGCATCGACGCGCTGGTACAGCCCAACCGCCCCTGGCTCTACGGCTGGACGGCCTACGGCATCTACCTCGCCTACCGGATGTGCGAGCTTCCGTTCCAGGAGGCCGATCCCTGCGGCGAGGTCGGGTTCGAGTTCTTGCCCGGTTCGCTCGACGAATTGCTGGAGAACAGCTCGGTCGAGGCCGCGCGGACCATCGAGCTCCGACTCGTCGACCTGCTGCTCGAACCGATCGCCTGCGAAGCCGGACTCACGCCGGCCTACGGCCCGCGCTAAGCGCCATAAGCCAAGCGCGCTGCGCAAATCGGCAAAGCCGAACTTTCCAGCTGCGAGCGATCATGGTCCGTCCACTTCGACCATGCCTAGCGCCGGCTAGCGCCGGCTCATAGGTAGGATCTTAAGGCGTCCTCAACACAAGTGGGCCGCTCCGCTGGTCCGCTGGTCTGCTGGTCTGCTGGTCAATTTCAAACTAAGACGCACACACCAAGTAGAGAACCACCACGCGAAGCGCCCGAGGCACTCGCGCTTCACGGGGGAGGCCGCCGGTTCACCAGCAGGCGCGAGGTTGCTCGACGCTTCGCGTGGTGGCTCCATGAACCGAGTGTGGGTCTTAGTTTGAGTTTGACCGGCGACCAGCAGACCAGCGGACCAGCGGACCAGCGGATTCGTTGGCACCTTAAGTGATCACCTATGAGCGCCGGCTAACTGATCGGCATTGACATTAGGTGACCCGTGTCCAAGAAACCGGGGCAGTTCCAGCCCCGGCTGCATCGAAAAACCACGACATGCGCACACTGTCCCCACATCGGCTTCGTAAGCTCGTCGTTCAACGAGAGAACGGAGCCGCGTATGAATCGCAACCAGTGTCTGTCCGCCGTGTTGGTATTGTCCCTCGCCGCGTGCGGTGAGCGTTCGCGCACGCCGCAAGTCGTGAACGACCCCAATGTGCCGCCCAGCACGCCGACGATCACGCACGCCGCCCCGGGCTTTGACGCACCGGCGGTTGCGTCCACCAAGCCGATCATCACGCCGGTCGTCCCCGTTACGAACACGCCGCCGCCGCCACTGGCCCCCGCCCCCGCACCGAACCCATTGTCGGCGAAGCTCGGTGGCGAGGAAGGTCTGCACTACCTGTCGTTCCCTGAGCTGGGCGCTCCGACCCCCGGGTCTCACGTCGACATCGTCGGTGTCTTTGCCTATGGCACCACGTCCGACCCCGCGCTCCCGGCTCCGCAGGACGAGTTCGTCAGCATGTCACTCCTTCAGAACATGCGCGTTGTTGACGTTCGCAAGCCGCTAAACGGTGCCGTCGAGGTTGGTCTTTCGGTGACGGTGGACGAGGTCGAGATGCTCCTCCTATCGGCGGCGAGAGGTACGCTCGTCCCACTGCTACGCGCTCCCGGCGACGTTGAGGTCTCCACGCTCACCAAAAAGACCTTTCGCGAAGCCGTGGAGGATCTCGAGGTGATGCAGGAAGGTCGTCAGCTACGGCGTCGCAGCCGGCCGACGGTGATTGGGAGCGGCTCGATCGCTCCCTCTGAGCGTGGACTCGTGCTGGCGAATCGCCTGCCCGCGGGCGTGCTGACCGTCGGCTCGCAGGTCGACGTCTATGTTGTCTTTGGCGTCGATGGCGACGAGGCGGCCACGATGACTTTGCTGCAAGACGTCGATGTCGTCGGGGTCAACGCGACGCAGATGCAACTGTCGGTCACGCTGGATGAGGCCGAAATGCTTGTGCTCGCCGAGCGCCGCGGCGATCTGAGCGTCGTGCTGAGGAACTCCACACGCTCGGTGTCAACGATTTCGACGAAGACGATGCGAATGATCCTGGAGGACCTCGAGGTGATTCAGGAGAAGCGGATGATAAGGATCCGCCGCAAGCCGAAGAAGAAGATGGCGAGTCAGACCATCGAGATCATTCGCGGCGACGGCGGCGGATCGATGCCTCACTATGCCGCTTACTCCGCGCCGGGCCGGTCGGCGCCACCCACTTCGGAGTCGTATCAGAACCCCGGTCAGAACGGATGGGTCGGGACGGCGGAAGACGCGCTCTCCACATTTGCCGCCGATGTCGATGCGGGCAGCTTCACGATCGCGCGCCGCAAGCTCAACGAAGGTGCGATGCCACCGATCGACTCCGTGCGCCCCGAGGAGTGGGTCAACTACTTCACTTACAACTATCCGCAACCGACGAACGGACCGTTCGGCGTCTCACTCGAGGCAGCTCCGTCGCCGTTTCAGACGAGCGCGAACTATCGCCTGCTGCGCGTCGGCATTCAGGCGAAGACGTTTGCGGTCGCGAAGCGCCCGCCTGTGCACCTCACGTTCCTCGTCGACGTCTCCGGGTCGATGCGGTCCGACGACAAGCTCGGGCTCGCCAAGACCTCGTTGGCCGTCCTCGTTGGCGCGCTCCAACCCCAGGACACCGTCGCGATCACGACGTATGCCGGCGCGACCGAGACCGTGCTCGAGCCCACGAGCGTTGCGGCTCGCGGCGAGATCCTCGCCGCGATTCAGCGCCTGAACAGCGGCGGAGGAACGGCGATGGACGACGGGCTGAAGGCCGCATATTCGCTCGCCGAGTCGACGTTTGTGGTCGGCCACGAGAACCGGGTTCTGGTGCTGTCGGACGGGGACGCCAACGTGGGCCGGACCGGCGTGGACGACATGCTCGCGACCATCGAGCGCGGCGCGAAGCGTGGGATCACGATGTCGACGATCGGCTTCGGGATGGGCAACTACAAAGACGCCGCCATGGAGCAGCTCGCGAACAAGGGCGACGGCAACTACTACTACATCGACAGCATGGACGAAGCGCGGCGCGTGTTCGGCGAGCAGCTGGACGCGACGCTGCGTACCGTCGCGCGGGACGTGAAGCTGCAGGTCGAGTTCGACCCCGCCGCCGTGAAACGCTACCGCCTGATTGGCTACGAGAACCGCGACATCGCGGACCGCGACTTCCGCAACGACAGCGTCGACGCGGGTGAGATGGGCGCCGGCCACTCGGTGACGGCGCTGTACGAGCTCGAGATGGCGAATCCGAACGCCGCCCGGGTCGCGACCGTCCGCGTCCGACACCGCAGCCCTGACGACACAGGGCCGACGTTGGAGACGACCGCGGTGCTGCGCGGCGCAGACATGGCCGCAAAGCTCGCTGATACGAGCCACGCGTTTCGCTTCGCAGCGGCGGTCGCCGCATTCGCCGAGATCGTCCGTCAGAGCCCCTACGCGGCGCACCTGAACTTGGAGTGGGTCGAAGAGATCGCCTCGGGCGCCCTTGGCACACAGGCCGACCGCCCCCAGCTCATCGAACTCATCGGGCGTGCGAAGTCGCTCCGGCCTGGTTATTAAGGGCGCGCATCTAGCGAAGCGTGACGACCTCGACGGTGACGTCTACGACGTCCAGAGTCGTCGCGATCCACGCCTTGTTCTGGCGTTGCTCGCCAGGCAGGAATGGCGGACTCGAGGCGCCTCCGACGCGCACCAGAGACTCGCCGCACACCGTCCCGTCCGCCGATCGCCCCGTCACTTTGAACTCGAGGACGTCTAGCGTTCGCTCGCTCGTGTTGGTCATGACAAGCGCAAGGTAGAAGTGGCCGTGGGCCTGTGTTCGCGCGCGCTCACCCACGGTCAGCGTGATGCCCTCTGGTTGATCAATCTTCCAACTGTAAGGACACGGCTTGGGGTTTGGGTACTTCGTCGGCGCAGGAACCGTGGCGATCGAATGCATGCGGAACTCGACACTGCGCACGGTGTGGCGCGGCGCGGATGTCGTGAGGACGTGGGGCAGCGCTTCCCCCGGGCGAAGCGGTGGGTGCGCGGTGCTCATGATGTAGCACTGGTCGTCCACAACGCCGTCGTCGGTCTTCAGGAGCAGCGTCGCCTCGAATTCCTCGAGCTCGTGCGCCGTGTCGTTCCGAAACCATCCTTGGAAGTTGTAGTAGGCGGCGTCCTCGTAGACGGCCTGCGCAGACACCCAAGGCAGAACGGTGATGTCGGCACCTGTCGCGGTCGTCGGCAGCGCGCCCAGCTGCGGCTGCGGAGCGAACAGCGTCGTCTTCGGTTTGCGGATCTTCGCCACCAGCGCGAACGCGTCGTCGCGGTTCGGATCGAGGTCGAGGACCTTCAGCGCCAGTTCGCGCGCTTCGTTCGGATCGCTGGACGGCGAGCTGACGAGGGCATCGGCGAGCTCCATCGCGATGTCGGGGTCGGTGGGCGCCAGGGCGAGCGCCTCGCGCAGTTGGATGATCGCGTCGTCCAGCAGGTCGTGCCGCCGAAACCCGGCTGCTCGCGCCCGATGCGCCTGCACCTCGGCATGAACCGCCACGAGGTCGTCGTCCGTGAGCCCCACTTCGCGCGCGATGTCTTCGAGATCGGCCTGCGTGAGCGTGACGGCGCGGCGTTCGTCCTGCAGTCGCAGCACACGGTCGATGTATTCGCGAACCGGGTCGTCCATTTCGCCACTTTCGGCGTTCACGCCCACCGGGTCAACCGCGTGCGCATTGTCGGAGACCCCAGAGCCTGACAGACTGCCGCCATGACGAAGCGACGGACGTTCTCCACGATGCAGAGGCTGATCGCGGCCGCAGCCGTGATGCTGGCGGGATGCGGCGGCAAACAAGCGTCGCCGCCCGTCGCGTCGGTCGAATCGGCACCGGCAACTGCCAAAACCGCGCCCACCGAAGTTGTGGTTGTCCAAGCGAACCCGCCACCGGAGCCGATCAAGTGTCAGTGGTCCCCGGACCCTCAGAACTACCAGACGGTTGTTCGGCCATCGGACCTCGTGCTCGACGGTGGCCGGTACGTCCAGGCCGCGACGGGGGAGCCCTGCGACGACGTCAGCCTCCACGTCTACGCCGCAGAGACGGTGCCGGCCGGGCTTCGGATGCTGGACGATGTGGCCGCGCGGATGGGTGCCGAGCACGTGCGCCTCGAGATCGGGACGGAGGCGACGGTGTATGGGTCCCGGGAGGAGGTCGTCGCGGACGCTGCGGCGGGCGCTGCCGCGGCGGCTGTGATCCCGAAGGGGTTCGACTTCGAAACGATGGCGCTCGCGCGCTACGACGTCCTGCATTCTCGGCGGATCTCCTGTCGCGACGGGATGCTGCGATTGAGGGGCAAGCAGGTCACCGCCTACAGGGCCGCTGAGGAGAAGTGGCAGAAGCGGGCCCAGAAGCTCGCCAAACGTTGGCTGTTCGTACCCGAGGCCGGCGCCGAGGTTCGCGAAACCCACGTCATCGACCCGGTGCTGCCCGCCGAACGCACCCGCCCACCGGACGGCCCGTGCGGCGAGTCGTGGATCTCGCAGCCCGCGCTGACGGCCGTGCCGCGCGACACATTGGTCCGAGTCCTCTCACGGTAGGGTGACCGATGGGATATCATGCAGGCAGTCGTCGGCGATCCGGGCATCTGGAGCCGTACGTTCGGTAGCGGCGAC
>JBFIHF010000198.1:0-11717 GCA_041601915.1 Bradymonadaceae bacterium
AAGGACCATAAACCTATGTGAACTGCGCGTATGACGGACCGTCCCGCCACGCCCGAACCCTTGTCGGCTCAGCTCGGCATCTTCGGAAAACTCGACAATCTCGTGTACGCGGTGGAAGTCGTCGCCGTGGTGACCGCGCTCATTCTCATGAGCGTGATGGTCTTCACGGACGTCGTCTACCAGCTGTCGATCGGGCTCGGCCAGGACCTCGCCAAAGGCGACTCCGGGGCGTTCACGATCGGTGGACCGATCCTGGCGTTCATCGGACTGATGGCCTTCGCGGCGACGGGCGATAACCGGCCCACCGACGAACGCGTCGGCGAGAGCCTCGCTCGACCGATGCCGATCCGCATCGGCGTCACGATCGGCGCCGTGTTGGGGAGCGTGCTGTTTGGATGGTCGCTCTTACACATCGAATCATCGACCATCTATCGCGTGATCGCCGTTGCGGGCGCGATCCCGATCGCGCGCGTGCTCTGGGGCCGCCAGAACATGAAGGTGTTTGTCGGGTTCCTCGCGGCCATCGTGCTCGCGCTGGTGCTCTTCGGGCAGCTGCCCTCCGGGTACTCGTGGTCGCAGTCCTACAGCCTGATCCTGTTGTTGTGGGTGAGCTTCCTCGGTGCGAGCGTCGCGGCGCGGGAGCGGCGGCACTTGCGCGTCGACCTCGCCCGAAAGCTCATGCCGCCGGCCAAGCTGCCGTGGTTCAACATGGTGTCGTACCTGGTGGCCGCCGCGTTCACCGCGACGGTGTTCTACCTCGGGTTCATCTACATGCTCGGCGCCGATAGCGCCTACCTGCGTCCGATCTGGAACGCCCCGGCCTGGCTGCCGGAATCGATGCGCGAGATGCTGATGGCGGAGTTCCCGCTGCCCGACGATGCGTCGGTGTTCCGTCGCGCGATGCAGGTGCTGTTCGCGCCGAGCGAACCCGGCGAGCTACCGGACTGGCTGAAGGTCGCCGCGATCCCGGTCTCGATGTTTCTCATCTGCGTGCGATTCCTCGGCCACGCCATCGTCTTCGGGCGCATGGGTGCTCGCGGAGAGTCGTACTCCGAAGATCTGGGGGTGCACTGATGCGCACCCTACTGAGATTGCTGTTGAGCCTCGTGATGGTCCTCGCCTGCGCCGGCCCGGTGCTCGCGCAGGAGGAGACCAAGACGCTCGAAGAGATGATGGCCGAGGTCGACGACGAGGCCGAAGAGGAAGCCCCCGGCACCAACTCGGGCACCAAGACGCTCGAAGAGATGATGGGCGAGCTCGAAGACGAAGGCGCCGTCGAGCTGCCGGACGGCGATGAGCCGGACGAGACCGAGACCGACGACACCTCCGAACGCGGTCCGCCGGTCATGGCCGCCCACGATGAGGGGATGCCGACGTCGTTCTGGATCGGCTTGATCCTGTTGATCATCGCCATGATCGCGCTCGGTGAGCCCCTGTACGTGCTCATCGGCTCGCTGACGATGTACCTGCTGTTCATGGGCGGCATCTTCAACGAGTTCCGCTTGCTGACCGCGATCGTCGAGCAGACGCGCGGCCTGGCCGACCAGCCCGTGCTGCTGGCGATCCCGTTCTTCGTGATCTCTGGCGCGCTGATGACGGAGGGCGACATCGCTCGACGGCTCATCGCGTTCGCGCAGTCGATCTTCGGGTGGCTACCCGGCGGGCTCGCGATTGCGGCGGTTTTTGCGTGTGTCTTCTTCGCGGCCATCTCGGGCTCATCGCCGGTCACCGTCATCGCGATCGGCAGCATCATGTATCCGGCGCTCGTGAAGCGCGGCTACCCCGACGACTTCTCGTCGGGTCTCGTCACCTCCGCAGGCAGCCTCGGCATCCTGATCCCCCCGTCGATTCCGATGATCGTGTACGCGATCGTCGACCCGACGGCGCTCAAAGATCCAGTCGGCTACACGCTGTCGAGCACCGGCGGCGGCGACGCGAGCGTCAAAGATCTGTTCATCGCGGGCATGGGCCCGGGGATGATGATCGGCCTCGTCCTGGCCGTCTACGCGCTCTACATCGGTCGCAAGTTCAAGGTCGAGAAGATCCCGTTTGAGGCAGGAAGAGTTTGGGACTCGTTCAAGGACGGCTTCTGGGCGCTGAACCTGCCGATCCTGATCCTCGGCGGCATCTACAGCGGCGTGTTCACGCCGACGCAAGCGGCCGCGGTCGCTGTCGTCTATGCCGCCGTCGTGGAGTTCTTCATCCACAAGAGCCTCAAGATCGAGGACGTGCCGCGCATCTTCGCGGAGAGCTCCGTCCTGATGGGCAGCCTGCTGATCATCATGGCGCTCGCCTTGGGCTTCAACCTCTACCTCGAACGCGCCAAGATCCCGGAGACGGCCGTCGAGATGATCCTCGCGATGCAGCTGTCGATCGTCGCGTTCCTGTTGATCGTGAACATACTGCTGCTGATCGTGGGCTTCTTCATGGACATCCTGTCCGCGATCTTGATCCTCGTGCCGCTGCTCGCACCGATCGCGTTCGGCCTCGGGATCCACCCGCTGCACCTCGCGATCGTGTTCATCGTGAACCTCGAGATCGGCTACCTCACCCCGCCGATTGGCCTCAACCTGTTCGTCGCCTCGACGCTGTTCAAGAAGGGGATCGGCGAGATGGTACGCGCCGTGATCCCGTTCGTGATCCTGATGATGGGCTGCCTGATCGTCGTGACCTACGTGCCGACCGTGAGTCTCGGCCTCGTGTCGCTGTCGAAGGGCGGAGACTTCTACGTGCCGTTCCCCACCGACCGCGCGAAGGTCGACCCGGACGCCAAGTCCAACGGACCAACGCCCGTGCCGATCGAGGACGACGAGCCGACAGACGCGCCGTCCGGCGACGTCAAGAGCCTCGACGAGCTGATGAACGAGATGGGGATGGACGGCGACGCGGACACCGAAGACGAGCCCCAGACAGGCGGCGGCGGCGTCAAGACGCTGGAAGAGATGATGGATGAGGTCGAGTGACTACTCGCCGCGACCGACAGGAAGGCCCGCGAACATGTCGTCGGCCCGCGCATAAAGCGGGTCGCAGACCTCGGGCATGATCGGCCCTTCCCACGCGAATACGCGCGCCGTCTCGTAGTACTTCGGCAGATGCGCGAGCAGCGGCCCGCCGCCCCCCAGCACGTCGTAAGCCCCGAACACGACGCGCCCGACCCCGTGCAGCAACAGCGCGCCAAAACACATCACGCAGGGCTCCAGCGTCGTGTAACACGTCATGCGCCCCGCTTCCGGCCACAGGCTGTCCTCGACCCCTGCCAGTGCCCGCATCTCGGCATGTTTGCCCGGCGCGTACTTTGGGATCAGCAGCTCCGACTGTCCCTGGGCGATGACCGCGCCGTCGAGCACGAGCAGCGCTCCGATCGGCAGGTTGCCCTTGGACTCCGCGTCCAACGCCAACTCCACCGCGCGTTGCATGAACTCGAGATCGGTCTCCATCGACTCATCCTGAGCGGCGGGGCCAAACCCGTCAAGCGCGCCGCGCAATGCGATTCACACAGGTTTCACACGACGGCGGAATCGTGCACGCTACCGTTTCGTTGACCACCCAGCTCCATCAGGACCACATGTCAGCCAGTGTCGACAACCAACCCGGTGCGCGGGATCGCCTGCGCCGCTGGGCACGACCGCCTCGCGAACTCGTCATGACGACGTCGGGCAAGATGCTGTGCCTGCTGACGCTCGGGGTGGGATTCGGCGCGGTGAACACCGGCAACAACCTGCTGTTCCTGCTGTTGGGCATGTTGCTCGCGCTGATCATCGCGAGCGGTATCCTGAGCGAAGCCGTCGTCTCGCGGGTCAGCGCGCGCAGGCTGATCCCGCAACGCGTGGTCGCCGGGATTGGCGCGCGCGGCGCGTACCGGCTCACCAACGAGAAGGCCTATGCGTCGCTGAGCCTCGAGGTCGGGGACCGCAACGTCATCGCGATCGCGGGGCCGGCGGCAGGCCGCGAGCTCGGGCCTCCGTCGGTGTCGTGGTGGAAACTGTGGCGCGGCAAGCCCGACGGCGAGATGATCGCGAACGCATACACGCTGCGGCTGGACCGCGATGGGGAGACGGACCTCGAGGCCCGCTTCGCGATCGCGGTGCGCGGCCGCTACCAGATGGAGACGATGCGCATCACAACGCGCTTTCCGTTCGGTCTGTTCGAGAAGTCGCGCCGAATCGACTCTCTGGCCCAGCTCACGGTGCTGCCGGCCGGCATCGAGGCCACGGACTGGATCGCGACGGTCCGTGGACGCTTCGGCGAGGTCGCGACCAATCACCGCGGACTCGGCGAAGAGTTCTTCGGGCTGCGCGACTACCGTACCGGCGAAGACCGACGGCGCATCCACTGGAAGGCCACCGCGCGCCGCGGCGCCGCGGTGGTGCGCGAGACCGAGGCCCTCACCCAGCGCGAAGTAGAGATCGTGTTCTGCGACTGGTCGGACCGCCCGCTCTCCCCCGCCGTGTTCGAACGCGGTGTGTCCAAGACCGTGGGCCTCATCGCCGCGCTCACCGAGATGGGGTGGCGCGTCGGTTTCCGGTCCCGAGAGCTCGTGATCGAGCCCTCCGCGGGGCCACAACAAGCCGACGCGATCCTCACGGCGCTCGCGGTCGTCACGCAGCATCGCGGCGCCGCGATCTTTCCGGATGCCGTGGGCATCGCGCGGATCGCCGTCGGTGCAGATGGCGCGGTGAACAGCATCGCCGACGCCGACGTCGCCCTGCCATTCGAGGAGGACGAACGTGCGTGAGCTCGATCGCCTCGAACGTCTCTTCAACATCAGCCTCTATGGGCTGGTGCTCCTTCCGTTCTTGATGATCGCGCTCGGCGGCAGCGTTGGGCCGGTGCTGGGCGCGACGTTCGCGCTGGCGCTCCCCGCGTCGTGGTGGGTCCACAAGCGGCGCCTCGGCCAAGCCGCGCACGCCAAGTGGTGGAACGCGATCGCGCTGTTGTTTCTCGCCGTGACCGCCGCACAAGTCGCCACGACCGAGCTGACGATGCTGACCGCTGGCATCCGCTTCGTGCTGGTGCTGACCCTCATCAAGCTATTCTCGCGCCTCGGCGAGCGCGACGAGTTGCAGCTGTTCGCGCTGTCGTTCCTGACGCTAGCGGCGGCGACGACCGTCAACGAGGACGTGACGTTCGGCGTGCTGTTCAGCGGGTACGTGCTGCTCGGCACGTTCGCGCTCGCCGTGTTCCACCTCCGGTCGGAGCTGGCCGCGCGACCGCGGCTCGCGCTGCGCGACACCGCCTCATCGCTCAACGCGGCCTATTTCGCGGTCCTCATGGGTATGGGCGCACTGATTCTGAGCGCCGCGCTGAGCATCTTCTTCCTGTTCCCCCGCATCGGCCTCGGCTTCTTCGCGCCACAGACGCGGGATGGTGTCAGCGTGACCGGCTTCAGCGACGCGGTGGAGCTCGGTGGCCACGGCGCGATTCGGGACAACCCCGAAGTCGTGATGCGCGTGGAGTTCCTCGATGGCCGCCCGGCGACCGCGGACGGGTTCCACTGGAGGACGCTGTCGTTCGACAAGTACGACGGCAAGCGATGGTCGCGCACGCTGCCCGAGCGTGGGCGGGCATTGCCGATCGACGATGGCGTCAGCTCCCTCGCGGCCCTGCACCACTCGTCGGGGCCCGGCGAGCGATTGCAGATCTACCTCGAGCCGATCGGCAAGAACGTGATCCCCGTCGTGCGGCCGACCGACTCAGTTCGCCTCGGCGTGACGAAGTACGTGATGCGATGGGGCCCTCGCGCCGGCTACCTGCGCCGTGATTGGTACGATGACATCCACCACACGATCGATAGCGACGTCGGCATCGCGTACATCCTGACACTGGCCGAAGGCACGGCTCCTGCGGTGCAGCCCGATTACGTGCCTTCGCCCGCGTTCCGACAGCTGCCGCCGCTCAGTACGCGCGTCCAAGCGCTGGCGGCACAGGTGACGCAAGGCGCGACCACACATCGAGCCAAGGCCGACGCGATCGTGACCCATCTCAGCACCAGCTACGGGTACACAACGGATCTGCCCGACGTGGGCGCCGACCCATTGGATTCGTTTCTGTTCGAGACGAAGCGTGGCCACTGCGAGTACTTCGCCACGGCGTCCGTGATGCTCCTACGCCAGAACGGCGTGCCGGCGCGCCTCGTGAACGGGTTCATGGGCGGACAGTGGAACAGCGTCGGCGAGTATCTCGCGGTCCGCCAGGGCGACGCACACTCCTGGGCTGAGTACTGGGACCCGGAGCGCGGCTGGACCGAGATCGACGCCACGCCGGCGTCCGACGCGCTGCCCAGCAACTCGGCACTCGAAGCTGCGCGCGCCACGTGGGATGCGTTGCGGCTGACGTGGATGAAGTGGGTCATCGAGTACGACCTCAGCGCGCAGATCGAGGTGTTTCGAAAGCTCGCGAACCTGCTGCAGCCGCGCGGGCTCATGCAGGAGGAGCTCGTCGCGAGCGACGATCCCGAGGAACAGAAGCGCAACGGAGACTGGCGTCTCGCCTTGCTGATCGCGGGCCTCGCCACGCTCATGTTCGTCGCGTTTCGACGTACGCGACGGCGCCTGCATCGGCATGATGCCCCGTGGCGGACGAGTTTTACTGCGGCGTTCTTCGTCGGCGCAGGCATCGCCTGGGCGGGATGGTTCCTGGTCACCGAGACCGTGAACCTGCTGTTTGGGGGCGGCTTCGTGGCGTTCGGCGCCCTCGCCGCGTTGTTCGAGCACACGCGTGCGCACGTACCGTCGGTCGCCCACACCTTCGAGGTCGTCGAGCGTGCCGCTGCGCGTGTCGGCGTCGTCCGCCGGACCGACGAGGGCCCCGATCGCTACCTGACGCGCCTCGCCGTCGCGCAACCTCACGCCAAACGCGACATCGAACTGTTCCAGACGCACTACCTCAAGGCGCGCTTTGGTGCCGCGTCCCCAGACCCCGAAGAGCTGAGCCGCCTTCGCGCGAGCGCACACCGAATCGCCGAAAACCTCCGCAAGAACTGACCAACCGCCAGAAGAGCCGTATACTCATGAAACCTGCCCCTGCTGCCGTCCCTATGAGCACAGTGCCCAAAACCGCCGCGTCGGAGATTTCCGGGGCCCGCCTCGTCGACCTCCAAGACAACGTCGAGAAGGTCTTTCGCGGCAAGCCGCGCGTGGTCCGGCTGACGCTCGCCTGCCTGCTGGCGAAAGGACATCTGCTGCTCGAAGACGTGCCCGGGGTCGGTAAGACGACGCTGGCGCTGGCACTGGCGCGCAGTATGGGCCTCGGCTTCCAACGCATTCAGTTCACGAGCGATCTGCTGCCCAGTGACATCGTGGGCGTCACGGTGTTCGCGCAGGCGCGCGGCGAGTTCGAGTTCAAGCCGGGACCGATCTTCAACAACGTCATCCTCGCCGACGAGATCAACCGCACGACGCCGCGCACTCAGTCGGCCCTGCTCGAGGCGATGAGCGATGGGCGAGTGAGTGTCGAGGACCGCACCTGGGACCTTCCGGACCCGTTCCTCGTCATCGCGACACAGAATCCGCTGGAGCACCACGGCACGTATCCCCTGCCCGAGAGTCAGCTCGATCGGTTCTTGATGCGCCTGTCGATCGGCTACCCGGGCAAGTCGGTGGAGCGCAGTATCGTCATGAATCGCGGCGCCGGGGCGCCGGTGGACAGCCTCAAGCCCGTGCTGGAGCCCGACGAGTTCGCGGCGCTGCAGGCGAAGGTCGACGACGTGCGCATCGACGAATCGATCGTCGACTACCTGATGGCGATCATCGATGAGTCGCGCACCGATTCACGCATTCGGATCGGCGTATCGACCCGCGGCGCGCTTGCGCTCTCGCGCGTGAGCCGTGCCTACGCGCTGGTGCAGGGACGCGACTTCGTAATCCCCGACGATGTTCGTGATTTGCTGCTGCCAGTGCTCTCGCACCGCATCGCGCTGGGCAACACGGCGGCAGGTGGTGACCGCGCCCTCGCCGAATCGGTCATCGAAGACCTCGCGACGCGCGTGCCCGTTCCCAAGTAGTTGGCTCAGCTCGGTCAGTCGGCGAATTGGTCGAGCAGGAACGAGTCCTCGGCGCTGGCGCCATTGGCGCCGCCGGGCACGTCTTCACTCGCGTACTCGGTGGGCGCGGTGCCCTCGAGAAACGTCTCCTCGATGCCGCCCTCCCGGCTGAGCTTGCCGGTCTTGGGGTCGATCATCGCCTTCTGCAGGCCGATCGCCGGCGGCACGAATTCGCGCGGCTCTTTGCCGTCCAGCGCAGCCTGCATGAAGTTCAGCCAGATCGGCGCAGCGACGCGTCCGCCGTACTCCTTGGCGCCGAGGCTGTGGTTGTCGTCGAAACCGACCCACACCCCGGTCACGAGTTCGGGCGTGAAGCCGATGAACCACGCGTCCTTCGCCTCGTTCGTCGTGCCCGTCTTTCCGGCGACCGTGTGCCCGAGTTTTGCGACCTCCGCCGCCGTGCCGCCCCGCCGTTTGCCGTTCGAATCCGTGTAGCCGTGCACGACACTCGTCATGAGAAACGTGATGAGGTAGGCGACTTCCTCGCTGATCGCGCGCTTGAACTCGGGTTTGAACGCCTCCGTGCCCCCGCGATTCGTCTCGATCTTGGTGATGAACATCGGCGCGCCAACCAGGCCGCCACTCGCGAACGTCGCGTACGCGTTGGTGATCTCGAGTGGTCGCAGCTCGGAGCTGCCCATGACCATCGTGAAGTTCTCCGTCAGCGCGCTGTGAATGCCGACCTTGCGCGCGAACGCGATCGCCTTCTCGATGCCGATTTCTTTGAGGACCCGCACGGCAATGACGTTGCGGCTCGCGCCGAGGCCCTCACGGACTCGAATCGGCCCGCGCCAGGTCCCGTCGGAGTTCTTCGGCGACCAGGTCTTCCCGCCGTCCAACGGGAACACCGCAGGGCTGTCGAGCATGATCGACGCCGGGGTGACGACCTTCTCCTCTAGCGCCGCCGCGTAGACGAACGGCTTGAAGGTCGACCCTGTCTGGCGCTCCGCCTGGGTCGCGTGGTTGTACTTGTTCTCTTCGTAGTCGTAGCCGCCGACCAACGCGATGACATGGCGGTTCGTCGGGTCGATCGAGACGAGCGCCATCTGCGGCCCCGGAACGAACCGCGCGCTCATCGGGTGACCGTCGGCGGCGAGGCTCGCGATCTGAACCTTGAGGACGTGACCGCGTTGCAGGGTCTTGTTGAGCGTCTCTTCGGTGCATTGCTTGCCGCCAAAGATACGGAGTTTCGGCGCGAGCAACAGGACGCCGTCCTCGGCGCCAATCTTGATGCGCACGGTCTCGGTGCCCGCATCCACCGACGTCACGACGGCCTCATAGAAGGCGTTGGGCTTGAGGCCTCGCTTCGCGACGTCCGCGGTGCGCGCCTCGAGGAACTTTGCGATCGCGGCGTCGCTGAGCTTCTGCTGCGGCCGGTAGTACTTCTTGCGGTCGTCGTACTGCGCGATGCCAGTTCGCACCGCGTCGTTCGCTTGCTCCTGCGCCTTCACGCGCAGCGTCGTGTAAACGCTCAACCCGCCGCCATGGACCTTCTCCTCGCCGTACTTCTCGACGAGCGTCTTGCGGACGTGCTCGGTGAAGTATGGGGCCATCCACATGTACGGCTCCGAGCGCGAACGATCGGCGAGCTTGGGCACCACGTCGATCGCCTTGCGGTACTCGGCCTCCTTGATGAAGCCCTTCTCCCACAGCTGCTTCAGCACGAACGCGCGGCGCTTCGCCGCGCGCTCCGGATGTCGGAACGGCGTCTTCGATTCGGGGGACTGCGTGAGGCCGGCCAGCGTCGCGGCCTCCGGCAGCGTCAGCTCGCCGACGCCCTTGCCGAAGTACACGCGGGACGCTTCTTCGACGCCGTTGACGCCGTGACCGAGATAGATCGTGTTCAGGTACAGGTAGAGGATGTCCTCTTTGGACAGGTGCTGCTCGATCTGGCGGGCGAGGATGATCTCCTTCACCTTCCGCTCAATCGCTTTCTCCGGGGTCAGCACGAGGTTCTTGATCACCTGCTGCGTAATCGTCGACGTGCCCTTGATGCCCGTATCGTAGAACAGCGCGTAGTAGAACGCCCGGACAAGCCCGAGGTAGTCGATGCCCTCGTGACGCATGAAGTCGGCGTCCTCGGCGGCCATGAACGCGTACCGCACGTGCTCGGGGATCTTCTCCAGCGGCACGACGGTCCGCTTGGCGCCGGGCGTGAAGTACTCCGCGATGATCTCCCCTTCAGCGCTGTAGACCCGCGACATCTGGGGCGGATCGAAGTCCTCGCGCTGGAGCAGTTGTGGCAGGTCGCGGCCGTAGTACCAGAACACGGCGGCGAGGGCGCCGAAGCCAAGCGCAGCGCCCACGAAGGCGAGCACTATGAACCACTTGAGCAGCTTTTTGGTCATCGGGCGTCGAGATAATCGGATCGCATCCCACATGCGCCTACAACTGTGACGCCGAGATGCTTCATTCCGGGGCGCACACCATATCGCGCGGATCGCGCGAAGTCAGGCGGCGATCTCTTCGAGCCAACGGCGCGTGGTCATCTTCTGTCGAAACGACAGCAGCCATACGGCGTCCTCGGGAGCGATGCGCGCCCGATATCGGAACACGCGGCCCGACTCGCTGGCCATCGGCGCGACGTCGATGACGGTCATGTTGAGGTGGCACTGCTCGCGATGAGAGGACACCAACGCCGTGAGGCGAATGTGCTCACCGGGCTCGAGCTTGAACTCGCCGACGAACATGAAGTCCGCGGCCTCGTCCATCAGTGCGCGGCAAGGCGAACCTACGGCCTGCTCCCACCGGAATTGTCTCAGGAAATCAGATTCGTCTTCGAAACGACAAACGACGCGGCGCATTAGCACTCCTTGCCATCCATGGCGGCGGTGCGCGTGTTGACTAAGCTGTGTAGATTGCTCTAACCGCAGTATCTCGCCCCCAGCCGCGCAGGCAATTTTTCAGGTTGGAATTTACACCGGTCACATACGCACTCGCGATCGCGGCAGGAATCCTGGCCGGCGTGGTGAACACGCTCGCGGGCAGCGGCTCGTTGATCACGCTCCCGCTGCTCATCTTTCTCGGATTGCCGCCGCACGTGGCGAACGGCACCAACCGCGTCGGCGTGACGATTCAGAACATCGTGGGGCTGCTCACTCTGAAGCGCCACGGCGCGCTCGAGCTCGGCCAGAGCGGGTGGTACGTGGTGCCGACGATGATCGGCGCTGCGGCTGGCGCGATGGTCGCCGCGGACATCGACGAGAACGTGCTCAAGCTGGCGATCGGCGGGATCATGGCGTTCATGCTCGTCGTGCTGATCGTGAACCCCAAGAAGTGGCTGGAGAGCAGCGACCGGGCCCCTGAGCGACCACGCTGGTGGGTGCTACTCGGCTTCGTCGCGATCGGCTTCTATGGCGGATTCATCCAAGCCGGGGTTGGCGTGTTGCTGCTCGTGGGGCTCGTGATGGGGGCGAACCTCGGGGCGATGCACGCGAACTCGATCAAGCTGTTTCTGACGCTGCTGTTCACCGCGGTCTCCCTCGCGATCTTCGCGTTCAACGGCCAGGTGGCGTGGACGGTGGGATTGGTGGTCGCGGTGGGACAGGCGCTGGGCGCCTATCTGGGGGCGCGGTTCCTGGCGCAGAGCGACGTCGCCGGCGTCTGGATCCGGCGCGTCTTAATCGCAGTGGTCGCCATCAGCTGTCTGAAGTTCTTCGGCGTCTGGTGACGCGGA
>JBFIHF010000199.1:0-11690 GCA_041601915.1 Bradymonadaceae bacterium
CCCACCTTCCCCCGCGGCACCTACGCCATGCACCGCTGGCACGGCTTCCCCCGCGCCCCTTAACCCCACCCACAACCCACTCACCCCGCGGACCATCTCCTGATGGACCGCATCGCTGCGTCCGCCGCCCCCCACCGCCCCAAAACCACCCCCTCACAACCCCACTCTGGCAGCCGCTCGAACCGTCGCAGCAACCAACGATTCGATCATGACGCACAGATACCAATCAAGCATCGCTTCAAACGAATGGTTAACCCGCGATCGTGGACCGCCCCGGGCGGTCCGCCGGACTGCCCGGGGCGGTCCCCCGAATGGGCGTCGCGATGCTGTGAAGTTGCGCACCTCGGGGTCGTGAACTAGCCTAGCCTCGATGACCAAACCGTCCGCACAACTCGGCAAATACTCGCTGACTCGCCACCTGGCGACGGGGGGGATGGCGGAGATCTGGCTGGCGGAACAGGCGGGGCCCGGGGGGTTCAACAAGGAGCTGGTGATCAAGCGGATCCTGCCGCACTTCGCGGAGGACAAGACGTTCGCGACGATGTTCTTGGACGAGGCTCGGCTGGCGGCGCAGCTCTCGCATCCCAAGATTGCGCAGATTTATGAGCTGGGGGAGCTCGACGGTCAGTACTTCATCGCGATGGAGTACATCCAAGGCATCGACCTCGACGTGATGTTGCAGATCGTGGTGGACGCCGGCGAATTCATCCCGCTGGGCGTGGTGTGTAAGGTCGTGATGGACCTGCTGGAGGCGCTCGACTACGCCCACGACTACACGGATCGCGACGGCCAACCGTTCAACCTCGTGCATCGCGACGTCTCGCCGCACAACGTGCTGGTCTCGAACGACGGGATCGTCAAGCTGTGCGACTTCGGCGTCGCCAAAGCGAAGGCGAACCAGACGAAGACGCAGCCGGGGGCGGTGAAGGGGAAGTTCGCGTACATGGCGCCGGAACAGATTCAAAACGCCGACGACCTCGATCGACGGGCGGACATCTTCGCGGCCGGCGTGATGTTCTACGAGCTCCTCACGGGCGTGAAGCCGTTCGGCGATGAGCTGGCCGCGATCAACAACATCATCACGTCGCCGCACCCGGCGGTGAGTTCCAAGCGGGCCGACGTGCCGGATGCGTTGTCCGCGATCATCGACAAGGCGCTGCAGAAGAACCGCAACGACCGGTACCCGGACGCGCATGCGATGATGCGCGATATTGAGACGTTCGTGCGAGGGCTGGACGACTACGTCGGCGACCGGGAACTTTCGCGCTATGTGCGGACGGTACAAGGACTTCCGGTCACACGGCACAGCCAGCCGGTGGCACCGGTGGACGGGCCGGCCGAGGTCGGGGGACTGGACGACACGGGGCCGCAGCCGGTGCCTGAGGCGCCGGACCGCATCACGAACCGCGAACCGGCGCTCGCCCCGCACTCGACGGCGCAGATCGCCACTGATGGTCCGGTGGGTCCCGACACGCAAGCGACTGAAATCGGGGCGCCTCCCAAGTCGAACGCTGCGCTGTACGCGGCAGCCTTCGCCGCGATCATCGCGCTCGCGCTGGCCGTGGGATACATCGCGATCGCGTTCCTGCCGGCGCCGGTCGACCCGGTGGCGCCGGTGGTCGTCAAACCGACGGTGGACAAGCCGAAGGAGCCCAAGGCGAACCCGCTGCTTCTGCAGAAGCCAGGGGACGCGGCCCGGTCCTTCATGATTCGGGCCCGGCCCGACGGTCAGCTGTACGTCAACGGTGAGCTCGTGGGCTCCACGCCATTCCGAGCGCGACTTCCGGTCGGCAAGTACAAAGTGGAATGTCGAGCCGGCGGCAAATCCAAGGTGCAAACGATCGTCGTGAACAAGGACACGAAGAGCGTGCTCTTCGACTTCCACGCCAAGTAGCGCCTCGCTCCCTCAGCGATTCTCAGGCGCCCAGCTATCGATGACGATCACGTCGCGCTTGCCGGCCAGCACGGTGCACCAGCCCGCGAAGAGCTGGCCCGCGTGGTACTGGGTGAACGGGGCGTCGTCCGCGGTCGGTTCACGCAGGCGGGAGTTGAGCGCCACATCATCGGGCTTCGTCGGGTTCACCGTGAGCTCGACCACGCGACCGCCGCGCCAGGACAGGATCTTCGCGGTGCCGTCCGGCGCGACGTCTTCGACGATCGCGACATGCGTGTACCAGTCGTTGTTCCGACCATCGCGGTTCGCGTCGAACGCGTTGTGGAAAAACGCCGCGTCGCCGGGCAGCGGTGCGCCGTGGTGCGTGCTCCCCCGCTGTTTGCACGCGTCCCACAGTTTGGGCACCGAGACGCGGGACTCCTCGGGCAGGCTGACGCCGTTGACCATGAAGGATTTGTGCACGTAGCCCGCCGCGAGCGGCGGCGCGTAGTCGCCGGCCTCGGCCGAACTGCTCGCGTCGGCTCCCCCATAACCACCAACCGCGGTGGTCGACAACGTCGGAAGCCGCCGGCTCTTGTCGGTCTTGCGTTCGTCGCGCTCCCGCCGTTTCCGCGCTCGCTTCTCCACACGCGCCGTAGCCTCTCGCTTTGCTCGCTCGGAACTGTCCTCGCTCTGCGCGACGACCGTCTCGGAGTTGACGGTCCAGTCACCGGGCTCGGCGGGATCGAACATCCGATCCGCGGGGCGCGGGTTCTGAGCGTCAGCGGCAAGCAGCGGCGACTGGTAGACACGAAGGGGCGTTGACCCGCTCGTTGCGCACCCGACGAGGGTCACGGTGGCCGTGAGCAAACTGACGAGCGCGAGCGTTCCGTGCGTGCGAGGTACCATACCAACTCCATGGTGTGCGCCGATGTACGCCTCATTCCTACATGTAGGATAAAGTGCGAGGCGAAATGTCAGTCTACGGGGATCGAGTCGCGCTCCAAGTTTTTAGCGGGGTGCGGTATCGTGCGACCGATGAGATTCCGCAAAGTGATCCCGGCCGACATGGCCGTCCCGAGCGCCGTCGAGCAGCCCACGTGCATGTGATCTTGGTCGGCCATCGCTGCGTCGGAAAAACGGTCACGGGTGCTCGCCTCGCCGCGTTGATGGGCCGTACGCACGTGGATCTCGACGCCGCGATTGAACGCGAGACCGGGGAGCGATGTGAGACGCTGGTCTCGGCGGACGAACCGGCGTTTCGAGCACTGGAGTTGTCGACGCTGGAGCGCGTTCTGCAGCAGACGGACGTGATCGTCAGCTGCGGTGCCGGCATCTCGGAGCTGCCGGACGGACCGCTCGTTGTGTGGCTGCAGCGCGACGGCTGGGAGGCGACGGCGCTCAACGAGCGCGCTCGGTTACGACCTCAGATGTCCTGGACCGACGAGGTGGCCTGGATGTGCACAACTCGTGAGCCGCGATGGCTCGCGGCGGCGCACCTGTTCGTCAACGTCCCGCGCGGCCGCGCCCCGGACCGCGTCGCCCACGAGATCGCGACCTACGTGCGCTGGCTCGACGGCCCGCTCTCGGATTTCGCCCGCAAGACCTGGATCGTGCCGGCGACGCCCGCCGAGCTCGACCGCGCCGCGCGCGACGCCAACGTGTTCGGACTGGCCGGGGTCGAGGTCCGCAGCGACGTCATCACGCCGTTTCGGCGCCCGGGAGTCGCGACGCTCGCCAGCGTACGCACCGACGACATCGACTGGATCGAGGCCGCCGCTGCCGAGGCTGACGCGTTCGACGTGGACCTCGCCAATCTCGACGCCTTCGTGCGCTCCGGCGCACTGAGGAGCGAGCCGCGCCCCCTCGTGCTCTCCGCACACCCACTGGGCGTCGACCCCGACGACGTGACCGCGCTCGCGACGGCTGGCCGCCGTGTGCAGGTCGAACATCCAGCTTGGGCGCCCGGTTTGTCGCTCAAATACGCGCCGCAAGTCCAAGGCTTCGCGGACATCGGCGTCGGGCGCGCAGCGATCGCCCCGCTCCGCCGCGCGGGCATCGGCGTGACCTACCTGCCGCAAGGGGCGGAGTTTGCCTGGACGCGCCCGTTGTTCCTGGACACCAACACGACAAACTACGTCGCGGCGAGCCTGCGCGCCTCACGGGTCGGGCTGGACAAACTGTCGCGCACGCCGTGGGACCTGCAGGACTGGCTCCCGCACCTCGTGGATCCCGCGCCGCGGCGTTGGGATGCGCTGATCGGCCATCCCGTCGCGCAGAGTCAGGGCGACATCTGGCATCGCCGCGCAGCCCTCGAAGCTGGGGAGCACGCCGGTTACGTGAAGGTCGACGTCCCCGAAGACCAGTTTGACGCCGCGCTGGCACTGCTCGAGGAGTTGGGTGTGCATGGCATCTCCGTCACCTCGCCGTTCAAGTCGCGGATCGCGTTCATCTGTCCGAACGACGCCGCTTTCGGCGAGCTGCTCAACGAAGACGCTCGGTGGGCCGCGGCGAAGGACGAGGCGCCGGTCCGAAGTGGCAACACGTTGGTGCGTCGCGCCGATCGCTGGCTCGTCACGGACACCGACGAGGTCGGCATGGCGGCATCGCTGGCGTGGTTCGAGCAGCGCGAAATCGGACCCGCAACGATCGCGATGTTTGGCGGCGGCGGCGTGCGCGGCGCCGCGACGCGTGCGATCGACGGCAGTGACTGGTTCCTCGTCTACCGCTGCCGCGCTCGAGACGGATGGCCCCAGGACAAGCCACCGTTTGTCACCCTGGTCGTGAACGCCGCCGGACCTTCAGCGCCGTCACGGGACAATCCACCGCGTTCGCGGGCATGGCTCGATCTGCACTACGCGGACGTCGCCGAGCCCCCCGAGGGGGTCGTGCACCTCATTGGCGACGTATTTTTCGATGCCCAGGCCGCCGCTCAGCGCGCGTTCTGGCGAGACGAGTGAGATTCGATGCGCGGAAACAGCTACGGTCACTTCCTGACGCTGACGAGCTTCGGTGAATCGCACGGCGCGGGCCTCGGCGCTGTGATCGACGGCTGCCCCGCCGGGATTCCGCTGGGTGCCGACGACTTCGGCCACGAACTGGCGCGGCGCCGACCCGGACAATCCGCCGTCACGACGGGCCGCCGCGAAGAGGACCTTCCGGAGATCCTCAGCGGCATCTTCGAGGGCCACACGCTGGGTTCTCCGATCGCCGTGCTCGTCCGCAACACCAACGCGCGGAGCGAGGACTACGATCCGGCGTACTATCGAGCTGGACACGCCGACCGCGTCTGGGAGGACAAGTTCGGGCGCCGCGACTATCGCGGCGGCGGTCGCGCGTCCGGGCGCGAGACACTGTCCCGCGTGATCGGCGGCGTCATCGCCCGCAAGGTCCTCGGTCCCGACGTTCGCATCGTGGCGTTCACACGGCAGATCGGACGGCATCTTGCCGCAGACCCGCCCGATGACCTCGACGCCTCCCGGGTGGACCAGCACCCCACGCGGTGCCCCGACCTCGCGACGGCCGACGCGATCGAGGCAGAACTGCTGGCCTGCAAAGCCGCCGGCGACTCGCGGGGCGGCGTCGTGGAGCTGTGGATTGACGGGCTCCCCCGCGGGCTCGGTGAACCGGTGTTCGGCAAGGCGAAGAGCCGCCTCGCGGACGCGCTGATGAGTATCGGCGCGGTCGCCGGGGTGACACTGGGCGACGCAGTGGCCGACGCCGCACTCAGCGGGATCGAGTTTCACTCCGGAGTCAGTGGTACCGGACCGGACGCGGGCATCAGCGCCGCCGCGAACGGCATTCAGGGCGGCATAACCAACGGCGAACGCATCGTGCTCCGTGCGTACTTCAAGCCGGCGAGCACCGTCGGTTCGATGGCGACATCGGGCCGTCACGACCCGTGCATCGTGCCCCGTGCGGTCCCCGTGATCGAGGCGATGGCCGCGCTGGCGCTGGCCGATCTGGCACTGGCGTCGCGCCTGGATCGGATCTGACGGTGTGGCCGCGTCCCGGAGACGTCATCGCCGATCGTTATCACGTCGAAGGCCTGCTGGGTGAAGGCGGCTTCGGCGCGGTGTACGCGGCGCTCGACGTCACCGCGCCGCGTCCGGTCGCGCTGAAGTTCGTCAAACCGGATGCCGGTGGTGAATACACCCCGCGGGCCAGAGCGCGCTTTCAGCGCGAGATCCAGATGGTCGCGCGACTGCGCAACCCACATACCGTCGCGTTGTACGACTACGGGGAAACGCCGGACGGGCTGTTGTACATGGTGTTTGAACGCATCGACGGCGAAGATTTAGCCGCGCTGCTCGCGCGAGTCGGCCGGTTGGCGCCCTCGGCGGCGACTCACGTGCTGCGTCAGCTGCTGGCGTCGTTGAGTGAGGCGCACACGGCGGGATTGCTGCATCGCGACATCAAGCCCCACAACGTGCGCGTGTACGAGTGGATGGGCGATCCGTTGACCGTGAAGCTCATCGACTTCGGCCTCGCGCGCGCCACCGACGGCGGGCATCCGGGCGTGACGGCGACGGGCGAGTTCATCGGGACACCGCGATACATGGCGCCGGAACAATTGCTCGATCAAGAACTCACCGCGGCGACGGACCTGTACTGCGTCGGGCTGCTCGCGTTCGAGCTCGTGATGGGGGCCGACTCCCTGCCCGCGAACACCATCGGCCACCAATTTGAGCGGCTGCAGGCCGGCCACCATCTGAGTTCCGCGGACCTCGACGAAACCGATCCGCGGCTCGCGGCGGTGCTGCGGCGCATGACGGCGCACGACCCCGCACACCGATTCCCCACCGCCGCGGCCGTCTTGCGGGCGCTCGACGAGCCGTACGTGCCCCCCGCGCCCCCGCACATTCCACCCGCATCAACGGAAGTGCGCGCCGTGCAGCGTCGTCCAGCCGCAGCTGTGATCGGCGGCACCCTCGCCGTCCTGAGCGGGTTGTTGGTCGCGGCGACCTGGTACATTTCGTCGCTCGTTCCCGGACCGAGCCCGGTCGCGCCTGTCGTGCCCCCGCGCACCGCGAGCGAGACGCCTTCGCGCCCACCCGCCGTACTCAAAGACCCCATCGAGCCGATCGCGGTGCCGACCCACGATGCGGGCGTGGCGGACGTAAACGCCGGCGATCGGTGCCAGAAGCCGCGCCCGTTCGTGGGGCGTGACTATCTCGAAGACGGGGTGCTCGCGAGCGACGACGATCGCTGGCTGACCTATATCCCGACAGATCGCCGCCGCGATGTCCGCCTCCCGCTAGTCATTCTGTTGCACCAACAGGGCCACGACGCGTCCATCTTCCTCGACAAAGGCGGGTTCAAGCCGATCGCGGAACGCGAAGGCTTCATCCTCATCGCGCCCGAGGACCCCAGCTACAACACGTGGGAGCCGTCCGCGGTGCACACCGTCGCGATCGAGCGCATGCGGGACATCGCGATCGAGCAGCTCTGTGTCGATGAGTCCCGCATCTACCTCGTCGGCCACGGCGGCGGAGCCGCCCTGGGGCACGACGTCGCCTGCCGCGGCTGGCTCAAAGCGTGGGCGAGCCATGCGCTGCCGCGGACCCGCGGCGAGTACGCCTGTGCACCGACGAAGCCGACCCCCTACATCCTGCTGTACCCGACGAAGAGCAAGTACGAACCCCTGCACGGCGGCATCTCTGCGACGGGGCGAGACCGCGCCTCGCTCAAAGAGAACGAGGCGACGTGGTTCGAGCGAAACACATGCCGGCGGCGCGGGCCCAAGACGCCCCACGAACAGGCCGAATGCACGGCATGGGAGTGTGACACGCCGTTCACGAGCTGCGTGGTGCAAGGTGGCCACGGCTGGCCGGGGACCCCGCAGCGGGCCGTCATGTATCGCCTCAAGGACGGCGACGGACCGGAGCCCAGCGACCGTATTCCGCTCGCCGAGATCATCTGGACGTTCTTCGCTGGGCTCGATCAGTAAGTCTCGGCGAGCCCACGATCGCGTTCCGCGACGGCCGAAAAGTACATGCGTTCCACGAGGTTTACCGACCCGGTCGCGGCGCCCTCCTCCACGGATTCCACGTCGGTGAACTCCAGAATTTCTGCGTCGGACATCGTGACGGTCGCGCGCAATCCGCCGACGGCGCTTCCCGATTGACCGACCGAGACCCGGGGCGCGCGCAGCCCCATCCCGCGACCGTAGCCGAAGCCCCCACAGCCCGACGAAGAACCGTAGCCCGACAGGCCGATCCCGCCGACCCCGAAGCTGCCCTCAAAGGCTTCGTCGCCGACGAGGATCTCTTCATCGAGGTAGCCACACGACGCCGTACACAGAATCAGGAGGAACAGAAGAAGTCCGGCTCGGGTTGCGCTCATCGAGTCTCCGCGTTGCGTTCTCGGGTCAGACAACGGGATCGTGGCGATGTTCCATCGGTCCGTGGAGCCGCGAAAGCGCAGGGACTTTGGGCGGACCGCGCATTGTGCTACTGAGAAGTCCGCACACGCTGTGATTCTGGAGATTCGATGAGCTTTCTGGCCGCAATTCCGTACGACCTCTTCACCTTCGGTCCGTTTGAGGTTCCGTTGCTCACGGATCTTGTTCAGTCGGCGTTCAACGCCCCGCTCAAGATTCACTCCTTCGGTCTGTTCGTCGCGATTGGGCTGCTGCTGACGTTCACGCTCTCGGCGCGCAAAGGCGAGGAGAAGCTGGGCATCGACGGCGAGGCCGTGCAGAACTTCGGGATCTACCTGATCGCGATCGGCTGGATGTTCGCGCACTTCTTCAACGTCCTGTTCTACGAGCCGCACAAAGTCCTCGAAGATCCGTTGGAGCTGTTCAAGTTCTGGGGCTCGATCTCATCGTACGGCGGACTGTTCGGCGGCATCATCGCGGCGTGGATCTGGCGGCTGCGCAACAAGGAAGAGGACTTCCTGATGTGGTGCGATCTCGGGGCCTGGGGCCTGACGTTCGCGTGGATGTTTGGCCGAATCGGCTGCGCATCGGTGCACGACCATCCCGGCGCGGAAACGACGTTCGCCCTCGCCATCTCGGGTTGGCCGGACGGCACGATCCGCCACGACCTCGGCCTGTACGAGGCGATCTGGTGGGTCGTGATCTGCGCCACGGTTCTGTATCTGGACCGCAAACCGCGTCCGCGCGGCTTCTACCTGGCGCTGGTTCCCACGATGTACGCCCCGGCGCGTTTCACGCTCGACTTCCTGCGCGTCGGCCCCGATCAGGGCGGCGACTTGCGCTACCTGATGGACGTGCTGCCCGGCAACGGCTGGACGCCGGCCCAGTTCTTCTCGATCGGAATCTTCATCACGGGCCTCTACTTCTGGAACCGCATACGCCACGAAGATCCGCTGCCCTGGAAGAAGTTCGACCCCGAGGCCGCCACCGCGGGGGCGAAGTCCGAGGCGAGTGGCGACGACCCCGAGGCCGACGGCGACGAAGAGAACGTCGACCGCAAGCGCCAGCACCGACGCAAGAAGAAGAAGTAATCCCGTGAAACCGGACGCCTTCGGCGACCACTCGATGGACCGTCGAGCGGTAGCTCAGCCGAGCATCGTCTGCACGACCTCGTCGAACCGCGCGGCGTACGCCGTAAAGTCGGCCTCCGACTCCAGCACGATCTGCACCTCGTCGAGTGCCTGCGGGTGTTCCCGACAAAACCGCACCATCGTGTTGAGCGCCACGAGGGCCGCCTCGTCGATCGCAAAGCCGCCGGGACCGGTGGCGATGGACGGGAACGCTACCGATCGCTGTCCCCCATCGAGGGCCCGCTGAAGCGCGTCCTGGTACGTGCGCTCGAGTTTGGTGTTCTCGCCGAAGTATCCGCCCTTGTACTGCGGGCCGACGTCGTCGATCACAAAGTCGACCTTCGCGGCTGCAATGTCGCCGTGAACGAGCTGAATCTTGGTGCTTCCGATCATCATTTCCATGCGAATGGTTTAGCGCTTGGCGGGCGGACTCGCAATCCCCGGACCGCGCAGGACCACCGCGTTGATGGTTCCGCGGACACCTTCGACGTGGAGCGCGTAGTCGCCGTCGCGGACCGCGATCTGGGTCGAGACGCCGCCGTCGAGATTGAGCGCCTCGGTCGCACCGGTCGCGGCAAGCACGTACTCGGCGAACGCCCACAGCGGCAGCCCAGCGCCGGACCGCGACAATCGAACGCCGCCCGGGACGACGGCGATGTCGGCGTCGGCGGCCAACGCGACGATCCACAGGTGGTCCGCCGAGATCGCGACCGCCGATCGCATCGCTTCGGACTGCCCGGGGCGCTGGTTCACGACCGATGTCCCGCGGTCGACGAGGCGGTCGATCGACTGCAGCGCGTGCTCCGGCGCGGCGCTGAACCCGCTGCGGTGAACGATGTGGGGGCCGCGTTCGTCGACGTAGAACACCCCGGAGCCGCCCCGGCGGGTGAGCTCGCTGCCGACCGTGCCGTCGCTAATCACCAACCCCATCGGCCGGTACCCGGAGTTCTCCGCCTCATAGAACCCGCCGTTGATCGCCGCCCACGGGCCATCGTCGTCCGGCAGCAGGTCGGCAAATGGCACGACATCGTCTGAATGCACCACGGCGGCGGGCGCGGTCCGCGGCACGCGCACGAGCCACGCCAGACCACGCGTCGCGCCAAACTGCCAGACCTGACGCCAGACGACGAACTCCCCGTTCTCGTGCAACGTTTCGAACGCCGAGACGGCAACCGGCGTGCCGGAGACGACCACCGGTGGCGGCGACACCGTGGGCTCCTCGCCCTCACCTTCATCGGCCGGCGCTGGCACAGCGGCGAGCGCCACGGTGGCCGCCATCGGCGGGCTAGGGTCGGGCTTACAGGCCGCGATGAGCAGCGTGACGATGAGGAGGTAGCGCATGTTGATCGGGAACCTCGCCGCGGCGGGTCTCAATTCCGGTCACTCGTAATATTGGCCGCACCACAGCAGGTCGGTGAAGGCTTCCCACCCAAAGTCGGCGAGCTCGAAAATCGCGCTGTCGTCGTCGCCGTCGGGATCGGGGACCAGGACGACGACTTCGTCCGCCTCGAAGCCCCCGACCGTCCCGCGGACCCCGCACTCGAGGTACGTCACCACGTCGAAGTTGTACCAGCTGCCGCCGCTCGGCGAGACCACGCCAAAGTACCGATACTTGCTCTCCAAGGTCCCGTCTTCGGCCATCGCCCGCAGCTCGGTGATCTGGAACAGGATCGTACACTCCCAGTCGACGACGAACTCACCGCTCGGCTTCGGCGGTGTGCTGAATCGCGCCCGCCACGCCTCCTGAAACGGTGGCGCGTCGGCGGTCACCGCGCGGGTGAGGATCTCACAGACCCCGTTCGCGTCGATCATCTCGCCGTACGACGCGGTCCCGAGCGCCCACATCGCGCGCAGATACTCCTCCAGCGATCGGTCTGTCTTGAATCCGGTCACGAGTTGATAGAGGTCGCGGTTCGTGGGCATACCGATCTGTATCGTCACACGAGCCTCGGGGGCAACCACCGACGGTCGGCGCATCGATTTTCGACCTCCCCGCCCGAGCGAAGCTGTACTACGCTGCGCCCGCAAGCCGCACCCCTTGGTCCGGACGGAGGTTGTCGTGGCTGGAACCAGCCTGCTGATGCTGCTCGATGACATCGCGACGCTGCTCGACGACGTCGCCGCGATGACGAAGGTCGCCACCAAGCAGACCGCGGGGATCCTCGGCGATGACCTCGCCGTGAACGCCGAGCAAGTGACCGGGGTCGACGCCGACCGCGAGCTGCCGGTGGTGTGGGCGGTGGCCAAGGGTTCGGCGCTGAACAAGGCGATCCTCGTGCCGGCCGCGCTCGCGATCAGCGCCGCG
>JBFIHF010000200.1:0-11628 GCA_041601915.1 Bradymonadaceae bacterium
CGTTCCCGTGGTCTGCATCGCCTCATCGCCGGTTGTGGTGCCGGCGAGCGCGAAGTCCGCGATCGTCAGGTGCGGGAGGCCGGTCCCGCGCGACGGTCCGACGAAAATCGTGCTCGCGCGCAGGTTTCGGTGCGTCACGCCCTTGGCATGCACGTACTCGAGTCCATCGAGGATTTGCAGCGCCAGCGAGATCGTGACGCTCATCGGCAGTCGTTCGAGCGTGCTCAGCAACTCGCTCAGCGGTTCGCCGGACGGATACGCCATCACGAGCGCCGGTGTGTCGCCATCTTCGACGACGTCGATCACGCGCACGACGTGATCGTGGTCCAAGCTGCGCAGGATGGATGCCTCTTTGAGGAACCGGCTTCGGGTCGCCCGATCACGCGCCGCCAACAGGCTGAGCTGCTTGATGAGGACCGTCTTGCCCGCCGTCAGATCGCGACCCATGAAGAGATGGCGACCGTACGCGTCGGGGATCGCGCCTTCGATGCGCCATCGACCGCCGATCGTGATCGGCGCCGACGTGGACGCGGCGGGGGCATTGAGGGGTGTCGAACAGCGTCGGCACGCCACGGCATCTTCGGGGTTTCTCGCCCCACAGCTCTGACAAATCACGGTGACCACTTCGCTTCGTACAACGACCGACCCATCTGTAGCGGAAATGAGGCCGAAACAACAACCTGCAACCATCGCACATGCTTCCCGAACGCCCCCCCAGGGCTGCTTTTCGGGTTCGGACCGTTCCCTCGGGTTGCGCTCGCTCAGTCGTCTTTCTATAAGACCCGACGGCCCTAACTGAGAGGAGACGTGGACTTCTTCGAATACGCGAACGAGCTGCAGTACGGCGAGCTCCATCTGTGCCACGACTCTGAGTCGGGGCTTCGCGCGATCATTGCGCTTCACAATCTCAATCTGGGGCCCGCGATCGGCGGCTGCCGCTTCATTGAGTACCCCGACACCGACGCCGCGATTCGCGATGCGATGCGACTGGCGCGCGGGATGTCGTACAAGGCCGCGATCAGCAACCTACCGCACGGCGGAGGCAAGGCAGTGATCGTTCGGCCACCCGGGCTGACCGAGGCCCAACGCCCCAAGATCTTTGCGCGCTACGCCCAGTTCGTCGAATCGATTCAGGGGCGCTACCTCACCTGCGAGGACAGCGGCACCCTCGTGTCGGACATGAACGTGGTGAAGACGATCACGGACCACGTTCTCGGCTACGATCCGACGTCGGGCTCGTCCGGTGATCCGTCCCCGCTGACGGCGTTTGGCGTGCGACGCGGCCTCGAAGCGGCCGCAAAGGCGCGCCTCGATCGCAGCGACCTCGAAGGCTTGCGCGTCTCCATTCAGGGTGTCGGCCACGTGGGCTACTACCTGGCCAAGGAACTGCACGCGCTCGGTGCGGAGCTCGTCGTGACGGATATCAAGGAGGAAGCGGTTCGGCGGTGCGTGGACGAATTCGGCGCCACGGCGGTCGCCCCGGAAGCGATTTTCGACGCGGACGTCGACATTTTCGCCCCCTGCGCGCTCGGCGCGATCCTCGACGATGACACGATCGGGCGCCTGAAGTGTAAGGCGATCGCGGGCGCATCGAACAATCAGCTCGCCGAACCGCGTCACGGCGGGATGTTGAAGGAGCGCGGCATTCTCTACGCACCCGACTACGCCATCAATGCCGGCGGCTTGATCAATGTCGCGCAGGAGTTCGCTGGCTATGACGCAGAAAAGGTGCGCGCGGACGTCTCCAAGATCTATGACACGATGCTCGAGATTTTCGAGCGCGCGCAGGTCGAAGGGCGCCCCCCCGATGTCGTCGCCGACCGTATCGCCGAAGAGCGCTTTCGAGGCGCCGCGCTCCGCGATTGACGCCCAACCTGTGCGTCGCGTGTGAGGCGAGGAAGTCACGATCGTGACTTCCAGGCCATGATCAAAGCCGGTAATTCCCGGAAAACATGGGGTTTGGGCTGGCAACAGCACTGGCCCGTCGTTTGCAAGTGCTCCTGCCAGACACGTCGGTCGGAGGCTCCATGCGCAGTTATCTTCATCATGCGATCATCATCACTGGGTTGTTCGCCGTCGGTTGTGGCGGCGGGTGCGACAGCTCCGGGGTCAACGGCGACGGCGAGCCGGGAGCGGAGGGCGGCGAGTTCTCCGCGCCGGACGGGAAGGTGTGTGCGGATGCGACCCCGTGCGGGAACTGCGATCAGGATTGTCGACTGCATGGCAACCCGTTCCTGGGTGGCGGCGGCGAGGGCACGGGCGGCGACCCGGCGACGAGCGGCGGCGGTGGTGGCACGGGCGGCTTCGGCAGCACGGGCGGCGGCGGCACCGGCTACGACGGCGAGAACTGCTCGCTGAACTCGGACTGCCGCGGACTGTGTGGCGGCTCGGGCGTCTGCGAAGGGTACGGCGGCGGCGGCTACAACGGCGATTCCTGTCTGTCGGCGACCGATTGCCGCGGGGAGTGTGACGGCGAAGGCTTCTGCATCGGTTCCGGTGGCGATCCCGGACTGGGCGGCGGCGGCGGCACGAGCGGCGGCGGTGGTACCGGAGGCACCGGCGGCACCGACGGCGGCGGCACGGGCGGCGGCGGTACGGGCGGCGGCGGTACGGGCGGCGGCGGCACGGGGTTCGGCGGCGGAACGACCGGTGGAGGCCCGGATCAGAACACCTGCCTCGACCTCGACATCAATCTGCAGCACGCGATTCCGACGGTCGCACTGCTCATCGACCAATCGAGCTCGATGCTTGAGGGCTTCGGCGGCGGGATGAACCGCTGGGAGGCCGCCTATGCATCGTTGATGGACCCCAACAACGGCCTCACGATGGACATCCAGGGCGCGTTCCGCATTGGACTGTCCCTGTACAGTTCCAATGACGGCGGCCCCGACTGTCCGTTGCTCGCCGATGTGCGCCCAGAGCTCAACAACTATGAACCGATGAACCGGGTGTTCAGTCGCGCGGAGCCGATCGAAGATACCCCGACCGGGGAGTCGATCCTCGGGACGTTGCGTCAGTTCGACGTGCACCCCGACCAGGGCCGCAAGATCCTCCTCCTCGCCACCGACGGCGAACCGGACACCTGTGCGCAGCCGGATCCGCAGCGGGGACAACCCGAATCCGTCGCCGCCGCGCAGGCCGCGTACGCGCAGGGCGTGGAGACCATCATCCTCTCCGTGGGCAACCAGGTCGGCGCGCCGCACCTCGAAGACATGGCGAACGCGGGTGTCGGGATGCTGGTGGGCGGTGCCCAACAAGCCCCGTACTACACCGCCGACAACCCCGAACAGCTCAAGGTCGAGATGCAGGCGATCATCGACTCGGCCCGCTCCTGCATCTTCCGCGTCGAGGGCGGGATCATCGATCCCGGCATCGTCGACCAGTCGTCGGTGACCGTGGACGGCGTCGCGATTCAGTACGGCGACCCCAACGGATGGCGCTACCACCAGAATCGCGCGACGTGTCAGGGGGCGAAGCAGTGCCTCGAGTTGCAGGGCGACGCGTGTACCAAGATCCAGGACGGTCAGCCCCACAACATTCACGGCGACTTCCTCTGCACCTACTATGATCCGCAGAACCCGCCCATCGGTGGCGGCGGCGGAACCGGCGGAGGGGGCACGGGCACCGGAACGGGCGGCGGCGGCACGGGAGGTAGCGGTACCGGCGGCGGCGGCACGGGAGGTGGCGGTACCGGCGGCGGCGGCACCGGCGGACCCGCCGCGTGCGTCAACGCTTCGGGCGGCTGCACCTACGACGGCGACTGCTGTTCGGGTGTCTGCAGCGCCCAGGTCGGCGGCATCTGCGTGGTGCAGTAGCAGCCGACGGCGAACGACAAGGTCCGTGGTGCAGTCGCGCCCGACTGGCGAGCGACAAGTCCCGGGGCCACGCCACCGAGATCGCTCAACTCTCCGTCGCGCGACTCGTCGTTCTCAAGAACACCCCTCAGCGGGCTACGGACGCAACGCTGCGCCGGAACGGACCCGGTAATTCGGGCCTGGTGTCCCCTGGAAGAAAATCCCGGGCTTTTGGAGTCCCTTCGTTTCAGTTGGCGCATTTTGAGTGCCCGGGCAACTCGCACCACGCGATCGCCCCATCCCACTCATGACCAGCCGGCTCGCGTGCGGCGAACCGGATCCCGCGCAGTCGAAGCCTGTGGCTCGATCGAAAAGCCGCCACCGATTTCGGCCCCTCGTAATCGGTCGTTGTGCGATTCCGTTGCCAAGAATCGACGGCGACGTGCCGGACGTCCATTGTTCATGCCGAAAAAATGTCGAGCGCGGGTCGGCGCGCCCCGGTGAACAGCGGGGTGGTTCGCTCGGAACGGCGAAGCTTGATTCGGCGATGTCGATCGCGGACGTTATCGGCATGCCACACGACCGCTCCCATCTACCTTATCGGACGAACGTCGGCGCGATCTTGCGCCGGCACGACGACCTCGTCCTGCTGTGCGAGCGACTCGCGCCGCGCGAGGTGTGGCAGTTCCCGCAGGGCGGCGTCGACCCCGGAGAGACCCACGATGATGCGCTGTGGCGCGAGCTCACCGAGGAGTTGGGGCTGCAGCGGCCGCGTCGCTCGTGTCGCATGGTCGGCCGTGGTCCCGCGACGAACTACGACTTCGCCGACGACTACGAGGCTCCGATTACGAAGCGCTTTCGGGGACAGACGCAGACTCTGTTCCTGCTCGACTTTCTGGGGACCGACGATGAGTTCGATCTCGGGCACCATCACGACCCCGAGTTTGCGGATTTCGAGTGGGTGAGCCGTGACGAAGCACTCGCGCGGATGTGGTCCGTGAAGCGCGGCGTGTTGCTGGCGACGATCGAGGCGCTCGCCGAGGTGTTCGAAGCTGGCTTTACAGGCCCAACTGCTTCGCGATGATGACCTTCATGATCTCGTTCGTGCCGGCGAAGATCCGTTGCACGCGCGCATCCATATATGCGTGCGCGATCGGGTACTCGAGCATGTAGCCGTAGCCGCCGAAGAACTGCAGACACTCGTCGACGACGCGACCGAACATCTCGGAGTGCCAGAGTTTGCTCATCGAGCACTCCTTCACGAGATATTCTCCCTGCATGTGGCGCTCGACCAACGCGTCGAGGAACACCTGCCCCACTTCGATCTCCGTGGCGACCTCGGCGAGTTTGAACTGTGTGTTCTGGAACTTCGAAATCGGCCGCCCGAACGCCTCGCGCTCCTGGACGTACTTCATCGTCTCTTCGAACACCGCCTGCGCTCCGGCCTGCGAGCCCATGCCGACGACGAGCCGCTCTTGCTGCAAGTTCCGCATCAGCATCATGAAGCCGCCGCCTTCTTCGCCGAGCCGATTCTGCGCGGGAATCCGGCAGTCGTCGAAGTGCAGCTCTGCGGTGTCCTGACTCATCATGCCCATCTTTCGGAGCTTCTTTCCCTTGATGAACCCCGCGCGGTCGGCCTCGATGACGAAGAGGCTGATGTTCGAGTGCGGATCGTCGGAGTTCTCGGTCTTCGCGGCGACGATGCAGAGGTCGCACAGAATCCCGTTCGAGATGAAGGTCTTCGCTCCGTTCACAACGTAGTCGTCGCCGTCACGACGTGCGGTCGTGCGCATCGACGCGAGGTCGGATCCGGTGCCCGGCTCCGTCATCGCGAGCGCCGACACGAGTTCGCCGGACGCGAGTCCTGGCAGCCAGCGCTCTTTCTGTGCGTCATCGCCGAAGTTGTACACGTACGGCACGATGATGTCGGAGTGCAGGGGCATCGCGAAGCCGGATTCGCCGACCCGGGCGAGCTCTTCGATGATGATGAGGCTGCAGAGCAGATCAGCGCCGGGGCCGCCAAGTTCCGGTTCCAGCCACGGGCACAGAAAGCCTGCCTGCCCCGCCTTGCGCCACGCCTCGCGGTCCACTTGGCCCTGTTCGCGCCAGCGTTCTTGATGCGGCGCGATCTCGCGCTCGCAGAACCGACGGAAGGCTTGGCGAAAGAGGTCGTGCTCTTCGGAAAAAAGTGTGCGCTTCATGAGGTCTCACGTGGGCGTGGGCGATGTAAGTGTTTACTTACTTCGCGCCGGATGTGCAAGGCACGAGCGCCGTTGAATACCACGCGAATTCGATCGCGGAGCCTGCTACTGTGCTGGGTGAATCTCAGGAGGAAACGATGGGCATGTCACTACACAAGTGTGTAATCATACTCGGCGTGTTCGCCGCGAGCTGTGGGGGCTGCGACGAGTCCCAGCCCGGCGACAACAACGGCAGCGGCACCAACAGCACGACGAACGCGGACAATAACTTCGTGGCGCCCGACGGCACCGTCTGTGCGGACGCGACGCCATGTGGGAACTGCGATCAAGACTGTCGTCCGACGGGCAACCCGTTCGGTGGCGGTGGCGGCGTGGGTGGCGACCCTGGCCCGTCTGGTGGTGGTGGAACCGGGTACGACGGCGTGGGCTGTACGCTGAACTCGGACTGTCGCGGCGTGTGCGGCGGCGCGGGCGTCTGCACCGGATACGGCAGCGGGGGCTACGACGGCGATTCCTGTCTCACGGCCAACGACTGCCGCGGCGAGTGCGGGGGACTCGGACTCTGTATCGGTTCGGGCGGTGCCCCCGGCGGTGACGGCGGTGGCGGTGGCGGTGGCGGCGGCGGCGGGACCAACGGTGGTGGCACCAACGGCGGCGGCACCAACGGTGGTGGCGGTATGGGAGGCGGCGACACGACGACGTGCCTCGATCTCGAGATCGCGCTCGAACACGCGATTCCGACGGTCGTGCTGCTCATCGACCAATCCGGATCGATGACCGAATCCTTCGGCGGCGGCCTGGATCGTTGGGAGGCGGCCTACGAGTCGCTCATGGACCCCGCGAACGGCCTCGTGATGGAGGTCCAGGGCGCGTTCCGAATCGGCCTGTCGCTGTACACGAACAGTGGCGGTAACGAATGCCCGTTGTTGCGAGACGTGCGGCCGGAGCTCAACAACTACGTCCCCATCGATACCGTCTTTGCGCAGGCGGGTCCCGAGGACGACACCCCGACCGGGGAGTCGATTCTGGGAACCCTGCGTCAGTTCGACATCCATCCCGACCAGGGGCGCAAGTTGTTGCTGCTGGCCACCGATGGCGAGCCGGACACCTGCGCGGTGCCCAATCCACAAAACGGTCAGCCCGAGGCGGTCGCCGCGGCACAGACTGCGTTCACGCGCGGCGTGGAGACCATCGCGCTCTCCGTGGGCAATCAGGTCGGCGCGCCGCACCTCGAAGATATGGCCAACGCGGGCGTCGGGCTGCCGATCGGTGGCGCGCAGCAAGCGCCGTACTACACCGCGGACAACCCCGATCAGCTCAAGAACGAGATGCGCAACATCATCAACTCGGCGCGGTCGTGTATCTTCCGCGTTCAGGGTGGCGTCATCGATCCAGGGCTGCTCAACCAATCGACGGTGAGCCTGGACGGCATGGCGTTGCCCTACCGCAATGCCAACGGCTGGATCTACCACCAGAATCGTCAGACGTGTCAGGGCGCCAAGCAGTGCATCGAGCTGCAAGGCACCGCCTGCATGACCATCCAGGACGGCAACGCGCACTCGATTACGGCGGACTTCCTGTGTGCCTACTACGATCCCCAGAATCCGCCGATCGGCGGTGGCGGCGGTGGTGGTGGTGGCGGCGGCGGGGGGACGAATGGCGGCGGCGGCGGCGGTGGCGGTGGTCCCGGTCCGTGCATCGCCGCGAGTGGTGGGTGTACCTTCGACGGCGATTGTTGCTCGGGCATCTGCAGCGCCAACACCGGCGGAATCTGCATTGTAAACTAGTGGTACATGCCTAGTGGCCAACGTCCGCGAACGCCGCTACGCCGTCGATCAGAACTTCGATGGCTGGCGGCTCGATCACTACCTTGCGAACCGTATCGGGCGTATCTCGCGCTCGCGGGCCGGCGAGATCGCGAAGCACGGTGACGTGGAACTGGTCCCCCCGCGCAAGGTCAAGGCGGGGACCCGCCTTCATGCCGGCGACGTCGTGATTCTTCGGGAGCACCTCCCCGACGAAGTCGTCCAGGACGACGAAGTCGTTGTCTTGCATGAAGACGACGCCCTCATCGTCCTCAACAAGCCGCCAGGCATGCTGGTCCACGAGGTGGCGAGTGTCCGGCTCAACACCGTTCAGAAGTACTTCGAGCGCGCCGGAAGGCCTGGCGCCGAGCCGACGCATCGCATCGATCGCGAGACGAGCGGCTTACTCGTATGTGCGGCGGCTCCGCAGTGGGTCTCACCTTTGCGCACGATGTTTGCGACGACGCATCCCGACAAGGTGTACCGGGCGCTCGTCGTCGATGATGACGAGGTCTGGGCCGCCGGCGACGAACGCACGTTCGACGCGCCGCTGCGTTTGCACACCGAGAGTGCCCTGGGGCTCCGGATGATCGATGGCGACCTGTCCGCGGTCACCCACGTGAAAGTCCTCGCGACGCGAGAACGTCTCGCGGACCTCGAAGTCCGCATCGAGACCGGTCGCCAGCATCAAATCCGCGCACACCTCGCCATGGCTGGCACCCCGGTTGCGGGCGACAAGCTCTACACCTACGACGATGACTTCTTCATGGCGATCTGCGACTACCCCGACGACCTCGAGCTCCGCGCTCGCCTCCCGTTCCCGCGCCACATGCTCCACGCCTGGCGCATCCGTTTCGCGCGCCCCGACAACGGACAACCCGCCACCTTCGAATGCCCGCTCCCCGCGGAGTGGCCACTACTCGCCTAAACCCCGGCGCGAAGCGCCCCCCGGGCGCGAAGCGCCCCCGGCGCGAAGCGCCCCCGGGCGCGACGCGCCCCCCGCCGTTCCCTGCGCGAAGCGCTCGCCACCTGCCCCCGGCGGCGAAGCCGCCCGGGCTCGCCACCTGCCCGCGGCGGCGAAGCCGCCCCGGGCTCGCCACCTGCCCGCGGCGGCGAAGCCGCCCGGGCTCGCCACCGGCCGACGGCGGCGAAGCCGCCGACGGCCTCAGAATCGAAGCCCGACGGAGAACTCGCCCATCAGCTTGAGGTTCGTCGAGTCGATGTCGGGGATCAGAGAGTCGGCTGAGCTTTCCGAGCCGATCAGTGCGTCGAAACGCAGCCCGCCCCGTAAGACGACCATCGGCCCGGGTTGAAGCAGCAGCCCCAACACCCCCTGGCCGGCCAGACCGCTCGTCGGATTCGACACCGTCGTGCTCGGCAGCGACCCGGGGCGGTCCGTTGAGCCAATGAAGTAGCCGCCGCCCGCACCGATGTAGATCGCGGTGCCGAGCTTGAGCGGGATGTGGAACAGCGCCTGCAACGTCCCCAGAAACCCGCCGAAGTTCTGGACGGTGATGTCGTTGTTCGTCGACGAGACGTTCAAGTAGCCCAGCGCGAGTCGGGCCTGCAGCCGGTCGAGGACCATGTAGCCAATTGTGGCGGCCGGGTTGAGGTAGAGCGTCGATGCGGACGCGTCGATCGTCCCGTCCGCGGACGTGCCTTTGTCCCGCGACCACATCCCGGCGGATTGCACGCTGGCCTCGAACCGACCCCGTTTGAGCAACGTGTCGTCGAGAACCTTGTTCTGGCGAAAGCCCGTGTCCTGCACTTTGGTCTGCGCGACGGCCGCGCTCGAGGCGGCCATGGAGCACAAGAAGCCCATCATCGCGAGTGCGCGTCGCTTGTCGTTCAACATTGTGTGTACCTCAGGTAGTGACGCGTCGAGCGTCACACGGCGGTCGTCCCCAAGCAACATTTCGCACTTTGCGCCGCGAAATCCGACCGTCTTTCGGACAATCGACGGCGGTGGTGTAACCGTTAGCCGCCTGCCAAGTACTTGATACGCGATCGGGTCCATGTTAACCCTCTCGTACTAAAAGTAGATCAAACACCTATCGGAGGTTCCATGATTTGGCGCAAGAACGCGCGCTTGGCTTTGGTATGCACTGCGGGATTCGCAGTGGCAGCTACAGCGTGGCTCGCACAAGATCGGGAAGCGGTTGCCGCTGACCACAATGACCCGAGTCCTCGAGTCGGAGCACAAGAAGCTGAGGACATCGACGATCTCTACGCTTGGCATTCGGCCGACGGCGCAACCCTCACGGTTGCGATGACGTTTGCCGGACCGGTGGCCCCCGTGGCGGGACAGACCGGAACCTACGATCCCGAGGTCCTGTACGGGATTCACATCGACAACACCGGCGACGCGGTCGCCAATCATAATATCTGGGTTCGATACGCGCAGAACGACCTCGGCGAATGGGGCGTTCAGGTCGTGGGTCTTCCCGGCGAAGCCGACCCCATCGTGGGCGCGGTGGAAGGAACTGTGATGGGCGGCGCCGGCGGCAAAGTGTTCACCGGTCTTCGCGACGATCCGTTCTTCTTCGACCTCCAGGGCTTCATCGACACGACGACGACCGGGACCTTGGCGTTCGACGGCACGCGAGATGGCTTCGCAGGCTCGAACGCGACGGCATTGGTGCTGGAGATGCCGGTTTCTGCGGCCATCGCTGGCGGTACTAATTTGTCCATCTGGGCAACTTCTTCACGACTCTGAGGTAAATCATGAAACGACGGACAACCATCCTCGTCTTGGTCGCCTCAGTAGCCCTCGCGGCATGTGGCAAGAAAGACGACAACAACACGACGCCGAACAATACGACGTCGAATAATACGACCAACAACACGACGACGACGAACAACGCGACGAACAACACGACGACGCCGACGAACAACGTCACGTCGCCGACGAACAACGTCACGACCGGTCCGCCGGCGACCTGCGACGAGTACTGCGACGCCGTCATGGCGAACTGCACGGGCGATGACGCTCAGTACAGCAGCCGTGATGAGTGCGTGGACTACTGCGCGAATGTCGCGGGCTGGGATCCGGGCACTGGCGCGGACACCGAAGGGAACACGGTGTCGTGCCGTGCGTACCACGCGGGTGACCCCGCGATCGCCGATTCGGTGACGCACTGTCCCCACGCCGGTCCGACCGGTGCCAACGTCTGTGGCACGTGGTGTGACAACTACTGCGAGCTGGCACTGGCCAACTGCACGGGCGCCAATCAGGTGTACGCGGACGAAGCGACCTGCATGACGGCGTGTGGCGCGTTCGACGCCACCGGGTCCCCCGGTGACGTCAAATACGACACCGTCCAGTGCCGCATCTACCACGCCGGTGCCCCCGCTGCGACGGACCCGGTCACGCACTGCCCGCACGCGCAGGAGACGCCGACGGAAGTCTGCGTGGGCTCCGCGTCCACGTTCAACTTCGTCACCAACGTCCCGGCCGACTACACGCGGGTTGACCGCATGGGCATGCCGGCGATTTCGACGGCGCTCATCACGAACAAAGGTGCGTACAACGACGGTAACCCGACCAACGATAACGCCTCGATGTTCGCGGGCGAGATCGTGGGTAACCTCGCGGCCTTGCACAACGCGCTGGACGACGACCTCGTCGCCGCAACGCTGGTTCCGTGCTCGCCGGCGACGGCATGCGTGGGTCAACAGATTGTGGCCGGTGGGCCGACGGTCGGTGGTCTGGTGATTCCGGACACCCTCAAGATCAACCCCACGACCGCATCGGGATTCCCGAACGGACGGAGGCTCGCCGACCCGGTGATGGACGTGACGCTCGCGATCATCCTGCTGGACATGACC
>JBFIHF010000201.1:0-11627 GCA_041601915.1 Bradymonadaceae bacterium
ATGCGGAACTTCCTGCTCGCCTGCCAGAACATCATCGGCTGCTTCGACGGCACGCTGCGCTTTGAAGACGAGGCGCGCGGCAAGGTGTACAGCCTCGCCGAATCGAAACGCTCCAAACCGATCAAGCGGGTGCCGGGCCTCGCGCTGCCGGATGGCAGTCACATTCTGCGCGGCAGTCCGCTGCCACTGCATCTGTTCGACTTCGCGATCCACCTGTTCTGGAACTGGAGCCGTCCCGAAGCGCTCTGCTACTACGTGCCGAAGCTTGAGAACGAGGAAGAGGCGGCCTACTTCTGCGCGTTGATTGCCGCCGCCGAGCGGCGCATTCAGGACGCCCATCCGACATATCGGCCGGGCACGGTCAAGGTGATCCTCGTGTTCGAGAACCCGCGCGCGATCTTCCGGATCGAGGAGATGGCCGCCGCACTGCATTCGCACTTCATCGGCGGCAGCCTCGGGTGGCACGACTTCCTCGGCTCGACGGCGCGCGTGTTCCGCAACGACCCGCGGTATCGCATCCCCGTCAAAGCGGACCCCAACATCGTCATCAACCACATCCGGGAGTCCCACCAGATCTTGGTCGACACGCTGCACCCGATGGGCGCGATCGCGATCGGCGGCATGTACGGCGTGCTGTACGAAGACCGCAATCCGGCGTCGTACGAAGTGAGCATGGTCGGCTATATCAAGGACGTCGTGACGCAGCTCAAGCGCGGGCTGGACGGCTTCTGGGTCGCGCATCCCGACTTCGTGCGCCCGGGGCTCGCCCTCGTCGAGGCGCACCGACAGGGACCCGAGAAGCTCGAGGCGTTGGTGCGCGCGCTGGTCCCCAACGCCGCGGAGTGCGACGGCTTGCTGGACTTCGTGCTGGGCGCCGATGTCGTGGGCTTGCCCGAAAACGACCCGCTGTACCTGCGCGGTGTGCTCGCCGCGGACCTCGAGATGTCGGACGTCATCGCCAATCACGACCCGATCGAGATGCGCTACAACGTGTACCAGGCGTTGCAGTACCTGACGGACTGGCTCAGCGGCAACGGTTGCGTGGCGCTGCCGGCGACGATGACCAACGCTTCCGGCGAGAAGGTCGTCGTGCGAATCATGGACGACCTCGCCACGACCGAACGATCGCGCTGGGAGCTCTGGGCGGAAGTGAGCCACGGCCGCGTGAGCCTCGCCGCGCTCGACGCGATCATCGACGAAGAGGTCGCCTTCATCCAGGCCGGTCAGGACACCGCGACCAAACGCATCGCCGTACGCTGGGAGGGCGAGGGCGCGCGATGGTACCCGATCGCGCGCGCGCTGCTGCGTCAGATGGTCAGCGACCCCGACCCGGTCGAGTTTGCGACCGAATTGCTGATTCCGTTTACATTCGACGTCATTCGCGACGCCGAAGATCCGTGGGAAGCCGCACGGACGCTGTGTCCGGGCAAGTACCGGTAGTCACCAGGCGCCGTCGCCGACGGCGTCGAGATCGGCGTCGATGAGTGCGGCGACCGCGAACGCTTCGTCGACGAGGGTTGCGACGACGTCGCCGTGAGCCAGCGGTAGCGAGCACTCGAACTCGATCCACTCACTCTCGACGCAGATCCAGCCGTCGATCGCCGCGAAGGCCTCCAGACGGGCCAGTGTCGGCGGGCTCAATGCGTCGAGAAACTCGCGCGCGCCGTCTGCCTGCTCGCGAGTCGTCCCCAGATGTTCGGTGAGCATGTGCGCGTTCTCGGCCTTGTCGAAACCACGTCGCAAGTCGAGGTACGCGTCGCCGCCGATTCCGGGAGGAACGACGATCGTGAGCCACCCATCGGTGCCGAGCAGCACCGTGACTTGCTTGGTCTCACGGTCGAACGTCATCTCGCGTGGGTCATCGTCGCCGAACGTTGCCGCGACGCCGAGTGCGGCGGCGCAATCCGCGAGGACCGCGTCGGGGTCGGTGCTGAAGAGGTCGGTTTCGAGGGTGTCGAGGCAGTCGTACTCAACGCGCGCGCGTACGGCGAGTCCCGCCGCGATCTGCTCCCGGTAGGCCGGCGGAATCGGGCCGACGGCCTCATCGGTTCGGGCGCCGAGGTTCAGCTCGATCGTGGCGATCGCCATGCCGAGGTACTCGGAGCTGGTGGTGACCGCGACGATCGAGCCGGCGACCCAGTTGGGGGTCCCGTCGAGCCTCGGAACCGGCGCTGGCGCACTGAGGTGGCCGCGCACGTTCCACAGAAAGATCATGACCGCGACGACGCCGACAGACACGAGAATGAGCTCGACCACAGACAACCTCTCGGTGACGGGGCGAGCGTATCAGTCGGTCGGCGGGGCGGCTACCGGCTCAGTTGCAGCTGTCGTTGGGAGCGCCCGGGGTGCCGCGGTCGCCGACGCCGAAGACCGAGGTGGCCTGGCACCAGTTCGAGCCGATGTCGTTCTGGGACGCCGTGAGGCGGTTCGGGTTGAGCGACATGCTCGCGCCCTCGGGATCCGGGAACGTTGCACCATCGTCGTAGGAGACACGGTCGATGTCAGGAAGTGACCCGTTGGGTTGCGGGCACTTCAGCGCCAGCTCGTCGACCGAGTTGTTGAGGTTCAGACCGGTGCCGTAGACGTGGTCCGGGGTGAAGGGCGCATTGGCGCTGCGCGCGAGCACGATGTAGCCCTTCGCCGGGACGAACAAAGTCCGGTTGATGTCGACCGTCTCGGGACCACTCGCCGTGCCGCTCTCGATGACGCATCCGTCGAGATCGAGCGCGGCAGTCGTCGTGTTGTAGAGCTCGAAGTACTCGCCGTCGTTGTCGAGACTCTGCGCCGGATTCTGCATGATCTCGGTGATGATGACTTCGCCCACGGCCGGTGCCATCGAGCACGCGTTGACGTTGTATCCGCAGCTCGTCGTGCAGGTCACGGCGCCGCGGCCGGCGCCGAGCGTTGCGCAGGTCGCGCCGCCGAGCTGCGCGCCATCGCACGACTCGGGGCCGTTGCGTACGCCGTCGCCGCACGTCGCGCCGAGGCCCGTGCACAGCGCATTGCAGTTGCCATAGGTCCCATTCAGCGCGCCAGCGTCACACACTTCGCCCTCGCCGACGATGCCGTCACCGCAGCTGCTGCAGCTCGACGTGTCGAGCTGACAGCCGGTGCCGCACTTCATCGTGCCACCGTCGAAACCGAGCGACTGGCAGGTCGCGCCGCGCGGCGAGCCGTCGCAGGCTTCGGGGCCGTTCACCGCGCCGTCGCCGCAGTACTCGGCGAGCCCGCTGCAGTTGGTGTTGCAGGTGTCGTATGCGCCGTTGTCGGCGCCGTCGTCGCAGGTTTCGTCGTCCTGCACGACCCCGTCACCGCATGTCACTCGGGTACAGGCGGTCGTGTTGACGATGCAGTTCGCGGAGCAGCTCGTGTACCCGCCGTCGAAGTCGAGGTCTTCGCAGCTGACCGCGGCATCGCCATCGCACTCTTCATCGCCCTCGACGAGCCCGTCACCGCAGGACGGTCCCGCAATGGCGTTGACGTCGTCGAGCACGATGATCGTGTTGTTCGTGGCGCCGTTGTTTGCGGTGTTGTTCGACGCGTTGTTCAGGCGATCGTCGGGCATCTCCGGCACGTCGTCGACACCCGCCGGCACGAACTGCTTCTTGGGGCCCTTGGACTCGGGAGGTACGCAAGCGACAGCGAGCATGGCGAGCAGGGCGATCGTGAATTTTCCGATTTGCATGTCAACACTCCTTCAGCGTCGGCACCATAAGTAGTGAGCCGAAGGGAGGGTTGGAAGGTCTGTGAGGGAGCTTTCGGAAGCTTTCAGGCGCGTTCAGGTGGACCGATTCACAGGCGCTGCCACTTCACGTCGAGGGCCCGGAGCCCCATCGCCGTGTGCTTGATGCGGAACCCCACGCGCTCACTGACCACGGGGAAGCTGCCGAGGGGGACGACTTGCAGACACTCTTTGAAGAACCTGCGGCGGTCGTCCACATCGATCGGTCGCGTCTCGCCGACGCTGCGCATCACGTCCACCAAGAAGCGCGGCACGTAGAGCCCCTCGTCGTTCGTGACGGCGGAGAGCGTCGCCTGGGGACGCCCGGCGCGGACCAGATAGAGGAGTCCGACCTCCACGTTGAGCTCGTCGACGCCGTGGCGAACGATGCAGTCGGTGGCGTGCCGCGTGACGAGCTGTTCGTACAGCGCGCGCGGATTCTTGGGCTTCGGCCGCGGGATGATCTCCGGAGGCTCGTAGTCGCTGATACCTTCGATGACGATCCGGGGGCCACTGTCGACCGTCGCCGCATCGTCGGTCGCGGCATCCGACCCGGCGTCTGAACCGACGTCGGCGACCTCAACCACCGGGTCGACCTCGATCTCGTCGAGCAGGATGAGGTCCCCGGACTGAGCCGACACGACCGTTACACCGATCAGCAGCGCGACGGCGGCGGCCCCCCCGATCACGATAGTGTGGGGTCGCATACACTCAGTCTGAACGTACGAAGCGGCCATGTACAGCTTGGCCAGGTGGGCCCGCTTCTGTTGTGCTGCCTGAGGGGTTAGAGTCAGCGCATGCCCAAGTCCTTGATCCTTGTTCTGGCGACCGTGCTCGCCTCCGGATGTTCCAAAGACGAGCGAAGCCAGAACGTCGCCACCAATGGGGCGCCGAACTCCGCGCCCAATGCTGTCCCCAACAACGACGTGAACTCGGTGGACGTTCCGACGGACCCGGTGGTGCTCGATGCGACCGAGTTCACGTTCCGGCTGGCGCAGTCGACGCCGACATTGCCGATCTGGACGACGCCGGTCACGCATCGCCCGACGCCGCAAGATCGTCCGCCGGACGCCGAACGATCCGAGTTGCGCATCAGCGCTGTGCGCGGCGAGTTCGAAGTGTTGCAGCTGCTGTTTGGGCCGGGCAGCGGCAGCGCGACGGTCTCCGTCGCGCCGATGCCGGGCATCGCCATGGAGCTCGCCACGGTGCAGATGGTCGACGGATGGGCCGAAACGATCGCGCCCTCTGCGGCGATGGCCACTGTCGATGCCGCCGCCGATGCGCCCCGGGTGGTCTGGCTGACCGTCAAGGTGCCCGACGACGCGACGCCCGGCGAGCACACCACAACCGTGACCGTGGGGGCGGCAGAGACTCCCTTGGTCCTCTACGTGTACGACTTCTCCATCGCCGGCGAGCGTCACTTCAAGACGCAGATGAACGTGGACGTGTCGTCGCTCGTGGGCGCAGGCAGCGTGGACGACGCCAAGACGACGCTGTTCGATCTGCGCTTCACGCCGAAGTCCGTCACGTGGCCGAGCGGCTTCAACCCGTCGATCACGTGGGACAACGGCGCCAACCCCTGCGAGGCGTTCTGGGACGAGCCGGAGGAGGGCGAGCAGTACGCGATCGGCGCGCCGCTACATTCACGGTGAGGGCTGGAACGGTGTGGGATTCGCGTCCGCGATGCTGTTTCAGTTCGTCGACAACTCGACGCCACGGCCGGGCACGTTTTGCGGGATCGACCGCGGTGACCACTTCGGCAGTGCCGCCTACAATGCGGAGTGGTCGCAGTTCTTGACCGCGCTGCAGGCGTACATGCGCGACAACGACTACCTCGACAAGGGCTACTGGTACGTCCAGAACGAGCCGCAGGACGCGGACGACGCGCGACTCGCCGCCCACCTGTGCCGCATCTCCAAGGCCGCCGCGCCGGACCTGAAGATCGCCGTGAGCGAGGAGCCGACACCCGCGATTGCGGAGCACGCGGACGGCGCATGCGGCTACGACATCTGGATCGCGCACATCCGCGCCTACCAGGAGGGCTACGCGCGCACGCGGCAGGCCGACTTCGGCGAGGAAGTATGGTTCTACTCGCTGGACCAGGACCCCGATCCATACCCCAATCCCACGCGTATCGACCGGCAGGGCGTCCACATGCGCATCTGGCCGTGGATCTCGTGGGGCTACCGGGTTCGCGGCTACGCCTACTACGACGCCAACCGGTGGTTCGACGGGACGCGCCCGACGGTGCGCGGAGTCCTGCTGCGCGAGGGCTTCGAAGACTACGAGTACCTGTACCTCGCGAACGGCGGCGCGCATGCGCCGTACGGTGGGCAGACCGCAGTCGATGATGTTGCGGCTTCCGTCGCGTCGAGCCTCACCAGTTGGACGAAGGACGCCGACGCGCTCGCCGCGCTACGCCACGAGCTCGGCCTGTACATCGAGGGTTCGCGCGAGACGCTGCCGACGCTGACCGTCGAGGACGATACGCGGCCGAAACAGGCGTACTACCTGAACTTCCAGGACCCGGGCGGCGCGCCCGCCGCCGATCCGCTGCAGGTCGACGGCGAGACATGGCTCAAGATCGGGTGGGACGCGTGGGATGCCGAGCTCGGTTACGGGTGGTCCGGCGAGAACGTCGGGACCGCGATCGTGCAGTACGGGTATGACGACGTCGTCGGCTACTCCGAGGTCCAGCGGTCCTACCTGTTCGACGATTACGGGCGCGACAGTACCTTCGAGTTCGCGGTCCCGAGCGGCACGTGGGAGGTCGGCTACGGGGTCGGGCGTCCCGCGCGCGCCTATCCGGGAGACCCGCACAACCTGACGATCGAAGGCCAGAACGTCGTCCACGATGTGGTCACGACCGACGCCGCACCGGTCGTGGAGGGCGTCGTGACGGTCGAGGTGCGCGATGGCGCGCTGACACTGGAAGTCGGCGGCCGGTCCGAGTCGAGCGGCGATTGGGCATACACGTTTCTGTCGTGGGTTTCGTTGACGCCCGTGGAGTAACTAGGAGGAGCAGGGATGGATACGAAACCGCTGGAGTTCCGGCGTCTGGATGAAGCGACGATGCACGAGCGCGCCACGAGCATGCTCGAGTCGATGCGCACGCGGCGCTCCGTCCGCGAGTACTCGCCCGACCCTGTTCCGATGGAGGTGTTGCGCGCGATCATCGAGACCGCGGCGCAGGCGCCGTCGGGCGCCAATAAGCAGCCATGGACCTTCGTGTTGGTGACCGACCCGGAGACGAAATCGCGGATCCGCGTGGCCGCCGAAGACGAGGAGCGACGCTTCTACGCCGAGCGCGCGACCCCGGAGTGGCTCGAAGATCTCGCGCACCTCGGCACCGACTCCGACAAGCCGTTCCTCGAGGTCGCTCCGGCGTTGATCGTGGTCTTCGCGCAGACGAAAGCCCCCGATGGCGGGGGTCACTACTACGTGAAAGAGTCGGTCGGCCTCGCGTCCGGGTTCCTGATCGCCGCGATCCATAACGCCGGCCTGGTGACGCTGACACACACACCGAGTCCGATGGGGTTTCTCGGCGAGGTGCTCGGTCGCCCACCTGAAGAGCGTGCGTTTCTGCTGTTGCCGGTCGGGTATCCTGCCGACGACTGCGAAGTCCCCGACATTGGTCGCAAGCCCCGTAGCAGCGTGCTCGTCGAAGTGTGAGGCACGTGTCCCGAATTCGTAGTAGCGTCATGATATGAAACGAAAAATCGGAATCGCGCTGATCGTTGTCGTGGTGCTCTTCGTGGGAACGATCGCCTTCGGGATCATCAAGATCTTCGGCAGCAACAAGCCCGTGGAGCCGGGGGCGACCTACGCGCGGGTCTCCGTCGTGGAAGACGTGCCCTACGTGGCGATGTTCCTGGTGGACATCGGGGGCGGCAAGTACGTCCTCGTCGACGGCGGCGCCGATCAAGCGGGTGAAGCAGTTCGGGCGGCACTCGCGGCCAAGGGTGCCGGGGTCGAGGACCTCGAGGCGATCCTGTTCACCCATGCTCATGGCGACCATGTCGCGGCGGCCTACGGGCTGCTCGATGTCCCACTGTGGGTGCACGACGCCGAGGTGGACATGGCCGAAGGAAGGGAAGGCGGCACGAGCACGTTTGGCAAACTGGTGGGGCCGAACCCGCCGGGATTGAAGGTCGCGAAGACCTTCAAGGGTGGGGACGTCCTGACGTTCGGCGAAGCGTCGATCGAGGTGTTTCACGCCCCTGGGCACACGGCGGGCAACTGCGCGTTCCTCGTCGATGGCGTCCTGCTGTTGGGCGACACGGCGCAGATCACCACCGACGACAGCGTGCATGCTCCGCCGGATGTCTTCACCAACGACCCTGCGCAGGCGATCGCGTCGATTCGAGCGCTGGGCATCGAGTTGAAGTCCCGTGAGACGAAGCCGACCGTCATGGTCGGTGCGCACAGCGGAAGCACCACGAAGATGTCCGGGTTGTTCGAGTATGGCTCCGACTGATTTCCAGATTACGCGCCACGCCACGGCCGCTGAACTCCGCGCCGCCACGCACCAACATCTCGTCACGCACGAGGCGTGGAACAACCACCTGTTTGGTGTGCTGGGAGCGGCCGCCGCGGGCGGATTTCCCGGTGACAACCTCTGGCTGTCCGCCGCTCGCGACGAGGTCGTCGTGGGCTGCGCACTGCGCACACCGCCGTGGCCGCTGTCGCTGTCGTACGGCTGTGATGACGAGACGGCGTCCGCGCTCGCCGCGGTGGCTGCGTCGGCGTACGACGAGGCGTTCGAGGTGAACATCTCTCCTCACCTTGCGGCCGCGGTGGCACGCGGGCTCGAGGTCGAGCTCGACGAGGTGTCGGCGCAGGGCATCTACCGCCTCGAGGTGGTCCGAACACCACACGGCGTCCCCGGTCAGATGCGACGCGCCGCGGAGTGGGACGTCGACATGGTGTGTCAGTGGACGCTCGCATTCCAGGACGAGGTTGGAGGCGGGATTCGGCGCTCCGCGACCGAGTTGCGGGCCTTGGTCCGGCAGTGGATCGGCAGCGGCGCGCTGGTGGTTTGGGACGTCGACGATCGCTCGGTGTCGATGGCCTCAGCGCGTGGCCCGACCCCGAACGGGGTGCGGATCTCGCTCGTGTACACCCCGCCGGAACATCGGGCGAAGGGTTACGCGAGCGCGTGCGTCGCGGCGCTGACTCAACGTGAACTCGATGCGGGGCGGAAGTTCTGCTTTCTGTTCACCGACCTGTCGAACGCGACGTCCAACCGCATCTACCGGGCGATTGGCTACGAAATGGTCGGCACACTTGCGCAGTATCGACGGCGTTGAGCGTTAGTCGACGCAGCCCTCGGTCGGCGTGGCGCCGCCGTGCGGGCAGTGGGTCTCGGGGTCGTTGAGCGCGTCGTCGAGGTGGTTGGACCGGCAGTACAGGGTGGCGCCCGAGGTGTCCGCGGCGCGGCCGGTCGGCATGTCGCGGCACGCGGCGGTGCAGTCGGCGGTCGACGCGAAGAGCTCGTTGGCGCCCATGCAGTAGTTGACGGCGCGGAAGCACATCGTCGTGCACAGGTCGAGTGCGTCGCACTCCGCATCGTTGTTGGCGGTGCACGTGAACGGGCAACAGCTGTCGCCGTCCGCGCAGGCGATCGCGGCGTTGACGCAGCGCGCCGAGCAGTCGCCGGCATTGCCCATCATCATGTCCGTCGTGCACGGGTCCAGATCGTCACAGTCGGCATTGGACGCCGGGCACGCACCGGACTCGCCGGCCGGGATCGTGTTGTCGCAGCCTTCGTTGCCGTCCACGACGCCATCGCCACACACGACGTTGGCGCAGTCGTTGTCGTTGGCGTTGGTGCAGGCAGGCGGGCAGCAGCCGTCGCCGTTCGCGCACGCGCTCTGCGTGGCGTAGCTGCACGTCGCGGTGCAGTCGCCGCCCGCCAGCAGGTCCGTCGTGCAGGCGCGGTTGTCGTCGCAGTCGCCCGGGCAGGAGCCCTCGCCGGTGACGATGCCCGTGTCACAGACCTCGTCGATCTCGACGATGCTGTTGCCGCACACGGGTGCGGCGCAGTCGGCGTCGGTGCGGTAGGTGCACCCTTCGGCGCAGCACCCGTCGGACGTCATCGAGCAGCTCGTGATATCGGAATGGGCGCACGACACCGAGCAGGCAAAATCGTAGCCGATCAGCACGGCCCGGTCGCAGGAGTGAGTCGGCTGACATTCCGCAGCGGTCAGGCAGAGCACCGTCGGCTCATCGCACGTCTCGCCGGGGTCCACGACTCCGTTGCCGCAGTTTTCGGGGACACAATCGCGGTCCGACCCCGGATTGCACGTCGTCGGGCAGCATCCGTCGCCGTCGACACAGACCTCGATCTGGGTCGTCGCACACAAGGCGTCGCATGACTCGGGAGCGCCGGAGAATGCCGCGCTGAAGCAGCCGCTCAGCGGCTCGCAACCGGCGGCCGTCGCGCATCCTCGCCCTGCGGAGTCGTCGCACGTTTCGCCCTCGTCCAGCGCGCCGTTGCCGCAGTTCGGCGAGGCGCATACGCCGCTGTTGCAGACCTCACCTGCGACACAGCTACCACACTCGCCGCCACACCCGTCGTCGCCGCACGCCGCCCCGTCGCAGGAGGGCACGCAGCTGTCGCCGTTGTTTGATGCGGGTGAGGAGCATGCGAACGACAACAACGCGAACGCGCACGACACAATGAGGACTCGGACCGACATGGCTCTACTCCGCCTGGATACCCCTCACACTGCACTCGCCGTGCCAGCGAGCGCAACCACCGGACCGCCTTACAGCGCTAGTCCACGATCCTCTTCGCCATCGCGATTTTGGCTGGGAAGTCGGCTTGCTGCGCGATGCGCAAACGCTGTGCTTGCGGCGACCCCGCACCGTGCATCGCCTCGGTTCGCAACGGCACGGCGGTCGTGCCGAGGGTCATCGACTCGATGAGGCGCAGGATCTTGGCGCGGTCCATCGCGGAGCCCTCGGCGGCCGCGATGAACTCCTGCAGCAGCGGGCCGATCTCGGGGTGCTCGAGATCTTCGCCCGACGGCATCGTCGCCATGAGGCCGCCGGCGAGGTCTTCAGCGAGCCGACCGATCTCGTAGGTGAAGCGCGTGACGTTGTGTTTGCAGACGTTGGCGAGCATCGCATCGACCATCACGGTGCCCGACGGGGTGGGGTGGCAGGCTGATGCGCATCCGCGACCGCACGCGAACAGCGTCTCGTTGAGGTGTGTCATCTCAACGAGTTTGTCGCGCACGTGCGACGCGCGATCGACGCCGGCATACTGGGTCGCGAGCGCAGCAGCGCCAATGAGCACGTCGCCGTTTCCGGGTTTGCACCCGCCGTAGCTGTGGCGGTGGTGGCCGGCGAAGTACTCGACCAACTCGCGGGCGACGTGGGTCTCGCCGTCCATGAACACGCGGTCCAGCGGGACCTTCACGTCCTCGAAGATCACGATCGCTTCCTGGCCGCCGTACTTGTGGTTGCCCTGGTCCAGCGAGCATCCGTTGCGGCGGTCATCCGACGGCTGGCGGCCGTACACCAACGTAATGCCGGGTGCGTCGAGCGGGATCGCGAACGCGACCGCGAAGTCGCGGTCCGCGTCGGTCATCGAACCGCCGGGCATCACGATGACCTCGTGCGAGTTCACGACACCGGTCTGATGCATCTTGGCGCCGCGCACCACAATGTGGTCGTCGTGGCGTTCGACGACGCGCAGGTACTTGCTGGGTTGTTCGTGCGGCAACTTGCGCCGGTCGCCCTTGGGGTCCGTCATCGCCCCGCAGCAGATCAGGTCGTTGGACTGCACGTGGCGCAGAAAACGCAGGAATCGCTCGTGGTAACCACTGCCCGTAGCCTCGTCCATCTCCCACGTGACGTTGTACAACGCATTGAGCGCATCCATGCCCACGCAGCGCTG
>JBFIHF010000202.1:0-11605 GCA_041601915.1 Bradymonadaceae bacterium
CTAGCACCTCACGCTCACGCTCGTTGTGGCGCTCGTGGATTCGCCGTATCCTCGCGGTGACCCGAGCGCGAGCGTGCAATTGGATCTCAACGACGAACTCATCGACATGCTGTCACCGGCCACCGTGAGCGAGGCGATCTGGGACGCCGCGGGCACCGATATCGAGGATATCATGAAGCGCACCGGACTGACCGGTGGTCGCGCGCTCGTGATCCCACGCGGTACCGGACAACACGCGGTCGCCCTGGCGAATCTGGGCTTCACCGTGACCGCCGTAGGTCCGGCGGACGAAGCGCTCGAGCTCGCGCGACAACGCGCCGAGGAAGACCACGTCGAGATCGAGTTCCTGATCGGCGACCCCGAGGCGTACCAGCCCGAGGGCCACTTCGACCTCGTGCTCAACCTGTCCTCTTCGTTCAACTTTGTCCACGGGGTCGGGGAGGGCGGCGTGCTCGCGGCGCTGCAGTCCGCCCTCAAGCCTAGCGGCTGGGCGGTACTGCGCATGGTGAACCTCGACTCGTCGCAACGGCGCGTCGACGTCAAAGACTGGCGAGAAGGCCCGGAGGGCATGCTCGTTCTCGAGGAGCTGGAGCACGACTGGGAGCGCGGTTGGGTCTCCTACCGCTGGCTCATCGTGACGCGCGGCGGCGAGCGCTTCGAGTTTCAACTCGGCCACCGCGGCTACGACGCGAAGTGGATCTGCACGACGATGTTCGACGCCGGATTCGATCAGGTCGACCTCGTCGGCGCCCTCGATGGCACCCCGTTTGGTCCCGAAACGCCCGTCGTGATCTACGCGCAGGTCTGATCGCTCGCCCCGAACCCTCTGCAGCCCCGTGTCCCGTCGATGAGCGACCGGTCCCGCAAAAAGCACCTGTGCTCGCGGTGGGTTGCAGCCGCCTCAACACCGCACGGCTCGCGGTGTTCGCCCCATTGCAGATAGTGGAAGTAGAGTCTCGATCCGGGGTTTCGCGCCTCAACCATTCCACGAATAAACAGGATGTGGGATGCTCTCCCACACGCATGGGGTGGGGGTGCGCAATCTTTGGAGAATCGACTTTAAGAATGGGCCATTTCTCAAAGCGCGAGATGAGGAATGCCGATCTAAGTTCTTGACGTTCATCGGAGTATACTCGATCGACCAACCCTCTTGCGGACGATCGTGAGGTCTGTATTGTGATCGTGCCTTGCGAAACAGTGGTTTCTTTTCCACGCCCGAAGGTAGGTGAGTGGTCGGCGACTCGGTGAACGAAGCGTTCATGATGAACGAATTCGGAGACCGATTCCGACGCGATGAGTCGCTCGCGAAGCACGGTACGCTTCGCATCGGTGGCCCAGCAGCCTACTGGGTTGAAGTCTCCTCACTAGAGGAGCTTCAGTGGGCACGCCAATTCGCGGCCGAGATGGGACTCGAACTCGTCCCCATCGGCCTCGGAAGCAACGTGCTCTTCGGCGACGACGGGATCGATGGTGTTGCGATTCGCCTGGTTGGAGATCTCGCCACATGGGACGTCCAGCCAATCGACGAGCAACGAGCCCTTGTCTCAATTGGCGCCGGCACGGTGAACGCTCATTTGGTTCGCGGGCTGCTCAAGGAGGGCTGGATCGGGATGGAATTCCTGGTCTTGATCCCCGGAACCTTTGGCGGCGCGATCACGATGAACGCCGGCATTCGAGAGAAGGATCTCTCGAGCATACTGCGACGGGTCGAGCTGTTTTCGCCCGCCGAACCAGGGATGGTGACAGTGTTGGAAGCATCGCACATACAGATTTCATATCGCCATACGGCGCTGCCTCCGCGCAGCATCGTGACCGGCGGCATGGTCGAAGTACATCGCGGTGATGTGACTGCTGCCCGGGAACGTGTCCAAGCGGACAAAGAGCGGCGCAACGAGACACAACCTTATCGGCTGGCCAGCGTCGGAAGTACGTTTGCCAACCCCGAGGGCGACTTTGCCGGACGCCTCATCGAGGCGGTGGGCCTCAAAGGCCACCGCATCGGAGGAGCTCGGATTAGCCCTCTTCACGCGAACTTCTTCATCAATGAGAAGGACGCGTCGGCGGAGGATTTTTTACGGCTGATGGCCATGGCGCGAGTGCGCGTCCGCCGGACCTTTGGGATCGAGCTTCGACCCGAGGTCCGTTTCGTCGGATTCGACGGATGGACGAGACTCCAGGCTATCGAACAGGAGCTGGAGCAGCAGGGATGCTAACGCAACACGGAACAGGGAAGTTTCGCGGCCGAACAGTCGGAGTGGTCCTTGGTGGCGACTCCGACGAGCGAGACGTCAGTCTGAGGACTGGTCGGGCGTTGGCGGAGGCCCTCAAAAGCCTCGGCTACGACGTGGCGGTGTACGATGTCCCCAACGACGTCGGCCGACTCGTCTCCGACCGACCCGCGGCGGTCTTGTTAGGGCTGCATGGAGGCAGCGGTGAGAACGGCGTGTTCCAGGGTTTCTTTGAAGCCCTGCGCATTCCGTACTCGGGATCTGGGGTTTTGGCTTCGGCGCTCGCCATGGACAAGGCGAGGGCCAAAGCCATCCTTCGCATTGCCGACGTTCCAACACCACAAAGCGTGACCATCCAACCATCGACCCCCGCCACCGAACGCGGCGCGCTCGGCTGGCCTGTCGTGGCCAAGATCAACGACGGCGGCTCCAGCGTCGGCGTCTTCCTGTGTGAAGACACCGAACAGCTCGATCGCGCACTGGAGCAACTCGCCCAGATGCATGTCGGGCAGGCGGGGGCGGGCGTGCTGCTCGAGGAGTACATCGCCGGTGACGAGTACACCGTCGGGCTCTTCGGCGAGTCCTCCCTGGGTGTCATTCAAGTCGTCGCCGCGAACCGCTTCTACGACTACGAGGCGAAGTACCAGGGCGCGGGGACGCAGTACCTGCCCGTGCCGGCCGGCGAGCTGCACGACCGATTGGTCGCGCTCGCGCGCCGGACCTACGATGTGCTCGGCTGCCGCGGCGTGGCCCGCGTTGACGTCATGGCGCGAAACGACGCCGGACGCGCGTCGGCGAGTCGCGACTTGTACGTGCTGGAAGTGAACACGATTCCCGGAATGACCGAGACCAGTCTCGTGCCGAAGATGGCGCGGACACTCGGACTGTCGTTCGCCGAGTTCGCCGAACGCATGCTCGATTCTGCCACACTGGACGACCCACGCTGAACCCCCGGTGGTCACGGATGACCACCACGAAGCGCTCAAGGAAGAGAACGTGCCAAGCAAGAAGACAAATCGCCGACGGATCCCGCTCAAGGAACGCGCCCAGTCACTGGGGCGCGGGTTGCGCTCGATCTCGCGATACCTCGCGCCGCTCATCGTGCTGGCCCTCGTGGCCGTCGGTGTGCCGGTCGCGGTCTTCCTCGGCTACATGCACGTCGTGAGCACCCCGTACTTCTCACTCGACGACATCACGATTCGCGGGCTGCACAGCCTCGACGAAGAGGACATCCTCAGCCAGGCGGGCGTCGTACGGGGTTCCAACGCATTCGACGTCGATCCCCAACGCGTGAAGCTTCAGCTCGAGGCGCTGCCGTGGATTCGCAGCGCCCAGGTCGAGAAGCGGTTGCCGCGCTCGCTCACGATTCAGGTCGAAGAGCGGACGCCGTCGGCGGTGCTCGTCGATGGCAAAGTCTTCACGTTGCTCGACGCGCGCGGCGAGCCGTTCAAGCGCATCGAAGGCGGCGACCCGGTCGACGAGCTGCTGCGACTGCCGCTCATTACGGGCCTGAGCCGCGCGGAAGCGGAAGCCCCCGCCGGGCAAGAATTGGTGCTCGAGGCGCTCGAAGTCGTGCGGCTCGTCGAAGAACGCAAGTTGCCCGCGCTCTCCGAGGTGCACGTCGATCCCGTGATGGGGTTGTCGATCGTGCCCGCCGAGAGCGGCATCGAAATTCGGCTCGGCCGCGGCCGGTACGCCGAGCGTCTCGAACGTCTGCGAGCTGTCTTCGCCGCGATCGAGCGAGAAGCGCGCGATGTGGACTACATCCTCATCGACAATGAAGAGAGTTTGAACCGAGTAACAGTGGGAAGCCGAGCGACGGAACGCAGTGGCGACTCCCTGAAAAACTAACGGCTGTGGGTGGACTGCCCGCACGAGCAACGAAGACCAGACGCACCACGGAAGGTAACATGGCGAGAAGAGACGAAATCCTGGTAGGGCTCGACATCGGAACGACGAAGATCGCCTGCATCATTGGCGAACTCACCGATGACGGCCTCGACATCATCGGAATCGGAAGTCACCCCTCGACGGGCTTGAGAAAGGGCGTGGTCATCAACATCGATGCCACGATCAACTCGATCAAGAAGGCCGTCGAAGAAGCGGAGCTCATGGCGGGTTGCGAAGTCAACACCGTCTACGCGGGCATCGCGGGTGGCCACATCAAGGGCTTCAACTCTCACGGGATTGTCGCCGTGAAGGAGAAAGAAGTCCGTCCAGCCGATCTCGCTCGCGTGGTGGATGCCGCGCGCGCTGTCGCCATCCCGATGGACCGCGAGGTGATTCACGTCATCCCGCAGGAGTACATCATCGACGAACAGGACGGCATCAAGGAGCCGCTCGGCATGAGCGGGGTACGCCTCGAAGCCAAGGTCCACATCGTCACCGGATCCGTGACCAGCGCGCAGAACATCATCAAGTGCGCCAACGCCTGTGGCCTCAACGTCGCCGACATCGTGCTCGAGCAGCTCGCCTCCAGTGAGGCCGTGCTCTCCGAGGACGAGAAGGAGCTCGGCGTCGCCGTGGTCGACATCGGTGGCGGGACGACCGACATCGCGATCTTCAGCGGCGGAAGCCTCGTCCATACGGCGGTGCTCTCCGTGGGCGGCAACCACCTCACCAACGACATCGCCGTGGGACTGCGTACCCCGATGGCCGAAGCGGAGCGCATCAAGCAGCGCTACGGCTGCGCGATGACGAGTCGGGTGAGCCCCGAGGAGACGATCGAGGTTCCATCGGTCGGCGGTCGCCCGCCGCGCGTGCTGTCTCGCCAGATCCTCAGCGAGATCATCGAGCCCCGTGTCGAGGAGATCTTCGCGTTCGTGGGCCGCGAGATTCGCAGCTCCGGCTACGAGGACCTCATCGCCAGCGGTGTCGTCATCACCGGCGGCACCACGATCCTCGAGCATATGCCCGAGATCGCCGAGGAGGTGCTCGGGATGCCGGTCCGGCGTGGGTTGCCCAAAGGCGTCGGCGGGCTGGTGGACGTCGTCCGGAACCCCAAGTTCGCCACAGGCGTCGGCCTCGTGATCTACGGGGCGAAGTGCCAGGAGCAGTCGCTGTTCCGCATTCGGGAAGAGCGCGTGTACGACAAAGTCGCGAAACGCATGAAACAGTGGTTCGCCGAGATCTTCTAACTAATCAACGTTTTACTACAACCAACGACTAAGACTTGAGCGACTCGCTCGCTCGACACTCAAGGAAGAGACCATGCTCGAATTCGACGATACCGAAATCCCCGAAAGCGCAAACATCAAGGTCATCGGCGTCGGTGGCGGGGGCGGCAACGCCGTCAACACCATGATCGCCGACGGCATCGGCGGCGTGCAGTTCGTCGCCGCGAACACCGACCTGCAGGCCCTCGACACGAACCTTGCGACGATCAAGATTCAGCTCGGCGGCACCCTCACCAAAGGCCTCGGCGCGGGCGCCGATCCCGACATCGGGCGCCACTCCGCGCTCGAAGACCACGCCCGCATCGCCGAGTCGCTCGAAGGCGCAGACATGGTCTTCGTCACGGCCGGCATGGGCGGCGGAACCGGCACTGGTGCCGCGCCCGTCATCGCCAACATCGCTCGCGAGATGGGCGCCTTGACCGTGGGCGTCGTCACGAAGCCGTTCCACTTCGAAGGACGCCGCCGTCGTCGCCAGGCTGAAGAGGGCATCAAGAACCTCCAGGCCGCCGTCGACACCCTCATCACGATCCCGAATCAGCGGTTGCTCGCGATGTCTGGCGACGACACGACGATCCTCGAAGCCTTCAAGAAGGCCGATGAGGTGTTGTTGCAGGCCGTGCAGGGCATCTCCGACCTCATCACGGTGCGCGGCCTCGTGAACGTCGACTTCGCCGACGTGCGCACGATCATGCGCGGCCGCGGACTCGCGCTGATGGGCACCGGCCGGGCTTCCGGTCCGACCCGTGCCCTCGAAGCCGCCGAAATGGCGATCAGCTCGCCGCTGCTCGAGGACGTCTCGATCGAAGGTGCGACCGGCATCCTCATCAACATCACGGGCGGCCTCGACATGACGCTGCGCGAGATCAACGACGCCGCGAGCCTCATCGAGGAAGCCGCGCACGAAGAAGCGAACATCATCTTCGGCAACGTCATCGACGAGAACGCACGCGACGAGATCAAGATCACGGTCATCGCGACGGGCTTCCAGCCGGCCGCGACCGAGTTCGACGACGAGATCAACCACGCCCGTCGCCGTCCGCAGGCCGCGTCGCAGTACCACGCCACGTCGAACTACACGCCGGGTCCCGGGGAGCGCCGCACCGCGCCACAGCCGCCCCAGCAGCAGTACTTCGCGCCGCAAGAGCAGCCCGGCTTCTACGCCGAGCGCTCCAACTACCCGACCCCTGCGCCGCACGCGATCGACCATGTCGCGACCAGCGGCCTGCGCGGAACGCTGAGCGGCGTCCCGGTCGAGGAGATCGAGCAGCGCGAGCAGACGTTCGACGGCAGCGGGGAGTTCGATGCCGTCTCGGAGGCGTTCTTCGAGGAAGGTCGCGATCCGCGCGAGAACACCGGTGGGTTCGACCGCGTGCCGACCTCCGGCGACGATCGGCGTGCCAACTTCATCCGCACCGCAAGCGGCGCCGTTCGCGCAGCCGGCGGACTCAGCCAGAACGAGGAGGACACGATGGACGTCCCGACTTTCCTGCGTTCACCGCGCCGCCGCGAGAACACCTGAGCGAAACCGACTTTCACTGAATGAATGGATGGATGGATGAATCGCCCGGCCCCACCAGTGGCCGGGCGTTTTTTCTGTAGTATCGTCGAACGAGAGCGACAAAGAGCTCGTGCCGCCTATGTGGCTAGACGCATCACGCAAAAAACACCAGTCACCTATGACCCGGTGCAGCCGCCGCCTTCGCAGGTCGTCGTGCAGGTTTGCGCCGTCGAGCAGTTGAACTCGCAACCGCCGCCGAGGCAGGTGAAGGCGCAGTTCGCCTGTCCGCGACATTCCATCCGGCATCCGCCGGCCGGACAGGACCCGGCGCAGGTCGCTTGGCCCGCGCACGAGAGCTGGCACGGAGTATCTGTCGCCGTGCACTCGTAGTCGCAGGTCGACGACCCGCCGCATGACGCGACGCAGCCCTCGCTGGATGCGTCGACGCACGCGATCGTACAGGTGTTCACGCAGGTCAGAACCGCGCAGGCGTCCCCAATCCCGTCCGCGTTTGAATCGAGCTGGTCGGGGTTGGCCACGCTGGGACAGTTGTCATCGGCGTCTACGATGCCGTCGCCGTCGGTATCCACCGGACCGAGATCCCCAGGAGGACTCGACGTGTCCAGCGGTGTGGCCATATCGGGATTGTCGGGCGTGGACGCGTCCTCGACCACCAAACCGTCGGGACCGCCGAGGTCCGGCACGGCGGCCATCTCACGGCCGTCGTCGGGCGGCAAGCCAGCGTCGGAGTCTTCCGTCGAGCTAAACAGGTTGCACCCGGACAGCACGATCGCGAACACGCACGCATAGGTTCTAGTCACAGCTCACTCCCACTCAGATACCCGAAGATAGCAGGGGTGCCGCTGCGGAGCACGAAACCAGTCACCTAGAACTCGTCGACGTCGAAGTCGAACATGTTGCCTTTTCCGGCCGCGACCTTGCGCACCAACGAATCCGCCTCCGGCAACACCATGTCGTTGAACCACCGCACCGTCTTCAGCTTGGTGTCGCTGTGTGGGCCCGGATTCGCCAGCGCGTGGCGCGCTTCGACCGCCATCGCGTAGGTGAGCGCGCACAGCGACAGCAGCGTCAGGTAGTTCGTGCCCACCGCGCCGGCGACCTCGTTGTCCTCCATCGCGCGTCCGGCAAGCTCCATCGTGACGCCGGTCGTCTGCTTCGAGATCGCCTTCAGCGGCGCCAGAAACTCCGACATTTTGGGTTCGTCGGCCGACGAGCGAATCAGCGACGTGATCCGCGCCGAAAACACCTGGAACAGGCGGCCGCCGTGACGCGGCAACTTGCGACCGACGAGATCCAGGGCCTGAATGTGGTTCGTTCCCTCGTAGATCAACGCGATGCGCTCGTCGCGCATGTACTGCTCGATGTCCCAATCCGTCGTGTAGCCGGCGCCGCCGCAGACCTGCATCGCATCCGAGATGTTGAAGAAGCCACGCTCGGTGCAGTACGCCTTGATGAGCGGCGTCAACAGCTGCACGAGATCGTCGGCCTCCTGACGAACCGCGGCATCCGGGTGGTAGGTGCTGACGTCGTGTTCCACCGCGCCCCACACCGCCAGCGCGCGCATCGCCTCCGTCGTCGCCTTGATGTTGAGGAGCTGCCGCCGGATGTCCGGGTGCACCATGATGCAGTCCGCCGGCTGATCGAACTCGCTCTTCTCGCTGTCCAGCGCACGCATCTGGCGCCGGTCCTTCGCGAACGCGACGGCCGTCTGGTAGGCAATCTCGCCCAGCGCGATGCCTTCCATCCCTACGTGCAGCCGCGCGACGTTCATCATCGTGAACATCGCGCGCATCCCCTTGTGCGGCTTGCCGACGAGGTAGCCGATCGAGTTGTCCAACTCGATGACACACGTCGGCGAGGCCTTGATCCCCATCTTGTGCTCCAGTCCCGTGCACATCACGCCATTGGTCGCGCCGTCATCGAGCAGCTTCGGCACGATGAACACGCTCAACCCCTTGATGCCTTCGGGCGCATCGGGCAGTCGCGCCAACACGAAGTGGATGATGTTGTCCGACATGTCGTGCTCGCCGAACGAGATCCAGATCTTCGTCCCGCTGATGCGGAAGTGATCGCCCTCGGCCGTCGCCTTCGACCGCACCAGACCCAGGTCGGTCCCGCATTGCGGCTCCGTCAGACACATCGTCCCCGACCACTCGCCACTGACGAGCTTCGGCAGGTACTTGTCCTTCTGGGCCTCGGTTGCGTGGTGGAGCAGGGCGTCCACCAGTCCGCGCGTCAGCCCCGGGGCCATCGAGAAGCTCTTGTTCGTCGCGGTGCTGATCTCGCCGAGCGTCGTACTCAACGACTCCGGGCCGCCACCGCCGCCGTACTGCGCGGGGCCGGTGATCCCGATCATTCCTTCCCGCACCAGCATTCGGTACGCATCCCGAAATCCGGTGGGCATCGTGACCTCGCCCGTCTGCGGGTCCCACTTCAGGCCTTCCTCGTCGCCGACGCGGTTGAGGGGGAGCAGCTCTTTGGTGAGCACGTCAGCACCGGACTGCAGGATCGCCTCGACGGTCTCGATGTCGAAGTCGCGAAACTCTTCCAGGGAGGCGACGCGCTCGCTGTAGTCGAACGCTTCCAGGGCGAACAGCAGGTCTCGAATCGGGGCTTTGTAAACGTTCATACTACGACTCTCTTGAATGAATGCTCATTCAGTATCTTAACGATCCGACCGAGAATTCCAATCCCAAAACGTGCCGAGGCGCGGGGCGCGAGGAGGTTTCTTGAGGAACTTAAGACCCACTTCAGAATCGGTGCGTATCTATATCAACTCGGGCGGGTCACCTCGCTTCCCACCCGCGCCGCAGAGGTTGCCTCCAGTTTCCTCTCTCGCGCGAACCCCTCTTCCAGTTTTTCCCAAGACCCTCTCGCCGAAAGGCGGGAGGGGCCTTCCTCTGTCGTCACGAATCCCTCGCACGCCCGTGCCAGTGGAATCGGCCCTTCGGAACGTGATATACGCCCCCGTTCCTGACCCAGAGGCTCGCTGATGCGTCGATTTCTTCTAGCGCTTGGACTTCTCGCCGCCGCATGCGGTGGCGATGACAACAACTCCGAAGACACCGGTCCGGATCGGTATCCGGCCCTGGCCGCCGCCGAGCCCTTCGATCTGGTCGGCGCGGAGCTCGGCGTCGGCATCCGCAGCGGCGAGTCGATCGCGTCCGCGTTCTTCGCGCCGAACATCTACCAGGAAGTCAGCTCGACGCTCCCCCACGCGATGCTGCACGTCCAGGCCTACGACGAGGGCGCGCCCACGTTCGGCGAGTACCTCGCCTACGCCGCGCCTCCCGATGCGATGGCCCGACCTGCGACGCAGTTTCTGGGCGCCAACGCGGACAATGCTCGATTCGAGCGGCGCGTTCCGGATCTCTACGACGAGATCGACGCCGCGGACGCCGAGGCTGGCGGCGACGGGTTCAAGTCGCGCTCCGTGGTCCTCAACATGTGGCGTCTGCGCAAGGATTGGTGGGTACGCTGGGACGGCAACCTCGGCGACACCAGCAACATCAAAGGCAAAGGCCCCTACGGCCTGAATCGCCGCAACATGTACGACGACGTGCTCGACCAGATCGAGACCGTCGCGGCAGCGCAGAAGCCGCGCTACTTCATCGTCGGCGATGAGATCGACCTGCTGCTGGCCTCGGACAACGGCGAGGGATTCTCACTCGCCGAGTTCGCAAACTTCATGCAGTTCTACCGCGCTGCCGCCGACCGCATCCACGAAGCCTCGCCGAACACCAAGGTCGGCGCCGGGATCAACTGGGACCGCTTCGTCGCGCGCGTCGCGCCGCAGTATGCCATCGGCTCCGAGACGCGGAACCTCGCGGTCCTGGATCGCGCTGTCGAGGCCGTGATCATGCCGATCGCCGAGTACGGCGACATCGTCGCGCTGAAGAGCTATCGCGGCCCCGACGAGGCCGACATCGAGTTTCCGGTCGCCAACCTCAGCGTCACCGAGAGCTATCAGTTCCTGCGCCGCTTGCCGGAACTCTACGGCAGCGACGCCCCGATCGTCTTCTACAGCATCGGTAGCCCCGTCACGACGGCCGTGGGCTATCTCGCCCAACGCAACTACCTCGAGAGCTTCTCGACGTGGACGGCCGGTCTCTCTCCGGAGTTCGTCGGATGGCGGTTCATGCTGAACTTCGACGGCACGGACACCGCCAATCAAGTGGTCTCCTCGCGCTGCGAGGCGTTCACGACCTCGGACCGCGCCTTCGAGATGCCGCTGAGCGCCTGCTTCGATGGCGCCGTGACGAGCGTGTTCTCCACCAAGGACCCCTTCAAGTACCTCGCGGGCGAGTGAGGCTGGACCTCTCCCAGAGGCTCCTAGAGGCTCCTCATAGGACCAAAGAATCCGCTGGTCCGCTGGTCCGCTGGTCCGCTGGTCTGCTGGTCAAATTCAAACTAAGACCCACACTCGGTTCATCGAGCCACCACGCGAAGCGTCGAGCAACCTCGCGCCTGCTGGTGAACCGCGGCCTCCCCCGTGAAGCGCGAGTGCCTCGGGCGCTTCGCGTGGTGGTGCGCTAGTTGGTGTGTGGGTCTTAGTTTGAATTTGACCGGCGACCAGCGGACCAGCGGACCAGCGGACCAGCAGATCAAAACGGCCCACTGTTGTGTTGAGGACGCCTTAAGATCCTGAGCTAGAGGGTCGCCACGGACGGCCACTTCCGCAG
>JBFIHF010000203.1:0-11581 GCA_041601915.1 Bradymonadaceae bacterium
GGTATATCGGAGGGGATTTCGGGTCACGCACGGTGTTCGATATCGAGAGCGCCGTGCGGGCTGCGGAACAGGAGCCTATGTCGATTATTGCTGCGACGCTGACGTCGCTGCCGCATACCCAGTTTCGCCGAAATCGCTACTTCTACGTCTGGTATGACCTCTTCTTCCTCGTGCTCTGCGGAGCGCTGAGTGCCGCGATTCTGAGCGCCGGCTACTCCGGATTGGTCACGACGTGGGACTGGCGATTGCTGCTGCTTCTCCCGCTGGCATGCCACGCGCAGATTCTTTGCAGCGTGTACATCCACAACGCGACCCACAACAATTTCCCCCGCTCGATCAACCGCCTCGTGGGCGAACTCTGCGGCTTCGTTGTGCTGACGCGATTCGCGTCGTGGGAGATTGTTCATCAGCGTCACCACAAGCACTCCGACCACGTCGACGACGACCCGCATCCGATCACGAGCGATGCCAAGGGCTACTTGCCCTATCTGTGGAAGACCGTCGTCGGGGTCGAAGCCCAACTGCAGCGGATGGTCTTCGAGAGGTATGGCGACACCCCGAAGAACCGGCGTTTCGAAAAGATGCGCGCCGTGGTCAGTTTCTCGGTGAGCTTCATAGTGCTGCCGGTGACCTGGTACCTGATGCTCGGCCCGATTGTCTTTTGGACGTTGTTCATTCCGACGGCGCTGGTGGGTTTCGCGCACCTCGTCCACTTCAACTGGTCGACACACAACCCGTACTCCCCCAACGACGACTTCCGCCCCATCAACTTGAACAACGGGGTCTACAAGCTCGGCAACTGGCTCTGGCATGGCATCTACATGCACGGGAACCACCACAAGAACGCGGGGTTGTTTAATCCGTCGCGGATGTCGGCGGAGAAATCGTTGCCCGTGATTCGGCACGGTGACGCCACGGCGTCCTACCCGCGCCAGAAGACCACGTGGAAACCGACGAAGCCCGTGGAGACCGCGTAGAGACAAAATGGCGTCAGTCGGATAGGGAGTTCGTATGTCCGAAATCCTGCGCACCACGTCCAGCCTGTGCCCGCGTTGCAAACGAACCATCGCGGCGACGATCGTCCGGGACGGCGATCGGGTTGTGATGCGGAAGCGCTGCGAAGCACACGGGAGCTTCGACGTCCTGATTTCGTCGGACTACGACTGGTACGCCGCGACGCTCGCCATCGGCGTGGAGCTGACGCCGCCGGCGACCACGAAGCCGGTCGCCCAGGGATGTCCGTATGATTGTGGCGCCTGTTCGCAACATCAGCAGCGCGTCGAACTTCCGATCGTCCCGATCACCTCGTCGTGCAATCTGACGTGTCCGATCTGCTACACGCACAACAAGAACGACGATGCGTTCCACATGTCTGCCGACGAGATGGACGCGATTCTCGGCCAGATCAAGCGCATTGCCGGCGGGCATGGCGAACGGATCATCAACATCACCGGCGGTGAGCCGACCGCCCACCCGGATTTCCTGGGGATCCTGCAGCAGTGCCGCGACGCGGGAATCCGGCGTGTGACGCTCTCGACGCATGGGATGGGCCTCAGCGATGAGGTGCTCAGGGAGTTGGCGCGGCTGCGCGTCCGGGTGCTGTTGTCGTTCGACTCCTTCGAGGACGCGACGAACGAGGCGATGCTGGGCGGCAAGTTCACCAACGCCAAGCTGCGTACGATGCAGCGCCTCGAGGAGTTCGGCGTCGACACGACGCTGTTGCCGGTGCTCGCACGGGGGCAGAACGATCACGAGCTGGGCGACTTCGTGCGCTACGCGCTGGAGCGCGATCACGTGCGCAGCATCGAGTTCCACACGATGACGTTCACGGGACAGTTTGGCGCGTCGTTCAAGGCTGATCGGTACACGACCGTCGACGTCCTGCGCGACATCGAGACCCAGACGAACGGCCTGCTCCGGGTCGACGACTTCAGCCCATCACCCAGCGCGCACCCGCTGTGCTACCAGGTCACCTACGTGACGCAGCTGCTGGATGGCTCGTGGATCCCGATGCCCCGATTCATGCGACCCGGCACGCTGCGCAAGATGCTGCGCGGCGCGCTCTACCTCGAGCCGACGCCCGAGGTGCAGCAGATGATGCAGGACGTTCTGATGCAGCTGTGGACCGGCGAGGTCGAGTGCGACCGCGCCGAGGACGTGCTCGCGGCGCTGCGCAACTACCTCGAGCGCGTCTTCGACGATGACATCGACGAAGAAGAGCGCATGCGACGGTCAGAGCACTTCGCCAAGGCGATCTACATCCACACCCACATGGACGAGCACGACTTCGACACCGACCGCATCAAGCAGTGCTGCGTCGGCATCGTCGGACCGGACGGGCAGAACATCCCGTCGTGCGCCTACAACGTAATCTATCGCAACCGCGACCCGCGGTTCATGAAGCGACCGTTGCCCGGCGTCGAGACCCTCGGGGCGGGTGAGCTGTGAGTCACTTCAGTCGGAACGGATAGGTCAACGGAAGGTCGCTGGTCGCCGACGTCTTGGGAAACGTCATCGAGCCGACGACTTTGCGGACGCACTCGCCGACATCGGTGTCTGCCATCTGCGGCGACACGACCCTCTCATTCCGCGTGCGACCGTTCGGGCCGATCTCGAACTTGACCCGCACGACACCCGTCAGACCACCCTTGTTCTGGGTCGCCGCGCAATTGTCGATCCTCGACTGGTACCGGGCGATCGTTCGCTTCACGTCCGCTCGCGTCAGCGCGGGCGGTGGCCCGCTACTCGACGGCGTCGGGACCAGCGGTGGCGCGACGGGGCCCCAGCCGGGCAGCGCAGACACCTGACTCGTCCATTGGCCCGGCTGCGGATTCTCGCAGGTCGTCGGGCCCTTCCACTGATGTCGAATCGCGTAGCGCGCTTGGAAGGCGTTCACCGACGCATCGGTAGCGCCAAGTTCGAGCTTGCCGTCGACATAGGCTTCTCGGCCGCCGCTGACGGGCTTTGCCTTCTGAAACACCAGGTCCGACGAACCACCCTTGGCGTCGTAGCGGGTGTGCAGGCGAGTGAGCACCATGTCGTGAACCGGCGCCTGGGGCCCCAGCAGCTCCCCGCCGAGCGCGGCGAGGTCAGCCGCACCGAGCACCGACAGTCCATGGGGGCACGGGTCGCACTTCATCCGCACCGGCCACGCGTACTCTGTGATCACCGCGGACGGCGCGTCCTTCAGGCGGGCATCCACCTGACCGCTGTACCAGCTCCCGAAGTCGCCCTTGCGCTCCTCGGATACATCGATGTTCGTCGGGATGAAGACGTTCGGGCGGTTTGCGACCTCATACCGATCCTTGGCGAGCACGAAGATGATGAGGTCCTGCTTGCCCTTGGCGTTGAGCAGCCCGAGGCGAATCGGCAGCTGGAAACTCTTCGAGGAATACCGGAACTGCAGCGGTGACAGGGCCGCCTTCCCGCCTTTCGAAAACTGCACCTTCGCCGCGTCGACCTTTGCGGCGAAGAAGTAGAAGCCACCCTGGATGTAGGGTGCGAGAGCCGCGGCGGCGCCCGGCGGCTGCTTGTAACCGTTCTTGGTCAGCCAGGTCGCCAGCGCCGCGGAGTCGTTCGCGTCCAGAATCACGATGCTGTACTCGCCGCGCTGGAATGCGGACACGACCTTGACCGACGGTGCGCTGCCTGGCTCGTCGACCCTGGCGAGTATCGAGTCGATCCCGCTCTTGTTGCGGGCTCGACGCGCGCAAGGATCCGCCTCGTGATACTCGACGAGACGCGGCGATGTGAGGGCGTCGACAATATCCAGCGGTCGACGTGACAACGTCACGACGTCCTCCTCCGTCAGCACCTGCGGGACGGGGATGACCATCGCGAAGTCTGCGATCGGCCCTCGGTAATCGGGCCGCATCGACACCACGGTCGTGGTCCCGTGGCGCATCAAGACAACCTGGGTCGCGTCGTTGTAGAGCGCCTTCGTCGAGCCGACGAAATAGCCACAGAACGCGAACGCCGGCGAGGAAACGAACGTCGCCACGGCCAGCACAAGGCTGGCCATGACCATCGAAGGTGGGTTGCGCATCATGGCCCCGAGGCATCGTGTATCAGACCATCAGGCTACCTGTGCCGGATGCGACGCGCCAACCATCCCGTCGTGCGTCTATAACGTGATCTATCGCGACGGCGACCCTCGGTTCATGAAGCGACCGCTGCCGGGGGTCCAGACACTGGGGCCGGGCAATCGTTGAATCGGACCGTCAGGCCACAAGCGAGTCTTCGAGATCCTGTTCGAAGCGCGCGGAGCGGCGATCGCACCCGTGTGCAACGACCGCCAGTATTGTCAGAACGATGAACCACGCATGAATCCTCGTGCTCCGGTGGCGCCGACCGGCCGGGCGGCATAGGCTACGGGATGCGATTTCTACTGCTCGACAAGATCCTCACGCTGGACCCCGCCCGCGGATCCGCCCGTGGCATCAAGGCCGTCGCGCTGAGCGACGATGTGTTCGGCGAACACTTCCCCGGTTCGCCGGTGATGCCGGGCACGTTGATGCTCGAGGGCATGGCGCAGCTCGCCGGGGTGCTGGCCGAAGCGATCGTCAAGCAGCAGGGGCGCACCGACTTGATGGCGGTCCTCTCAATGGTCGACCGCGGCCGCTTTCGTCAGGTGGTCAAGCCGGGCGATCGTCTCATCTACGAGGCCGAGTCGATCAGCGTGTCCGAGGACGGGGCGCGCATGAAGGCCGTGGCGCTGCTGGACCGCGCGGGCGAGGCCGAGCAACCCAAAGCCGCGGAAGCCGAGCTGACGTTCGTGTTCGCCGAGATCGCGAGCGAGCGCATGCTGCAGCTGCGCGAGGACGTGCTGAACACATGGCTCCTCGGTGCGATCGAGGAGCGAAAGTGACGTGGATCGCGGCGATGGACGTGCTCTCGCCGCTCGGCGACGACTGGCCGACCACGCTTGCCGCGCTGATGCGCGGCGAGTCGGCCGTCGCACCCGTCACGACCTTTGACGCGACGGGCTTCCCGAGCACGGTCGCGGCGTGGGTCGACCGCCCATCCGGCGAAGACCGGCGGTGGGACCTGTCCGTCGAGGTGATCGACCGGGTCTGGGCCGGCGCCGCCGTCGATCCCCGTCGAACGGGCGTGTTCGTCGGCGCCGAATCCGGGCGAGCGACGTTTGCGACGATCCGACGGCTCGCCAAGGCGGCCGGCGGCGCGGCGACATTCGACCACGACGCGTTCGCACGCAACGCGCCCGCTCTGGTCCCGACCTTCGACACGTCGGTCGTCTCGCCGGCTGCTGTGGCCAGCAAACTGGCCAGCCGCCATGGGCTCGGTGGCCCCGTACGCACGCTATCGCTGGCCTGCTCGTCGAGTGCCGCAGCGATCATCGACGCAGTGCGCGCGATCGAGCTGGGACGCTGCGATGCCGCGATCGCAGGCGGCGTCGGCGCCGACGTCGATGCCTTGATGCTGGCGGGGTTTGGGTTGCTCGGTGCGCTCAGCGCACGGGGCGTGAGCCGACCGTTCGACGTACACCGCGACGGCTTCGTCGTCGGGGAGGGCGCGGCCTACTTTCTGCTCACACGGGACCGCCCCGCCGCACCGATCGCCCGCATCATGGGGACCGGACGCACGCTCGATGGCCATCACCTCACGAAACCGCACCCCGACGGCGACGGGGCTCGCCGCGCGATGCGACAGGCGCTAGATGCCGCCGGTGAGCCGCGCGTCGACTACGTGCAGGCGCACGGAACGTCGACGTTGCTCAACGACGAGGTCGAGGCCGCCGCGCTGCGCGACATCTGCCCCGACGCCCAGGTGAGCTCGGTCAAGGGCGCCCTCGCCCACTGGATCGCCGGTGCCGGTGCCCTCGGGCTCGCCTGCGCCGTCGAAGCCGTGCGATCGGGCAGTCTAGTGCCGACGGCGGGCCTCGAGCAGGTGGCGCCCGAGTGCGCGCACAACCACGTCATGAGCGCCGGTGACGTGCGCGACATCGATGTTGCGCTGGCCAACGCCTTCGCCTTCGGCGGCGCGAACTCGACGATCGTCGTCGCGCGGGGGTGAGCATTCGTTGTCGTATAGATGTCATTTACAAATGGAGCTATTTAGGTATATATTACAAATACATATGCGCAACCAATGCCGTACATATGTCGTATAGATGTCGTATAGATGTCGTATAGACTTCGTTTCATGTAGTTTAGAACAATGGATACCTCGGACGAGATCGCGAACGAGATCGAGCGGCACCTGCGAGAGGCGCCAGCAGGACTGTCCGTGACGGAGATCCGCAGCCACCTACCCCGGGGGACTTCTGCGAGACAGGTTCGGTATCGACTCGATGCGCTGATCGAGGCCGGCCGGGTCCGCACCGAAGGAGAGCGCCGCTGGCGACGATACTTCGCGGCCCAAGCGCTGCCGCTGAGCGCTGGCGCTGCGTCCGATGAGATGTTTAGTGCCGCGTCGCAGGCGGTGATCGACACGGTTCTGGTGCCGATCGTTAGCCGCGCGCCGGTGGGCTACGACATCGCGCTGCTCGACGGGTATCGGCCCAACGAGTCGCGATTGCTGGATCGCGAAGTCGTCGATCGTCTGAACCGCCTGGGGCGTACGCCGCAGGCCGATGCCGTGGCCGGAACCTTCGCGCGCCAGGTCATGGAGCGTATGGTGATCGACATCGCGTGGGCCTCCAGCAACCTGGAGGGCAACACCTACTCGCTGCTCGACACGCGCAACCTGATTGAGCGCGGCGAGGCGGCGGAGGGGAAGGACCTGCTCGAGACGCAGATGATCCTGAACCACAAGCGGGCCGTCGAGCTCCTCATCGAAGATGTCGTCGACCTCATTGCGCACGCGCGCGTGATCCAGAATCTGCACGCGGTGCTCGTCGAGAACCTGCTCGCCGACGACAACGAGGCCGGGCGCGTGCGTCGGCGCGCCGTGGGGATCACGTCGTCCGCGTACACGCCGCTCTCCAACCCGCAGCGGCTGGAGGAGACATTTCATCGGACCCTGGCGCTGGCACGAGCGATCGAAGAACCCCTCGAGCAGAGCTTCTTCCTGTTCGTTCATCTCGCGTACCTCCAGCCGTTCATCGACGGGAACAAGCGCACCGCGCGTCTGGCGGCGAACATCCCGCTCGCGCGCGCAAACATGCGACCATTGACGTTTGTCGACGTACCGCGGGACGCGTACCTGTCCGCGATCTTGGCTCTGTATGAGACGACTCGCCTCGAGCCGATCCGCGACCTGTTCGTCTGGGCCTATGAGCGATCGTGCGCACGATACGAAACGATCGTCGATGTCGTCGCGGACCCGGACCCGTTTCGGCTCCGGCACCGCGACGTGATCTATGCGGCGGTCCGCGACATCGTCGTCAACTCGCCGAGCGATGTCGAAGCGCGTGTGGAGGAGATGGCGGTGGCGGGATTCTCCGACATTGCAGATCGAGCCCGTTTCATCGGCTTGGTGATGGCGGACCTGTCTCAGCTTCACGAAGGCAACTACATGCGCTACCGCATCACACCGCGAGAGTTCGAGCAGTGGAGCGGCGCATGACGATGTACGTCAGAGCCTGGGCCAGCGCGGCAGGTACCGCGCTACCGGAGCCGCGGACGCCGCGGGACCGCAAGAACCGCCGGATGATGTCCGACGCCGCGATCTGGGCCCTCGACGTGACGAGAGACGTTGTCGCGGCGGCCGGTTGGGACGACGCGCTCACGGACGTTGGCCAGTACTTCGGAGTCGGCTCGGCGACCGGCGATGCGGAGCAACTGGCGCGGATGCTGGCCGCCAGCGAGGGCACGGACGGCTTCGAGATCGGGCGGTTCTGCACCGAGGGCCTGCGTGCTGCGAACCCGCTGTTCGCGTTCCAGCTGATGAACAACTTCACGATGTGCCACACGGCGATCGAGCTGGGTCTCGGCGGGCCGAACAGCGCCCAGTTCTCGCGCGGTTTCGGCACGTTCATGGCGCTGAAGCTCGCCCTGGAGTCGGGCTGCGAGCGCGTGCTGGTCGGCGGTGCGGATTGCATGTGTCACCCGATCAACCGGCCGGTGGCGGCCAGCGCCGACGGCGCAGCCGTGCTCGCGCTGGGACGCGTGGGGACGATCGCGATCGAGGTGCTGACCGACGAACCGGCGGCGGAATGGGTACTCAGCGAGGCTGACGTCGGTCAGCTGGGCGCCGCAGGGCCGGCGTTTGCGTGGGTTCGTGCTTGCGAGCAGGTCGATGCGGGCGCGGAGGCCGTCGACGTCGACTGGACGGACGACGATGGGCAACGTGCGCGAGTCCGGTTCTCGCGCGCCGCCGGACATGATGCGAGCACCGGGAAGAGAGCCGCGGTGATCACCGGTGTCGGTGTCGTCTCGGCGTTCGGCGCCGGCCTGTCGGCGTACCAAGACGGGCTCCGGCACGGCGAGCTTCCCGTCGGCCCGATCATGGCATTTGATGCGGCCGAACTCGAGACGCGTGTCGCTGCCGGCGTGCCCGGCGGACCGTCGGCGATGACCGACGACCGCAAAATCGGCCTCGCAGTCGACGCGGCGCGCGAGGCATGCGCGATGGCGGGCGTCGCGGCCGGGACCGAGGTCTGGACCCATCTTGGTCTGGGCCTCGAGGTCGCGTTCATGCCGGCATTCGACGCGATCCGCGAGGGCCTGGCGTTCGACTGGGAGCGCGGTGAGGTCCTCCGGTCGCCCGTGGACGGCGCCGCGCGAGCGGTCCGAGCGGCGCTGGACCTCACGGGACCGATGACCGTGAACGTCAGCGCGTGCGCGGCGGGCGCGATGGCGATCGCCGAGGCCGCCGAGTTGGTTCGGCGCGGTGATGCGGAGATCGTACTCACCGGCGGGGCGGACTCGATGATCAACCCGCTGGGGATCGGCGGCATGACGCGGTTGGGCGCACCGTCGCCCGACGACGACCCGGCGGCCTGTCGACCGTTCGATCGACGACGCAACGGGCTCGTGATGGGCGAAGGGGCCGCCCTGTTCGTGGTGGAGTCCGAGGAATCGGCGCGACGGCGTGGCGCACCGGTCCTGGCGCGAATCCTGGGCTCCGCGACGACACAAGACGGCTACCGGGTGACCGCGCCGCGACCGGACGGCGCGCGTGCCGCGGCCGCCGTCACCGCCGCAATGCTGGACGCCGGCGTGGACGACGTGGACTGGGTCTGCGCCCATGGGACCGGCACCCCGCTCAACGACCCCGCCGAAGTTGCCGCGCTGCAGGCCGCGATCCGTATCGATGTGCCGATCAGCTCGATCAAGGGCGCCACCGGCCATGCGATGGCAGCAGCGGGTGCGCTCGAAGCGGCGGCTTGCGTCGTGGCACTGCGCGATGGTTTCATGCCGGGCACGGTCAACCTCGAGCAGCTGGACCCCGACTGCGAGGGCGCCATCGTACGCCGCGCGACGCCCGCGAAGCTCGGCGTCGTGGCGAGCACGTCGTTCGGCTTCGGCGGGCAAAACTGCTGCCTCATCCTGGGAGCGCCATGAATGGGCCGACCGCATACCTCGACGCTTCGCAGACGGCGTGGCGAACGCCGCTGGGGCACGACGTGTCGGCCGTCATGGAGCGCCTCGACCGGGGCGCGTGCGCGTACGAGCCGCTGGGGCTGCCCGGCTACGCCGTTCGGGACTGCGCACGCATCGCCGGCGAACCGCCGATCCGTCGCTACCACCGGTTCGTCAAACGCATCGGCCTGTGGGGGATCGAAGCGGCCGCAGACGCGATCGAGCGCGCGGAGCTCCGCCCGTCGGACCGAACGGGGGTGTACGTCGGGTATGGCGGCCTGCGACCGGATTGGGACGAGACGTTGCCTCGGCTGGAGCACCAATCGGACGGCGGCGCGTGGGAAGGCGGACTGAAGGACTTTCACCCGTTCTGGATGCTCAATCATCTGTCCAACAACGCCCACTCCATCGTGGCCACGAAGTTCGGGCTGACGGGCGACGGCGCGACGTACGGCGGCACGAACTCCGGGATTGTGGCTGTCGAAGCCGCGATCGACGCGCTGGCGCTCGGCCTGGTCGACACGGCCGTCGTGCTGGCCTACGACACGCTGATCCAGCCCGAAGTGCTGGTCGAATGGCCATTGGATCCGAAGACGGCTGACTGGGTTCCGGGCGAAGCCGCTGCTGCGGTCGTGCTTCGACGTAGAGCGGCGCTGGGTCTGGCCGCCGTGCGTGCGGCGAGCGAGGCCGATCGCTGCGGTGAGCAACCCGGGCATGACGAATTCACCGCGGGAATTGGACACGTGGGTGCTGCCCACGGACTCCTGCACCTCATCGCGGCGAGCTGGCGCGGCGTGGCGATGAGCTTTACGCACCGCTGCGCACCGGGCCTCGTGGCGACGATCGAGTGTGCGCCGTGAGCGACGACTACGAGGACAAGCCACTGGCCGCCGAGGATGACCGGAACATCTGGATCGGCGTCGCGATCTTCCTGCTCGGCGGCGGCCTCTTCGCCGCGGCGTTCGCGGTGATCTTCATGTCCGCGGCATTCATGGACCGCAGCTCGGACCGGGCGGTGTGGCAGATGTGGCTCGGCGCGAGCGCGGGTCTGACGTTCGCGACCGCGGCGAGCGGCATCCTGGTCGCGACGATTCGTCGCCGCACCCCGCGGATCTGGCTCATCCCCGCCATTCTATTCGTCATCCCACTCGTCGTTGTGTTCGTGATGCGGGAACCCCGCGAGCCTGAGCCGCCGCAGCTCGCCGCGCCGTATGTCGACCTACCGCTCAATGAGGTCACAGACGCGGGCGGCTGAGCTCGCGTCGCGACCAGATGCGGAGCAGGCGCAAGAACTCGATGCTGGGCGTATCGGCCCGCACGCTGCGCGCCGAGGCGACGGCGAGCGTGATCGGCGCAAGCGATGCATGCCCCAGCGCGATGTCCTCGTCGAGCACCTTCTGCGTGAAGTACCGCCCGATCGCGTTGGCGCCTGGCCACCGGAAGTAGTTCCGCAGGGGGACGATGAAGTACCGCGTCGTCACGTCGTCCACCGGCGTCGCGAGCGTGACGATGACCTGCTTTCGGCCGCCGGGCATGTCGACGCAGAAGACGACCGTCCCCGGCATCGACACCTCGATGCGAACCTGCATCGTGAAGTGCCGGGCCGACTGGTGCAGCAGCCGCGTCCAAAATCCGTAGCGTTGGGCGAGCTCGACGGACGCGGTGTAGCCCGCGTCGTCCTCCCAGCGTTCGACCTCGAATGGACCGACGGTGGCGTCTTCGGCGGCGTAGCTCCCACCGTGCGCGATCGCGACGTGGGAGACGTCCAGCACGTTCTCGACCCACCAGTCGAACGCGAGCCCCACCTCGCCCTGCATCGTAAACCCTGTCAGCGCGCGGTCGTGCACCCACGGCAGGTCCGGCGGATCCGCGGGTGGGTCGCCGACGCTGACCCAGACGAAGCCGTCTTGCTCCCGGCAACGGTAGCTCGCGACCGCGAACTCCGCGGGAATCCGCAGGTCTGCAGGATTCGACGGGATGTGAACGCAGCGCCCGGACCCGTCGAACGACCAGCCGTGATACGGGCAGCGCACGCACCCATCGATGACACTGCCTTCGGCGAGGTTGGCCCCGCGGTGCGGACACTGGGCCGCGAC
>JBFIHF010000204.1:0-11573 GCA_041601915.1 Bradymonadaceae bacterium
AGGAGCGGGCCGCCGAGATCCCAGACACCGCGGTCGTCGTCGCCCTCAACGCCGATGACGTGGCGACGAACAACGAGGCCGCCGCGTCGCTCGACCTCACGATGCAGATCCTGTCCGACCGGGACCGCGATGCGATTCGCGCCTTCGGCCTCGACGGGCCGAGTCACCCGATCCCAGGCGTCGTCTTCCTGGATGAACACGGCAAGGTCGTGGACATCGTGAAAGGCCGCTACCCAGGGCGTCCGCAGGAAGACTGGATCATCGACCGGCTGCGCTGACGCCGGGCACCTCGAAAAAAACATGTAACACCTGGCGTGCCGAGCGGTGACATACTCCATGAACCGCACGGAGACCTGCCTTGCCCTCTCACGATGACATCGAGGACTACGTCCGCCGCTTTGGACCGATGGTCCACCGCCGCTGTCGCCAGCTGTTGCGCGACCCCGACGAAGCGCTCGACGCGATGCAACACGTGTTCGTGAAGCTCGTGGAGCTCGGCGAAGTCGACGTTCACGCGCCATCGAGCCTGCTGTACGTCATGGCGACGCGCGTCTGCCTGAATCGGCTGCGCGCCAAGTCCCGGCGCCCCGAAGACGCGAGCGGCGATCTGGTCTATCAGATCGCGACCGCCGACCACCTGGGCCAGACGAGCGCACGGATGCTGCTCGGCTGGCTGTTCGGGCAAAACCCGGAATCCTCGCGCGTCATCGCGATCCTGCACTTCAGCGACGGGCTCACGCTCGAAGAGGTCGCCGACGAGGTCGGGATGTCGGTTTCTGGCGTGCGTCGCCGGATTCGCGTGATGCGCGGGCAGCTGCAGACCTTGGGAGCCGAGATATGAACGACGACTTCATCAGCGACCGCACGCTGGAGCGACTCGCGCTGGGTGAACTCCCCGACGATGACGCACAGCGCGTACTGGCACGCCTCGAGGCCAAGGGTGAACTCGAGCGGTTCGAAGCACTCATCACCGACAATGACGCGTTCTTCGAAACCTACCCACCGCACGTGCTCGCCGCCCGCATCCGCCAGGATGCGCGCCCCGGCGCACCTGCCCTCACCCACAAGGAGACGACAATGCTCGTACCCTCGCGCCTACCCGTTCTCGCCACGATCGTTGCGGCCATGGTCGGCATTGCCGCCCTCGCATGGATGTTCAGCACGTCCGCGGACCTCAGCCCTCCCGTCGCGCCTCCCCCGATCGCTGCGCCCACTCCACCGCGAGCGCCGATCGGACCCACGGAGCCCGTGGCGCCAGACGCGCCCGAGCCCCGTTCCGAGGGGCTGGCGTGGGTGCAGGACCGCGACGCGCGCTACCCGTTGCCGCCGGCGATGTACATGCAGACCGAGCAGATCGTCCCCGTCGATGCCAAGGGGCTCGTACGCGTGACGTTCTCGAACACCAGCATCGTCAACGCCGTCGCCGCTGACGATCTGGTGTACCTCACAGCCCGGGCGCCGGGGACCACGATGGTTCGGCTGATTGGTCCTGACGACGAGGTCGTGTCGTCGATCTTGACCGTGGGTGAACCGATCGAACCGGAGACCCTGAAGTCGGCAGTCGAAGGCGAACACAGCGTCTACGCGTGCGCCGTCGCGGCGCCCCAGTACGCAGGCGTCGCGCGCATCACGGTCGTCGCTTCGGCGGGGGGCGTGCACATGGGTCACGCCGTGTTCCCCGGGCTCAACGACGCCGACGCCGAGGTGGCGTTGCGACGCTGCGTGGAACAAACCGTCGCGAAGTGGGACATTCGACCGATCCCGCTGTCGGTCGGCAAGGTCAACTTCAACTTCGGGGCCGGAGCCGTGTGTACGCCCGGCGAAGACTGCTGAGCTTTGTGGCTGGTGCTTTTTGCTAGCGTTCCGGCAGGAATCGCGACCACACCGGCCGCGTGGCGAGCAGGCTACGAAAGACCAACGAGGGCCCAAGCTTGCCCTTGCTCTTGAGGAACTCGTACTGGCCGCGCAGGAAGTCGGGTCCCAGGAACGCGTACGCGAGTTCTTGGGACTCGGTGGCGTTGATCGCGCGCAGCTCCTCGACGGTCATCCCGCCTTTGAACGTACGCTCGCGGCCCTCTTCGACCCACTGCTTCGCCAGCGCCACCGCTTCGCTCATCAACTCCTCATGCGGGACGACCCGGTCGACCAGGCCGATTTCGGCGGCTTCGGCGCCGGTCGGCTGCCAACCCTCGGCGCCCAGAATTCGTGCCGCAGCCTCCGCCCCCAACAGCTTCGGAAACAACACGCTCGAACACCCCTCGGGCGTCACGCCGAGCTTCGCGAACGGCGTCGAAAACGTTGCTTTCTCGCTGGCCAGGATCGCGTCACACAGAGTCGCCGACGTGACGCTGGCGCCGATCGCGGGGCCGTTCACGGCGACGATGATCGGGCGCGGAAAGCTCAGAAACATCTCGAACAGACTCTCGTTCTGTTCGGCGATGAATGCGTGCAGCTTCGCCGGGTGGTCCGGCGAGACGACCGCGCTCAGATTGACGCCCGCGCAGTAGTACGGATCGGTGCCCGTGAGCACGAGCACACGTGTCTCGACGTCCTCGCCCGCGCGCTGCATCGCATCACGCAGTGCGAACAGCATGTCCATCGTCCAGCCGTTCAGCTTGCGCGGGTTGTTCAGCGTGAGCGTCGTCACGTGGTCGTGCGTGTCGCGCAGAATCAGGTCGTTTGGTGCGGTCATCGTTCACCCTCTCGAGGAACCCGACCTGACTCTAGACGATCTGCAGCGACTTACGACAGCGACTAGTGCTCGTGACCGTGGGTATTGCCGTTGGTCGCCGCCGCACCGTTGGTCGCCGCAGCACCATTGGTTGCCGCAGCACCATTGGTCGCCGCGGGCGCTTCCTTCTCCGCCGGCTTCTCAGCGGCGGCTGTCGTGGGCTGCTCCGGCACCGCCGCAGTCGTGGGCGCGGGATCTTCGGCTTTCGGCTTCGACTCGCAAGCGAGCATGAATGTGGCACTAACGATGGTGATCAGGACAGTAATGGTAGTCTTCACAGGCGGACCTCAGGTACGAAATTGGGTGTGGTCGGAGTCAACGCCTGCCCTGTCATGAGCCGACTCGGAGTCTCCGTTCGTCCACAGAATAACCGCAATCCGCGTTGTACCCGAGTTTTTCGAGAGAGTACCGGGCGAGCACCGCAATCACGGTTCGTGAGGATGCTTCTCGGCGGCCCAGATCGGCCCCAGAACCAGCCGCAAGAGGTCCTCCTTGTACGCGGCGCCATCGCAGTGGTCGACGACACAGACCGCCGTCCCTCCCAGCGAGACGTCGAATCGAACCGTCGCCTGCGCGAACTGGTCGCGAAACTCCCGATCGGAGCCGGCGTGGAGGTCACGAGCCTCGGTCCGGATCTGCGCGAGGGTCGCCGCGTCCCACACGAACTCCGCGCTCTGGCGGCTCCAGGACCGCGTGCCATCCGGGTGAGACACGTAGCTCACACACTGCCCTGTGCACTCCCCGGTGCTTAAATCGACCGTCGCTTGCGCCGAGGATCCAGCCGTGCCGACGCTCACCTCCATCCGATCTCCCGGCTCAAACGCTGCGCTCATGCGGGTGCTCCCGCGCGCGTCGTTGGTGCGGCCAGCAGCAGGTCGGCCGCCTCGGTGTCAGCGACGAGGTGCGTAATGATGCCCGCCTCGATCAAGGTCTGCACCGCCGGCGCCTGATCGCCGCGCACCTTGAAGATCACGGCACGCGCGAGATTCCCGGCGCGCCGCTGCGCCGCCTTCTGTGCCATTTGCTCGAGTCCGATCGTCGGAACGATCGTCGGGACGCCATCGGCGAGGTCGACCCGCGTGCCCGTGGCGTCGAAGTGCTGATTGGCGGCGAGCCCGACCACGCCCTGACGCCGCAGCTCGGCGGGACCGAGTCCCACGGCCTCGAGCCACGCCGTCCGCTCGGGGTACAAGTGATCGAGGGTTGTTGCGGCACCGAACACGACGTCCGCGGACTCCCAGAACTCGTGCATTTCGGCGAGCGCCGCGGCCCTCGTCTGCCGCCATGCGCGGATCGCGTCGAGATCGGCGAGCGGCTCCAACGAGACGTCGAACAACGTGCCGAACTCGCCTTCGGCAGAGCGGGCTTGCAGTCGAAATGACAGCGCGGCCGCGATCGTGGACGCCGGCCAGCGGGGGACGCGACCCGAGAGCGTCGACAGCGCGGTCGGTCCGACGTCACAAGGGTCGCGGCGAGGCAGAATGCGGTCCAACATGCGCTGGTGCACGACGCCGCCGCCCGTCGCGACGGCGCGCACGTGCCCCGGCTCCCCCGCGGGCACCGCGAGCAGGTCGTTGAGCCATGTCGCCAGAATCTGGCTCATCGCGATGTCGTTGCCGCCGCTCGTCTCGGCTTCGACGACCTCGATTTCGCTGAGCACCGGAAAGCGATGCAGCAGAGCCGCCGCGCGCTGCTCGGCGGTCGGCACATCCACGTAGAAACGAACCCAACCGTCCGCCCGCGCCTGCTTGAGCCGTCGCGCCAGATAGCCGGTGCTGATTCCGAGGTCCGCCGCGATCGCGGATTGCGTCTCCTCGAGCTCGAAGTGCCGATAGGCGGCCCGCAGAATGTCCTCTCGACGAAGGCGAGACGTCGGCCCTGGCTTGTTGCTCATCTGAACCCCGTTAGCTGACCAGCAATATATCCCCAAAGGGACATATTTGACTAGTTAGGTCCAGCCGGGCAGACTTCAATTAGTCACAACTGACCCAAAGGTCATAAATACCCTGATCATCTATGAGCTTTCGCCGCGACATCCTTCGCCTCATTCGCTCCAACCCGGAGAGTGCACTTCGCCGGCTGGATCGAGAACTGAGTCGGACGCCGCACGCGATCGGCCTCATCGCACTCAAGGCTCGCGCCCTGACTGCACTGTCCCAGTATGACGACGCGCTGTACCTGTGGCGCGACGTGATCGCGCTGGGTCCGATGGACGCGGATGCTCATCTCCAGAAGGCGACCTGCCTCGTCGAACTCGGGGCCCCCGACGAGGCACTCGAAGAGCTGGAACGCGCGCTGGCGATCGACGAGAGTGTGCGTTCCCAGATCGATGATACCTGGGTGTTCGAGGCCCTTCGTGGACGGCTTCTCTAGAGCGTTTCGCGAACGCCAAGGCTGGGGCACAATCAGAACGAGCGGCACATCGTCCGGTCACCAAACGCCGCGAGAGGAGGCCGTGGACGTCGACTCTCCGCAGCTTCTTTGTGCGCGTCCGGAACACGGCCGCGCAATGAGCGTCCGACCATGACGGTGTTGATAGGGAGAATGAGCGATGTCCTTGTTCGACGAGAGGATTGACGAGCAGACGATGCCCCTTGGCGGTGCGGAGCATCCGATTCGCGACTGGCTCGCGAAGGCGCTCAGTGAAGCGCCGTCGCGCATCGAACTCGAGATTGCTGCGACCCTGTGCACCGATGCGACCCCGGCGGAACTCGAGGCGGTCGCACAGTGGTGGCGCGCCCTGACCGAGCTGGAGCTTCGCGGCAAGTTCGGTCCTGAGGAGCGCCTCCGCGTGCTGATGCGCGCCACGGCTGACGCCTACGCACCCGCCGTGTATCAGCCGCCGGATGCGGTCCTCGCCGAGGCGCTGCTCGCGGTGGACGCGGACGTCGCCGTGCTCGCCGCCGAGGACTTCCTCGCCATCACGGGTGCCAACGTCGGCCAGGAGCGCAAAGGCGAGCTCGCGGTCCGCGCGCTGGCGCGACACGGAGTGCCGCCGGCGAAGTACGACGACCTGATTCTGCTCAAGCTCAACGCGGTGTGGTCGCGCGAAGTCCTCGAAGCATTGCCACCCCAACGACGGGTCGCTTGTTTCGGACGGCTGCTCGACCAACCGTTCAACCGAACCAACGCCATCTACCGCGTGCGCCAGGCACTCGCGTTTCGGGACCTCATGGATGACGAGACGCGCGAACTGCTCCACGAGCGCATCGAAGCGATCGCCCAGATGCCAACCAAGCCCGGGGACGAAGACCCCGTGCCCCAGATGCTGAGCACCCTCGAGCGCGAGGTCGAGCCCGATCCACGAACCATTCCGGACGACGACGGGCTGACCCCAGCAGCGCGCGAGGCGCTGCAGTACTGGGTCGACCGGCTCGCCGAGGCGCGCCTCGCGGACGAAATCGGCCCGCTGGCGGAGTCCCGCCGGACGTGCGCGGTCACGGTGGTGGCCACCGAACTCGGCGACCTCGATGCGTGGCACAGCGCGACTCGCGGGCGCAAACTGGAGATCGCCCGCCTCGTGGAGGCTGCCGCCGAGCCGTTCGGGCTGCGCTTCATCGAACTCGAGCAGTACGCCGACATCGCGATCGCGGTGTTCGAACACGCCGACACCGAACAGCGATTGAGCCTCGTGCCCGGCGGTCGCTACACACGCGGCTTCTCCGAGCGAGAAGAGGCGCTCGTCGTCGCGGCTGGCGAGGCAAATCGCGACGCGGGCAACTGGTACGAGACGTATCAGCTCCTGATCGAGCAGGCGCCAAGCATGCGCCCCGTCACCGAGGTGCACGTGGGCGCTTTCCTGGTGTGTCAGCGACCATCCGAGCCGCTCGACCCCGCCGATGCGACGGTGATGTTTGAGGAGATGGCGTTTCGCCTCCTGACGGAGTCCGAGCACGAATGGGCGCAGCGCGCGGGCCAGCCGTCGCAGCTCACCTGGCGAGGCGACGATGTGCCCGACGAGACGTGGATCGAGGAGGTGCTGGAAGCCGGCGACCGCCTCACGAATCGATTCGGATTGGCTGGCCTCGGACTACGACCGGAAGTCCTCGCCGATGTCTGGGCCCCGAGCTACGACGGAGCGCCGGTGGACGGCACGGCACGCACTGGTGACGGGCCTCGGGTCGTGCGCGGCGGCGCCGAAATGCTGTACCCGTGGCAGGAGTGTGGGGAGTGGCACCTGTTGGCGAACGCGGTGCGAACGAGCACCACCGAATGGGAGTACTTCCTGTCCGTCCGACCGGCGCTAGGGGTGATCGTGGTCGACGATTGACGCGGCCGCACGAAATCGAGCTCCGAACCAATGGTTCACAGACCGAGGAAGCGATGAGCGGTAGCGGTAAGCAGGTGCTCCTGCGCATTCTGCAGGAACTCTCGACGCAACAGTTGAACGACGACGGCCTGAAGTCAGCGACCGATCGATTACGTGCGGGGCTTCTGCTGCACGGGTCGACCGCCGACGAGACGTTCGAGGACGTCTCGCGACTCCATTGGGCGAGCGACCGCGCAGAGGGCGAAGTCTGGCGACAGGGGATCGCAACGACCGGCGGCGTGTTCGTAGCGGACGTCCTCGAGACGATGTTCGAGATGCCGCAGCTCGACGAGCATCTCATGAAACACCATCCGGCGCTGAGTCCCGCGGACTGCGACGCGGCGCGACACGCCTTGTGGCTGGTCGTCTCGGCGGTTCAAATGTTCACTCAACTCAACGCCGTGGAGACCGCAGACATCGACGTGGATCGGTGGGTGGCGCAGATGATGTCGAAGTATGATCACCATTTTCGTCTGCCCGCAGACGACTGATCAGCTCGACGGGCGCGAGGGAGGCCATCCGCGCGTCGACCCAAGCGCGACGACGCAGGTCAGGGTCGGCGACGACGACGGATGGCCAGGACGAGGCCGAAGAGCCAGACTGCGGCGGACGGATCGCTGGATGCCGTGCTGCAGCCACCGGCGGGTTCCGTAACGTCGACGACCGGGACGTAGCCACTGGCGTCGGCGCGTCCATCGGGTAGCGCCGGCGCGTCGTTGGCCAGGCGGACGAGGTTTGCGCGCTGGTAGCTTTCGCGAGCGGACGCCACGCGGCCATCCGAGGACTGTACGAACACGGCGTCGATCGCGGCGGAGGTGCCCTGCCCGATCGACGGCACGAGCCGCAAGCGCGCGATCTCGCCACGCCAGGTCGGCTGCGACCCGAGGTCCAGCACGTAGGTCTCCCGGTCCTCGGACACCTCGAACGTCACCGCGCGACGCGCCACAAAGCCCTCGCCGCCGTGAGCCCAGTACAGGGCGGCGGTGTGGCGGCCGGTCACGTCCATGCGCAGGACGACCTGGTCCCAGTCGCCGGCATCAATGCTCGTCCACGCTGGCGACTCGACGCACTGCGCAGGACCGGTCCGCATCGTCAATGAACCGCTCGTGGTGTCGACCGCGGCGCGGACCGCGCTGCAACCGCTCCATCCTTCGAGTTGTGTGGATTCGCCCCCATCGAACTGCCACTCCTTGTCGCTCAGCACATCGACGGCGACGGCGTCCTGAAGCAGGCCGTTGAACGCGTTGACGCTCGGCTCGGCGTCGTAGGCCGTCTGTTCGCCGTAGTACGCGTCGATGTGCTGGACCCACGCGCGCAACCCGCCGTGCTCCACCGCTCCGATGCTGTAGTCGCCGGCGTGGAAGTCGATCGTCACCCGCTTCGTCTCGCCGGGTGTGAGCGCGTAGATGCCGAGCTTTCCGCGCTGACCGAGTCGCGTGCGCGCCGGGTTGCTCGGGTTGTTGTCGGCGTCGTTGCGGCTGAATGAGGTACCGTTGAACCGCGGTGCGTCGGACTCGATGACGTAGCTGGTGGGCACGAGGTGGTCCATGTCGAAGCCGATCTGCACGCCGCGCAGCGGCTGCGCGGTCGTGTTCTTGAACACAATCTCGGCCCGCATCCAGTCGCCGGGGAACACGTCGGGCGTTCCAAGCGAGCTGCCCCGTGTGTAGAGATCCGTCTCGTCGCTGCGCCAGTTGACCTCGAACGCCACGGGCGCCTCTGCGACCGGCGCTGGCGACGACGGTGCGACCGCTCCCGGCCGTTGAGCGGCGGCGATCAACTCGTCGAGACGGCTCAAGAGATTTGCACCGGGGCAGGCCGTGGACTGGCCGGCGTGCTCGCGATGTCCTCGAATCGAGCGGCGGTTGAACGGCACGTCGTAGGTCGTCGCGGTCCAGCCCAGGATCTTCGCGCCTGCCGCAAACTGCGTCGCGTTGACGGTCTGCCGGTCGAAGTCGCCGATGAAGCTGATCCCGATGTTGCCGGTGTTCTGATCGTCGGTGTGCGCGCCAGTCCGCTGTTCGTTGGAGCGCCCCTGATAGATCTTGCCGGACTGGCTCACGATGAAGTGGTAGCCGATGTCGCACCAGCCGCGGTTGTCGATGTGATAGGCCTGCATCTGGCGCATCCGCGCCGCGGCGTCGCCGCCGTCGTCGGCGGGCAAGAACGTGTGATGGATCGAGATCCGGTAGGGGTCGTGCCAGGAGCCGCACACGCGGCTCGGGTTGCGTGCCCCCCACTGAGACCGCGAGATCACCATGCTCGCCGGGGCCAAGGCCGACACGCTCAGCTCAGCTTGCTCAAACGGAAGTTCGGTCGCGACCAGCTCCGTGGCCTCGACATCGTCAAAGAACTGCACGGTGCCAAACGACCAAGGCCGGTCGGCCCGGAGCTCGAGCCCCGTCGCCGCGCCCTCCAGCACCAGGCGTCCGACCTTGTGCTCGCCCTCTTCCCACGTGATCTCGATCGGCTGCCAGGCACCCCGATCCACCCGCGCTTCAATGAGGCTCGACCGCGTGTCGAGCAGCACGCCGACCTGACGGAACGGCTGGACCTGCCACCGGGCGTGCGTCTCACCCGCTTCGAGTGTCTGAAATCGTCCCTCGTCGCTGTGCCGCACGGAATCTGGAGTTTCGGCCATACAGCCGGCCAGCAGGGCAGCCACGAGAACAACGAGGACGACCAAAATCGACTTCACCAAGCACTACCTCTCGAGCGTTCTGGCCACCACGCCATCACCGCCCGCACTGTAGAGATCCGGTGGGTCGCCCGTCAGTTTACGATTTATTACGATCTTGCAGGAACGGCCGACGGCGACGACCATGCGCCGACGATGTTCATTGGCCGACAACAAGAGCTCGCGCTGCTCGATGGGGCGCTGAAACCGGGCGCCTGCGTCGCGCTCGTCGGCGCGTCAGGGATGGGAAAGAGCGAGATCGCGCGAGCGGCCATCGCGGGACGCAAGGCCGTGTGGGTGGATTGCGGCGGCATGAGCGAGGAAGAGCTCGCGTTTCGCATCGCCGCCGCCGAGGGGTTGGAAACGGAATCGTCGGTCGCGCAGGCGCTGGAGGACGTCGAGGTGCTGGTGCTCGACGACTGGACGCCGGAGCTTCCGGTCGGCGAGATTCGCCGGCACTTCAATGGAGCGATCCTGGTGACGTCGCCCGTCGCTCCCGCTGACATCTCGTCGCTGCCCGTGCCGCCGTTCGCGGCATCCGAAGCGGTCGCGTTGTTCGACGCCGCCGCGAACGGCGTGCGGTTGGGCGCCGCCGCAGAGTGCGATGCCGGCGCCGTTCACGAGATCATCGAGCGCGTCGACGGGCATCCGCTGGGTATCGTGCTCGCGGCGCGCCACGCCGCCGCCGTGGGGGCCGCCGAAGTCGCGCGCCTCATGCGCGCTGGCGCTGAACTCACCGATGCCCAACGTTCACCGCGGCAGCGCTCGATGGCGCTCGCGCTCGACTTCTCCTGGGAACGCCTCAGCGAGCGCAACCAGACGGTGTTGTTCCTCGCGGCCCGCTTTGAACGCCCGGTCCGTGTGGTGACGCTCGCCGAGCTCGCCGGCCTCGAGCTGAACGATGTGCTCGACGCGCTCCGTGAACTCACGCAATGCGGCGCGATGCGGCCGGGCCCGTTTCCTCGGCCGGTCCGACTGTGGGGCGCCCTCGCCCTACGACGGTTCGCCGGCACGGACGCGGCAAAGCTCGCCGATACCCTCTTCGACCGGGCAGTCGATGCCGCGCGGGTCTCATCCGAACAGCATGCCGTGGGGCCGATCGATGACATCCCTTCGATCTGGGAGGCCGCGCTTGTCGGTCACGAGGCGCGTGACCGCGAGGAGCTCGGCCTCATCGTCGACGCGCTGCTGAAGTGGAGCCACCGATTCGCGCCGCGCCGCTATCTGGCGTCGAACTACCTGGAGGATGTCGCGGTCTGGAGCGCGAGCGCCGATGCGCTGTTGCGCCGGGTTTCGTTCTGTCGCGGAAATCCCGAGCAGCACCTCGCCGCGATTGGCGCGGCACAGGCCGTCGTCGTCGAGTCGTCCGATCACGCCACGGTTCACTTCGAACTCGCGATGGGTGCCGCGATTCGTGGCGACGTGACTGCTGCGCTCCAGCACCTCCACGACACGCGCCAATGGGAGGAGAGTTTCTCCGCGCTGTTACTCGAGGCGGCGCTTCGCATGTTCAGAGACGAACACGACGAGGCGGCTCGCTTGCTGGCACGCCTCGAACAGCGTGAGACGCCATCGCCGGCGCACGCCGCCGTCGTGGCGTTCCACCAGATCTGGACCCTGCCGCCCGGGTCGCGCCTGGAGCGGGCCCGCGCGGTCGTCGCGTCGCTCGCGGACGCGATTCCGAGGGTTCAGGCGCTCACCCATCGATGTCTGGCGGACGTGCTGGAGCGCGACCACGGGCAGTACGACGAGGCGCAGGCGCTCCGCGAGCAGATGATGGCGCTCGCCCGCCGGATCGATCACGCGAGGCTTGTGCAGGACATGCACTGCGAACTCGCGTGGGGCGCGTTCTGCGC
>JBFIHF010000205.1:0-11496 GCA_041601915.1 Bradymonadaceae bacterium
CCAGCGCCGGGTAAAATCGACGAGCAACTGGCACTCTCAGCTCGCCGATCACCTGGAAATCGATAGAGTGGACCAGGCGGCGACCTCGCAATGCCCTGATCTTACGATGGAATACCAGTTTCGGGACGGGCTCTAGCTAGCTCTCGCTGGAGCGCATGCTCTCGAGGCGATCGTAGAACCGATACCCGAGCTGGCCGAGCGCCTCCGGCGGGGCGAGCCCGATGTCGACCAGCGTCTTGAGCCCGTAGGTGCCCGCGAGCACCGGTGGACTGTACGCCTTGATCGTCTCGGGGGTCCGAAACGGCTTCAGCGGAAACAGCGTTTCGTGGGAGCGCAGGTGGATGAAGTGCGCCATCGAGACCCGCGAGTACCCCGGCGTCGCCGGCGCCGTCACGACATGCGGCGTCGCCAGAAACTCCCCACCGGTCAGGATCTCGAGCTGCTGCCCGACCTGCGCCACGATGCAGCCCTCGGGCGGCTGGCCCGCCACGTGTTCGCCCCGCGGGTGCTCAGCGGTCGGACGGGTCCGCAAATACAGACCGGACTGGGCGTCCGGCTTCGCGCAGTACTGCTTGCTCGCGTCGAGGAAGCGCCCGCCGGGAAGCAAGGTGAGCAGATTGAAGTCCGTATGCTCCTCTCCCCACACGATCCCCGTATTCACCTGGGACGGCCCCAGCGGCAGGTACCGCAGTGCACGCGTTACGTGCGGTCCCCCGTGCACGCCGACCTCGAATCGATACGGCTCGAGGTTCAGCGCTTTCGCGCAGCCGCGCAGCAGCTGGAGGCCGATCTCGTGCAACGCGTGACCGATGTCGAGATACCGATCGCGGAACTCCTCGGCCCGCTCCGGCCACACGTTGTCGGCGTAGACCTGCGGATACTGCAGCTTCGCCATCTCGTTCATCGGCTCCGGCGCCGCGAAGTAGCACTCCTTGAAGTCGGGCTGGCTGTGCGCCGCCACCGCGCGCTCCGTGTCTGGAGGTGTCCAGCCGCGCTGGTACCAGATCTCGGCACCGCCCAGTTGTCGCTTCTCGTCGATCGGACGATCGGTGACCTCGATAAACGCGTCGTAGAACGACGTCAGCTTGTCCGTCTCGATGCCGTGGTTGCGCACGTAGACGAGCCCGAAGTGCCCGAATGCGTTACGAAGCGCCGTCGCGGCGGTGCGTTGCTGAGCGACCTTGGGGCTGTGCAGATCGTCGAGATCGACGACCGGGATTTCCAGAGCGCTCATCACACCTCCGAGGCAGCGCAAGGCCACAGTGATACCGCTCCGTGCAACAACGTCAATCGCATTTGCTTGCGATGGTCACTCGACTAGCGATTGGATAACCTGTAAATATTGCAGTGTAACGCTGACACGGAGTTGAAGAGGGTGGTCAATCCGCCGGAAGATCTCGGAGTCTTGGGTCGGGAGCTCGATGGAAGGTATCGGATCGATAAGCTTATCGGTGCGGGGACCATGGGCGCTGTGTACCAGGGCACCCAGATTGCCGTGGGCCGGCGCGTGGCGATCAAGCTGCTCAACGCGGCGCTCAAGTCCCAACAAGAGGTGCGCGACCGCTTCAAGGTCGAAGCTCAGGCCATTGCCACGCTGAGCCACCCCAACTGTGTGACGCTGTACGACTTCGGCTACTCCGAAGAGCTCGCCTCCTTGTACATGGCCGTGGAGTATCTCGACGGGCCCACCCTCGATGAGATGATCGACGATGGCCTGGAGCCATTTACCGCGCTGCTGCTGTCGCGGCAGATCGCCGACGTGCTCGTCGTCGCCCACCGTGCCGGGATCATGCATCGAGATCTCAAGCCCGAAAACGTGATGGTCGTTCGGGACAACGATGGCAGCCCACAGGCCAAGGTCCTCGACTTCGGGCTCGCGCGGATCTTCGAGGACGCCTCCGGCGGCGCGCGATTGACGCGGCATGGACAGCTGTTTGGAACGCCCGCGTACATGAGCCCCGAGCAGTGCCAGAGCGCGATGGACGTGGGTCCACCATCCGACATCTATGCGCTCGGCGTGTCGATGTTCGAGATGCTGACCGGGCGCCTGCCCTTTGATTCGCCCAGCGTCCCCGAACTGCTCGTGATGCACACGACACGCACCGCACCGCCGGTCGAGGTCAACGCCGACGTGCCGCTGGAAGTCAGCGCCCTCATCGCACGCATGCTCTCGAAGCACCCCCAGGACCGGCCGACGGGCGCCGAGACCGCGGCGGTCCTCGGCGCGGTGATCGCGGGACGCACGGTGCCGGACCTGCCGCCGATCGTCACTCGACCGCCGGTCAACCTCGTCGCCAAGCAGCCCACGCTCGCGCTGCCGACCCCCGCGGTCAACGAGCCGACGCAGAAGAGCATCGACGTCGAGACGTTCCGCGACCCCGCGACCCCGAACACCAAGATCGCGGCCGGCGCCGGTGTGCTGCTCCTCGTCGTCGCGCTCGTCGCGGTGGTCTGGGCCCTCAGCGCACAGCCGTCCGAGGACGCCGCGCTCGACCCGGTCGGCGAGGTCGCCGCGAATCCGCTCGCAGACCCCGCCGTCGAGATCGCCAAGGCACTGGCTCCCGACAGCGGCGCGGCGACCGAATCCGCCATCGGGCACAGCGCGCTGGCCATCGACACGATCCGTGTGGCGCTCGACGACGCACAGCTGGCCGTCGAGGGCGCCGCGGCGCCCGAACCGGACAAACCCACTACTGCCCCACCGCCGGTCAAGATCGTGGAAGTCGGCGGCACTGAGGACCCCGCTCGCAAGCGGACGAATCGCAAGAAGATTCGGGAGACGGTCGTCGAGGCGAAGAAGAAGAAGAAAAAGAACGAGATCCGGTCGTTACGCGGACTCGACCAAGTTTACGGCGACAAATGAGTCCTGCACGCTTTGCCACTCTCGCGCTGCTGTTTGGCGTGCTCCTACCGATCCACGCCGCCGCCCAAGACGCGCCCGTCGACGACACCGAACGGGCGTTTCAGCTCAATGAGCAGGGATTCGCGGCGTTCGAGGAGGGTCGTTACCCCGACGCGGCGAAGCTCTTCGCGGAGGCCTTCACGATCACCGGCGATCCCGCACTGCGCAAAAACGAGGCCCTCGCATGGTTCCGGGCCGGCGACTGCGACCAGGCCGTCGCCGCCGGGAACAAGTTTCTGCGCATCGATGGCGTGACCGCCACCGATCACGCCGACATGCACGCCGTGATCGCGAACTGCAAGGTCGACTTCTCGCGCCGCGCCATCGACGCCGGCGACCTCGACCTCGCCGAGTCAATGTTGACCGAGGCCGAGGCCCTCAACGCGGACGCCGTCTCCCGCGACCGCATCGCGGCGGCCCGCGTGGATCTCGCCGCGGCCCGACGCGAGGCCGAAGTTGTCAAGCCACCGCCCGAGCCCGAGATCCGGACCGTCTACGTCCCTGAGCCGACGGAGCGAAAGATCCCCGTCCTCGGCATCTCGTTGATGGGGGGCGGCGGCGCGCTCGTTGCCGGCACGATCGTCTACCACGTCATCGCGCTGGGCTGGCAATCCCGGTTCTTCCGGCTCGAGGAAGGGTCCGAACGCGGCGACGAAGCGACGTTCGAGTCGCTGCGCAACCGTGTGCATCTCGCGCGCGTCCTGGTTCCTACGCTGTACACTATCGGCGCGGCCACCGCCGGGGCCGGAGTGTTTTTCACGTTCTTCATGCCCCTCGATCAGGCGAGCGTCGCTCGCGGCGACGGCCCGTCCATCGGCATCGCGGGGCAGTTCTGATGGCGACCATGATTCGACACATTGGACTGCTGCTCCTCATCGCGCTCCTGGGCGGATGCCTGGAAGACCTCTCCGACCGCAAGCTGTTCGAGGCGCCGGTGAAGACCGACCCCGACATGGCCGACAACAACGACCCGCGCGATGTCCGCACGGACATGACGCCGTGCGTGCCCGAAACGGACGAAGAGCTGTGCGTGAGAGAGGGTGCGCTGTGTGGGGACCTCACGGTCGCCGATCGCTGCGACCGAGCCCGCACGGTCAACTGTGGCGAGGAGATGTGCATCGCGCCCAACACCTGCGGCGGCGGCGAGGACGACAACGTCTGCGGATGTACCCCGCTCAGCGTGACGGCGTTCTGCGGCGTCAACGGCGACGCGAAGTGTGGAATGGTCACGGGCGTCGACAATTGTGGCACGGCGCGCACCGAGACCTGCGGAACCTGCGAGGACGGCCTGGCGTGCGCGGGCAATCAGTGCGAATGCCGGCCCGAAACCGACAGCGAGGTCTGCGCGGCAAACCAAGCGGTGTGTGGGGAACTCCAAACCAACGACAACTGCGGTGATCCGCGGATGATCGACTGCGGGAGTTGTACGGCCCCCGACGAGTGCAACGCAAACAGCTGCGCCTGTCTGCCTGAGGGCGATGCGGCGACCTGCGTGCGACTGGGGCTGACATGCGGCATCGCGATGGTGCAGGACAATTGCCTCACCGACGTGACCGTAGATTGCGGCGACACCTGCCCCACCAATGCAACGTGTGGAGGTGGTGGAACCGCGAACGTCTGCGCCTGCGACACGCAGTCCGACACCCAGTTTTGTGCCGACAACTCCGCCGTGTGCGGCGTCCTCACCGCGCTCGACGATTGCGCCAACATGCGCACCGTAAACTGCGGGCCCTGCCCAGCGTTCCAGACCTGCGGCGGCGCGATGACCGCGAATCAGTGCGGCTGCACACCGGAGAGCGATCCGGAGTTCTGTTCGCGGCGCGCCGTGGAGTGTGGAAGTAGCGATGGCCTGGACAACTGTGGCGTGAATCGGACCGTGAACTGCGGGCAGTGTTCGGCCCCCGAGACCTGCGACGCGGTCACCGCGGGACAATGCGACTGCGTGCCTGGCTCCAACGCCGAGTTCTGTCTGGCGAATGGCGACGCGCAGTGCGGCATCGTCAGTGGGATGAATCGGTGCGGACAACAGCGCACCACGGATTGTGGCTCCTGCGCGGCCGGATTCGCATGTCAGAACAAGCAATGTGTGTGCGCGCCGGAGACCGACACGCAATACTGCGATCGCAATAATGCGTGCGGCGCCGTCAACTTCCCTGACAACTGCGGGACCCCTCGAAACGTGAACTGCCTCGCCTGCGGCCCCGGTGAAGGCCAATGCATGCAGGGCAAATGCAGCGTCTGCGTGCCGGAGACCAACCCCGAGTTCTGCATGCGCGTCGGCTCGCTCTGCGGATCGACGACCGCCTTGGACAACTGCGGCGTCTCGCGCACCACTGTGTGCGGCCAATGTCAGGGCGCCGATCAGGGCTGTGTCAACAACGCATGCATGTGCGTGAGCAACGATGGTCCCGCCGAGCTGTGTCCCAGTAACTCGTGCGGGTCCATCAACCTGACCAACAGCTGCAACGTCGCAGCCGACATCGATTGCGGCAGCTGTGCGACCGACTACGAATGCTTCAACGAGCGCTGTCGATGCAAGATGACGTCGGACAGCCAGCTCTGCGCGAGGGAAAACTACAACTGCGGCAACGCGAGCATCCAATACTGCGGGATGACGCGCATGGTGAACTGCGGCAGCTGCACGGTCTGTACCGGCAATCGATGCATCGTGCCGTAACGGCGCGAAGTGAGTGCTGTTGAACCTTTCTCGGGTCTCCGGCATGCTCCTCCCCATGAACAACAGCCATGCCGGACGCCTTCGATACATCGTCGGACCCGCAGCCCTCTCCTGTCTCCTCGTCCTCGCCGCGTGCGGCAAACCCAGCAAAACGCTCGTCGAGAGCGGTGCCGACTGCAGCGACAACATCGACAACGACAAGGACGGGCGCATCGATTGCGACGATCGCGACTGCGCGATCGACTGCGCCGGGCGCACCCCCGAAGACACGCAGGTCGCGTGCTCCGACGGAGCGGACAACGACGGCGACGGCGCGATCGACTGCGCGGACACCGACTGTGACGTGCTCGACGCGTGCTCGACCAGCGAGAACGCCCCGGGGACATGCTCCGATGGCGTCGACAATGACGCCGACGGCGCCACCGACTGCGACGACACCGAATGTCAGCGGCTCGTCGCCTGCGTACAGAAACTAGAGAGTGACGCCGCGGCGTGCGCCGACGGGATCGACAACGACGCCGACGGCCGGATCGACTGCGCCGACGACGCGTGCCGCGAGACCTCGGCCTGCGGACCGGAGGTCAGCGCGACACTGTGCCGGGACGGACGCGACAACGACGGCGACGGTGCCGTCGACTGTGCCGACGCCGACTGCGCCGTTTTCGATGCGTGTTCGGGCATCGAAAACACCCTCGCCGCCTGCCAGAACGGCGTCGACGACGACGGCGACGACCTCGTCGACTGCGCCGATGACGAGTGCAAGCTGTTCGTGATCTGCCCCGACGAGAACACCGTCGTCGCCTGCCAGGACGCCGTCGACAACGACGACGATGACCTCGTCGACTGCGAAGATCCGGACTGCGCGAACTTCATCTTCTGCGCCGAATCCAGCCAGATGAACTGCTCCGACGGCCTCGACAACGACGAGGACGGCTTCACCGATTGCGCGGACAAGAGCTGCAACCGCTTCAACTTCTGCGTCGAGAACGACCTCGAGCGCTGCCAGGACGGGCTCGACAACGACGGCGACGAGCTGATCGATTGCGAGGACGACAGCTGCCGCGCCTTCGCGTTCTGCGCCGAAGCAGACGACGACGTCTGCCACGACGGGCTCGACAACGACGGCGACATGCTCATCGACTGCGCCGACGCCGAGTGCGCGCCGTTCTGCAACGAGACGACCTACGCCGAGTGCCACGATTCACGGGACAACGACCAGGCCGGCGGCACCGACTGCGATGATGCCGCATGCGCCCCCGTGTGCGCCGAAGCGCTGTACGCCGAGTGCCACGACGGGCTCGACAACGACCAGGACGGCGCCATCGACTGTCTGGACCCGCAGTGCGCAGCCGCGTGCCGCGAGGACGACGCCACGTTGTGCGCCAACGGCCTCGACGACGACCAGGACGGGCTCGTCGATTGCGCGGACCTGAGCTGCGAGCGGGCCTCGAACTGCATCATCGCCGAAGCGTCCGCCGCCGCGTGTCAGGACGGCATCGACAACGACTTCGATGCCCTCATCGACTGCGAAGACCCTGGCTGTCAGACGTTCGTGTTCTGCGTCGAAAACACCGACGCCCTGTGCCACGACGTCAGCGACAACGACGGTGACGGACTCGTCGATTGCCTGGACCCCGACTGCCTCGCGTTCTGCGGCGAGTCGACGTACGCGGACTGCCACGACGGTGTGGACAACGACCAGGACGGAAACATCGACTGCTTCGATCCCGACTGCGGCGGCGCGTGCCTCGAAGCCAACGTCGCGCAGTGCCACGACGGGCTCGACAACAACCAGAACGGGCTCGCCGACTGCGCGGACCCGCTCTGCGCCCCGACCTGCAACGAGGTCTCCAACGCCGAATGCCGCGACGGCATCGACAACGACCAGGACGGCGCCACCGACTGCGCCGACCCCGCGTGCGCGCTGTTCTGCGATGAAGACGACCTCTTCAGCTGCCACAACGGCATCGACGACGACCAGAACGGCGACACCGACTGCGCTGACGCCAAGTGCGCGGCCTTCTGCACCGAGGGCAGCGCCACGACCTGCTACGACAGCGTCGACAACGACGGCAACGGTCAAACCGACTGCGCGGACAGCAAGTGTGCAACGTTGTGCGACGAATCCAGTCCCACCAGCTGCAACGACGGCATCGACAACGATCGCGACGGCGATACCGACTGCGCCGACTTTGACTGCTACCCGCTGCTGCGCAGCGACCCGTACCAGTGCGGGGCATGCGGCAACGTCTGCAACGGCGTCAACGGCACCATCTGCTGCAACGGGACCTGTGTAGCGCCTGACCAGAACAACTGCGGCGCCTGCGGCCGCACCTGCGCCAGCACCGACATCATCTTCACCGAGCTCCAGGTCAATCCGGGACCCGGCGCCAGTGACCCCCTCGAGTGGGTTGAAATCTACAACAAGACCGCGTGGGCAATCGATCTGCGCCGCTTCGTACTCACGGATCTCGGCACCGATCGGCATACCATCTCGCAGACGACCCCGCTCATCGTCGGGCCGGGGCGCTACTTCGTCCTTGGCGCGTCGCAGGACCCGGGGTCCAATGGCGGCGCCCCCGTTGACTACCAGTACTCCGGCTTTTCACTCGGGAATGCCGATGACGAAGCAGTGCTCTCGCTCGGAGCGACGACGATTGACGGCGTCGCGTACACCGGCGGATTCGCGGTTCGAGACTACTCGCAGGAGCTCAGCAAGAACCACCTCAACGAGGTCGCCAACGACAATCAGGCCAACTGGTGCCGCGCAGTCACGCCGTACGGAACGGCGGGCGACTTCGGCACCCCCGGCGCCGCGAACGCCTGCTCGCTACCCTGAGGTCCGGCGCACGCTGAAACACAGCCCCGACCACACGTCGTCGATCGCGCAGACCTTGTAGTCCACGAGCCCCACGGCGAGCCCGCTCTGCCGGACCACGGCGTCGGACAGGTCCGTCACGACGCCCGAAGCCTTCTTCGGCCACGCGATCCACAGCCGCTGCCCATTGCCCGCGAAATCCAACATCCCGCCGACATCGCGCTCCAGGGTCGCGCGATCGGTGACGAACCACAGCGTCACGTCGCAGTACGTGTCGGGGTCGACGACCCGCGCGCCCTCCGGCAACTCCCCCAAGATTTCGTCAATGTTCGGCGGCGCGTCGAACACCCCCAGGCGACTCGTCGCCTTCACGCCCAGCTTCTTCCAAAGTGGCGTGCCCCCCGTCACGGGACGTCGGGGCCGCCCGCTTCGCAGGCGATCGACTGCTTGCCAGCATTCAAGCATCGACCGCCTTCGCGATCTGAGGACTCGACCGCGTAGGTCAGACGGCAATGACGCGTGTTCCCGAGCCGGTCGCCTCGCCGACCGGCCGGAAGGCTGTTGCAGAACGCGCCACACGCATCCGCGCTCGCGTACGACCCGGGACACAGTTCCACGATGCCGGCGAAGCCTTCCACCCCCGCACCGACGCAGTACTCGGCACAGGGATCCTTGAACTTCACGCACGTCGTTGCGCCGCCGATATCGGCGTGCGTGCAGTGCTCGCCGTTGGGCTCTCCTGCCGCATTCCCTGCATGGTATGTGCGACACTGCAACGTGTCCCCGTCCGGGACCGCGTCCCCCAGCGCCACACCGGCCACGGGCACGTCCGGGTAATCCGAGCACGCCTCCACGCACTTGTCGCGGTCGAAGTCGCCGTCGGTCTGGAACGTCGCATCGTCGCAGTTCTCCTCCATCCGGTCGCAGTACAGGGTGCACTGGCCTTCCGACTTGCCAAACAAACACGACGACAGCAGGGCTGCGATCCCGACCGAGACTAGATAGCGTAGTTTCATGGCTGCCAGTGTACGCGCGGTTGCCCGAACTTGAAAAGTCGGTCCTTCAGGACAGCATCCGCTCCGCGTAGCGCGACGCCATCGCCATGATCGTCAGCTGCGGATTGACGCCCAGGCTCGTCGGCACCGTGCCGCCGTCCACGACGTACAGGCCGTCGACGCCCCAGACCTTGCCCGAATCGTCGACCACCGAGTTCCGCGCCGACGTCCCCGTCCGCACACTCCCCAGCGGATGTTGGCTGGTGCACTCGAAGTGGCGCACCCCGATCCGCTCCAGATCGAGGCGACGGAACTCGTCCGGCGACACCGCCTCATGACCCAAGATCGGCAGATACAGCTCCGTGGCGCCCGCGACCAGGTAGGTCTCACCGAGCTGGCGCACGATCTCGTGAACCTTCGCCCGGTCCTGCTTCGCCATCCGATACGTCATCACCGGTTCGCGCCCCACCCTCGGCCGCCAGACTCGCCCCCCGCCCTCGTCGTGGATCATCCCCCCGAACATCGCCATGTGGTCCAGACGCTCGACTCGCTCCGTCCACTCGGGCCCCACACCCGGCACCGCGGAGGCCACCGCGAACGGCGGTACGAATACACTGACCAGGGTCAGTCCACGATCTTCGAACGTCTCGCTGTAGGCCGACTGCATCGCACCGGACCAGCCCCGCACGGCATCGTCGAACATCGCCGTCATCCGAAACCCGGGGTGCAACGTCATGTGCTTGCCGAGCTGTCGATTCTTGATCCCGCTGTTCCAGAGGATCAGCGGCGAGTGGACCGCGCCCGCAGCGACGACGACCTGGCGCGCCGTCACGACGACCTTGTGCGTTCGCTTGCGCCGCCCGTCGAGCAGCGTCCCCTCCACCGCGACCGCCTTGCCGCCCTTGATGACCACCCGATCGACCAGACAATCCGACAGCACCCGCGCGCCTCGCTTCACCGCACCCGGCAGATACGAGATGTCGACGCTCATCTTCGCGCCCTCCGGACACCCGAAGTTGCACCGGCCGCAGCCGTTGCAATGCCGCGTATTGCGCTTGATGGAGCGGACGTCGATGCCCCGCTTCTTCGCCCCGACGGCAAAGAGCCGCGTCGACTCGGACCGCATCGCCTCCGGCACCTCTTCGACGTGCACGGCGCGCTCGACCTCTTCGAAGTACGGCTCCAGACGTTTCGGCGACAGGTCCCGCAGCCCGAGCTCCTTTGCCCAATGATCGAGCACCGACTCCGGGGTGCGAAAGCATACCCCGCCGGTCACCACCGATGAGCCACCGACACACCGCCCCATCGTCACGTTGATCACCGGCGTATCGCCGATCCCCAACGCCGCCGTCCCGCCGCCCTCACGCCAGATGCGCCGCAACGACTGACTCGGCCGCAGCTTGCCGTACTCCGTCGACGCCACGTGCTCGCCTTCCTCCAACACCAGCACCGACCGACCCGCCGCCGCCGCCTTCGCCGCCACGACCGCCCCGCTCGCCCCGGAACCGATGATCACCACGTCCGCATCGAACGTGCTGTACCCCCGAAGATCCCTGCCATGGATGTATTCGCCGGCCACGCTCACGTGCGCTCGCCCCGACATTGACCGTCGAAGTGCGCGTCGCGCGCGACGCCCGGATGCTCGAACCAGTTGATGCCCAGGCATCCCTTCACCGCAAACAGCGTCAAACCCAGCGGCGACGACTCATACCGAATCAACGCGCGCACGCGCTCCGACACGGGAAGCCGCCACAGCGGCGGCGCCCGCAGGATCATCACCGGCGCCACCCACGTCGTCGCAAACACGCCCAAACGCAGCACAAACGCCATCTTGCCGCCCACGTCCTCCGCGAACTCCCGCGTCTTCTCGCAGAGCCAACGAATTCGCGCCGCATCCGGTGGCCCCAGATCATCGGCGTACAACGCCTCGGCCAAACCCGCGAGATCACGCAACCAGCCCCGCGCAGGCACCTCCGGCGAGGTGTCCGACGCCGCATGGTCGACCCAGTAGGACGGAGGTTCTCGAAACGCATCAAAGTTGAGCAGAGTAGCCATGCCCGTAGCTTTGGTCTCACCGGTGACGTTGTCAACTCGCTCGCCAACC
>JBFIHF010000206.1:0-11492 GCA_041601915.1 Bradymonadaceae bacterium
CCGCATCTCGTCTTGGATCCGCATCCCTTCCATCATCAACGACTCGATCGACTCGTCGATCTCGTTGTCGAAGGTCTCTTCGGACGGGTGCTCCAGTGAGAACGTGCCGTGCTCCCAGCCGATGATCCGATAGAACACTTTGTAGGGGTCGACATCGCGCATCTCATCGACCATCGCGTACCGAACGCGACCTTCGCTGAGGAACACCTTCGCGATCTTCTCGTCGCGATGGATCACGAGCACCCCGGACTTCTTGCTCGTCGAGAACAGCTGCAGCAGATCGGGGAGCGGAACCTCTTCGATCAGGCCCGAGATCGAGCCAGTGAGCGTCGCACCGGTGGTGCGGCCGCCGGCGCGTTCGTCGTGTTGGCCGCCGACGCGCATGTCCGCGCCTTCGGACTCCGTGTTGTCGCGGTGAACGAGCTTGATGATGTTCGTACCGACGAGGATCCGATCGCCCTCCTTCAGGCGAGCCTTCGTGATCTTCTCGCCGTTGACGAACGAGCCGTTCGTACTGCCGAAATCTTCAATGAAGATTTCGCCGCCAAATGTAGTGATCCGGGCATGCCGGCGCGACACCATGTCCTCGACAAGAACCATGTCGAGTTCACTAGATCGCCCGATGACGACCTCCGAATCCATCTCCAGAGGGAATTCGCCCCCCTGATACTTGCCTGAGATAAATTTGAGGACGTACCCGCCGGTTTGACGTCGATTCAAGACTCTCTCTCGTCCGCGGGACGCTGAGAACGCGCTCTTGGAATACGCTAAACTACGCCGAGACGCCCACACCGTCAAGATTGGGTGATAGGCGCATCGAACGGGATCCATATACAATCGAAGCTCGGGCGTGGCAACGAACAATGCTGGACTGAATTTTGGAACTCGAACCGCACATCCTCGCCTTGTTGGGCGCCGCCACCGCAGCGGCGGGAGCGGGGCTCGTCGTCTGGGGCGCCATCAACGTCGCCGGGCGAGGCGCAGCCCGGACGGGCGATAGCCTGCTGGCGCCCACGCTGGCCGTCGATACGCTCGATCCCGACCTGCGTGTCGCCTACATGCGGACCCTCGTTTTGGACGCGCGACTCGTGGCGCGGGGGATCGGTACCCCCTCGCTGCTGGGCCGCGAGTTGCGCCGTTGCCTGGTGGCGCTCCAAGCGATTCGGCACGCGGGCGGCACACATCAAGCGTCGATCGCGCTCGAGGATCTCGTCGCGGAGGCGTGCGACGAGATCGAGGTGGGTGAGGTCGCGGCCGCGCGCTGGGACGGGTGGCTGGTGCGCGCCCGCAATCTTCGGGACGAGCTCGCCGCCGGTTGATCGAGGATCCTCGGCCAGCAGCGCGGCCGATCGAGTTTTCTTCGCCTGCGCCATCGGGTTTTGAATAGTTGAGCGCTCCGTAGGTCAAAGGCCCGTACGCAACGAAAGAGCCTGGAGACCCACGATGTGCCTGCGAAACCTGATGACACTTGTTCTCGCGCTGACCGTCACACTCGGCACCCAACTCGTCTCTGAAGCCGAGGCTGACGCACGCCCCGGCAGCACGCTGTCCAGCTCCCGCAGCGGAGGCACTCGCACTCACAAGGGCCGTCAGCCGGCGTCGAGCTCGAAGTCGACGTCCTCGAAGAAGAAGTCCTCCAAGAAGGGGACCACGACGCGACGCACCAGCGCGCCGCGCCACACGACGACACACAGCACGCAGCCGACGCGCACGACGACCCGCACGACGCGCCCCTCGACATCACATCGGTCCACGACGCGCACGACGCGCCCGTCCTCCCACACGACGACGCGGACGACGCGGACGACGCGCCCTTCACACCGCACGACTACTCATCGCCGCCCGACCACTCACCGCACGACGCGCACCGTTCATCGGAGCCGGCCGCGCGGCCAGGTCGTGCGACGCAGCTACCGTTCGCACCGATCGCACTCGACGCATCACTCGTCGCACTCGCATCACACGTCGTCGCACGGTCACCACAACACCTACACGCGGGGCTCCACCCAAACGCGTCGCAGTCAGGACCGCGCCACGATCGAGCCGTATCTGACGGGTGGACTCGGCATCAGCGGCTTCGCCTCCGCGGCGATCGTCGACGGGCCCGCCCTTCCAGGAATTGGCTACAACCTGGCGTTGGGCGCCAAGGGCAAGCTGTTCGGGGCGGAGCTGGGCGTCAACGGCGGCGGCTACACCTTCACGCCGGGCAGCGCGTCGGTCGACATGGCCCTCGTGGGGCTCTCCGGTGACTTCAAGCTTCAGCCCTCCATCGCGTTCTTCGAGCCGTATGTCTCGCTGGGAATCGGCGGGTACGCGCTCCAAGACGCGGTGATCGACGAGACCTCGACGGGGGTCGGCCTGCGGGTCGGCGCCGGCGCCGACTTCCGCTTCGACGACTTCGCCCTTCGCGTGAGCTACCTGTACGGCGGATACGGACTGGGCAACGATCACGCCGCGTATGGCGGCGACGGCGACTTCGGCGCGAAGACGGAGACGCTTGGCGCGGCGCTCATCGTCTACTTCTAGAACTCACCGGGGAGGGTGCGAGTGCGGCGTCCGGAGCTACTCCGGACGCTTCGCTGCGTCTGAGACCTCGAATCGCGGTTCGCTCGGAACCGGAACGCCACTGCCCTCGATGTCGGTGACGAGCAGCGCCTCGACGCGGATCTTGTCCGCGGTCACCCCCGACAGTGGTCCATCCCACGCCGGAAACTGCAGCTGCTCGAGGTCGATGCGAATCGGGCCCTGGGGGCTGGCCTTCACAAATGCGGCCATCATGCGGCCCGCCGTGGCGGGCGTCTCCTGAACCTCCACGCCGGTGGGGGTGGTCTCTCGCGTCTCAAAGACGACGCGAAACGGGAAGCGCTCCAGCTTCTCCGCTACGGTCGCGAGATCGCCGCGGATGATGTTCTGCGGCTGACGATGTGCCGGCTCCAGGTGAAGCCAGATCCCAATGCCGTACTTGTCGGTCAGCCGCAGGCCGACATAGTGCAGCCGCTTCTGGTCCCAGACGGCGCTCACCGGGCCGACGCGGACGTCGGTGCCGAGTTGCACCTGGTAGTAGCCGGTGGTGAAACAGCCCTGCGCGCCGATGCCGGGCCCGGTCGAGATTCCGATCGGTGCCCCGTCGATCGTCATCTTCATCGGGTCGGGCTGGCCGTCATCGGCAGAAACGCGGATCGTCCCCTTGAGGTGCCGCATCGTCGCGACGTCGAAGTCGAGGACCAGCGCCTGACTGGGGATCCGCGGGTCGCGAATCTGTGTCGGCAACGTGGGCAGCGTCGCGTACGGGAGCGGCAACGGTGGTGTCGCGGCCAGCGCACCGTCGCGCTCGATGAACCCCTGAAGGATCCAGCCCGGCTGGCACAGGTTGAGGCCGACAGCGCGCAGCGGGACGCCGTCGGGCAGCTCGGCGTCGAAGTAGGTCCCCACGCTGGACCCCGGAGGCAGCCGCATCGCTAGCACCTGCGTCGGCAACGCGAGACGGGCCGGGAGGGGCTCGAAGTCTTCCATCGGTGTCGCCGCGACGACCGGAATCGTCGCCGCCGGCAAATCGACCGGCGCCTTGGGCTCGCAGCCCATGCATGCGACGGCGAGCAGCGGGAGCGCGCGTTTCAACCGGACCCGAGATGCTTGTTCATGTCCGGGAACACTTCCCAGTCGTCGACCGGGCGGTACTTCTTGGTCATCGCGACGAGATAGGCATCCACGGCGAACACGATCGAGAGCAGATACCCCGTGCCGCACGTGAAGAACGTGCCGGCGAGGATCAGGATCCCTTTCTTCACCTGGCCGAGCATCATGTGGCCGACGCCCGGAAAGATGAAGGTGAGGACCATCGCGATGATGTCTTCGTTCTCGAGCTTGGCCTTCGTCTTCTGCATCTCGCCGCCCTGCGCATGCTGGACGGGTTGGGGCGCTGGCGCGGTGCCGGCGGGGGGCAATGGTTGCCCGTAATTCATGTCGATGTTGTCATCGGTCTGCTGGGGCTGCGGCGGGTTCTGCCAATCGCCGCCTCCCCCTGAGCCGTATGGGTCGTCGCTGCTCATGTGACGTCTCCGTGTCTAGTGTAGTGTGCCGATGATCTCTTCGATGTCGGCGATTTCTTTGGGGCAACTGGCGGTCAGGTTCTCGCGACCTTCGGCGGTCACGACGATATCGTCCTCGATTCGGATCCCCAGCCCTCGCAGCCCCTCGGGCACGTCGGCATCGATGGGAAAGTACAGGCCGGGCTCCACGGTGACGACCATGCCGGGCTCGAGCTCGCGCCACTCGCCGGCGGCATCGTAGTACGATCCCACATCGTGGACATCCATGCCGAGCCAGTGGCCCACGCGGTGCGGATAGAACGCCTTGTACGCTTCGGTTTCGATGCTCTCGTCGAGTCCACCCTTGAGGGCCCCGAGATCGATCAGCGCCTGGGTCAACCGTCGCACCGTGCGCTCTTGCAGCTCGTTGTAGCGGACGCCGACCGCCACGTCCTGAATCGCGGCCTTCTGGGCGGTCAAAACGGCCTGATAGGCGTCCCGCGCCGCGCTGGTGAACTGCCCGGACACCGGAAAGCTCCGCGTGATATCGGCGGCGTAGAAGTCGTACTCGCACCCGGCGTCGATCAGGAGGACGTCGTCGCCGTTCAGTTTGTCGCGGTTCGTCACGTAGTGCAGCACGGTCGCATTCTCGCCGGTGCCCACGATCGAGGTGTAGGCGGGAAAGTCGGCGCCGTTTCGACGGAAGTGGTGCTCCATCGCGGCCTGAATCTCGTACTCGTGCAGCCCCGGGCGCGCGGTGCGCATCGCGATGACATGCGCCTCGGACGAAATGCGCGCTGCGATGCGCATCATCTCGAGCTCCGGCGCACTCTTGCGCACCCGCATCTCGTGCAGGATCTCGCGCGCGTCGGCCATCAGTCGAGGCGCAGCAGGCGGGGACCCGCGGCGGTAGCGAAGCTTGTTCATCCAGCCGGCAATCTTTTGATCGAACCGATCATCGTTGCCGAGCGTGTAATGCAAGGTGTGGCGCCCTTCGAGGTAACGCGGCAGCGTTTCGTCGAGCATGTCGATGGGATGCGCTTCGTCGGCGCCGAACATCGCCTTGGCGTTGTCACACCCAGCACGCACGCCGTCCCACACTTCGCGCTCGGGATCGCGGGGACGCACAAACATGATGAAGGAGCCGTCGTCATGGCCGGGCGCGAAGACGAGCACCGTCTCCGGCTCTTCGAACCCGCTCAGATAGAGGACGTCGCTCGAAGGTCGGTAGGGATAGTGGGTGTCGGCCGACCGCGAGCGTTCTGGAGCGGCGGTGAAGATGGCCACGCCGTCGGTCCCGATCTCTTCCATGAACCGCGCTCGGCGATCCGCGTAAACGGTCTTGTTCATCCGCATGTTTCGCAACCTGTGCAACAGTCGTCGCAGCATTGCGCTAGGGCGCCGTTCCGTCAAGCAACCTACACCAGCTCAGCGAGGAAGCTCTCGCCGACCTCCCACGGGACATCGAAGTACTCGGCGAGCGTCGCGCCGACATCGGCAAACGAGTCGCGCGTACCGAGCTCCCTGCCGGCGGTGCCGCCCTTCACCAGCGAGATAATCGGCACGTACTCGCGGGTGTGATCGGTCCCGCGATACGTCGGATCATTGCCATGGTCGGCCGTGATCATCAGCAGATCGCCGTCGTCGAGCGCGTCGACGATCCCGGGGAGCTGCGCGTCGAACGCCTCCAGACAGCGGGCGTAGCCCACGGGATTGCGTCGATGGCCGTACTTGGCGTCGAAATCGACGAGGTTCGTAAAGATCAATCCGTCGCGCCCTCGAATGCACTCGAGGGTCCGCCGCACCCCGTCATCGTTGTCGACGGTGTGGATCTCCTCGCTCATCGCGCGATGCGCATAGATGTTGCCGATCTTGCCAACCCCGGTAATCGACACACCGGCCGCGAACATCCGGTCCAAGGCGGTCTCCTTGGGCGGTGGCAGTGCGTAGTCGACCCGATGATGGGTGCGCACATAGTTGGGGTGCGCTCCGATGAACGGCCTCGCGATGACGCGGGACAGTCCCCTCGGAATGACGATGTCGTAGGCGATCTCGCACCAGCGATACAGCGTATCGAGGTCGATGACGTCCTCATGCGCCGCGATCTGGAACACCGGATCGGCGGACGTGTAGACGATCGGCCACTTGGTCCGTTCGTGCTCGGGGCCGAGGTCGTTGATGATCACGGTGCCCGACGCCGCGATGTTGCCGAGCACCCCGCCGCACCCCGTTCGGGCGATAAACTCGTCGAGGATGTCGTCGGGAAACCCACGTTCCATAAACGTCTGAAACGGCTCGTCGAGGACACAGCCGACAAACTCCCAGTGCCCCGTCGCGGTGTCTTTGCCGATGCTCAACTCGACCATGCGACCGTAGTTCGCCAGGGGCGCCTCGACGCCTGAAATCTGGGGGCATCCCTCAATGTTGCCGAGCCCGTAGGCGCGAAGATTGGGGATCTCGAAGTCCGGCACCGCTTCGGCGATGTGACCGAGGGTGTGCGACCCGAGATCGCCGAAGTCCGCGGCATCCGGGAGTTCCCCGATGCCGACGCTGTCCAAGACGATGAGTACCGCGCGCTTGCTCATAGTGGCCACGTTATCACGCTGCTTCAGGGCCGGCCATTTCTGGTCCGTGGGCGCAACTACTCGACGAAGAGGAAGCCACTCTTGACGTGTCCTTGCACGCCCGTTTGCAGGTAGTCCTCCACAATCGCTCGCGGACCGGTGTCGTCCCAGTACCCGTCGAAGAGCACATCGGAACGGATCAACACCTCGCCGCGCTCTTCCCCGCGGGCGTCGGCGATCTTACACACATAGCCTTGGACCGGCCGGCCGACGGAGGCGCGCTCGCGCGAGCCGAGCCGCTCCATGTGCGAGATCCCGCACTCCGGCAGCCCCCACACCCCGAGCACGGGAAGCCGCGCGGATTCGAGCACGTCGAACGCCTCGTCGGGACAGCGGCCGCCCGCGAGGTAGATGCGTGAGACGTGGTCGCCGAGGTCGCGGCGCACGGGATCGTAGAGCAGGGAGCGCGCCGTGTTACCGCCCAACGCCGCGAGCGCTCGGCCGAGGCCGCGCTGCTCGGTGTTGCCGTCCATCTTCTTCAGAAACTCCGGGGCTTGCTCGAGGCGCTCGCGCCATCGATGGGCCTGACCCTCGATCCAGGCGGGTCCCGTCAGCAGGATCGTCGGCTGTAGCTCGCCGAGGCGCTCCTCGAGCTCTCGCGCGTTGGACGCCAGCACCAGCGTCCCGCCCTGTGTGAGCACTGCGAGGCTCATCAGAGTGCCGACAAACCAGCCCAACGACAGCAGCGGCGCCGTGCGATCGGCGGGATCGAGCTGCAGGTCGGCGCCGAGCGACTCGAGCATCACCGCGAGCTTGCCGCCGCCGAAGTAGGCGCCATGCGGGTCGTCGCCCGGGTCGAGTGGATACAGCACCAGCGCGGGCGCTGCGGCGTCGAGCTCGTAGGTTCGTTTGGCGAGCACATCGAGCTTGCCGCGCTTGAGCATGTCCTTGCCGGTCTCGACGAGGTCGGGCAGCTCAAACGTGTTGGGAGCCGGAGCGCCGAGGCGGAGTTTCTCGAACGACAGCCAGCGCAAGTGGTCGGGGATCTTGTCGCCCTGCCCTCGGATCGCATCGAGCCCCGCGTGGGACTCCGCCGCGATCCAGTCGCATCCGGCGCGGGCGAGGCAGCGCAACACTTCCCGACGGTCCCGCCCGGAGACGAGCGGCACGACGACGCCGCCATTGAGCCACGCCGCGAACGCGACGTCCAGCCACTGCCGGCAGGTGCTCCCGACGACCGCAATTCGCTGTCCGGGCTCGAATCCGGCATCGAGCATGCCCATCGCAAGCCGTTGCACGTCGCGGGTCCACTCGCGGTACAGCACGGGCTTCACCCCGTCGGGCGTTGCCTCGATGAACGCGACACGGTCCCGGTGCTCATCGAAGCGCTTGAAGACGAAGGTGGAAAAGTTACGAATCGACATCTGGGTCCCCCTGAGGATCAGTAGCCGCCGGAACCCTTCCCGCCGGTGACGATGGAGACCGACGAGCTGCAACCGAGGCGGTTTGCGCCGGCGCGCAACATCGCGACGCCCGTGGCGTAATCGCGCACACCACCGGAGGCCTTGACGCCCATGTCGGGCCCCACGACCGCACGCATCAGGGCGATGTCCTCGATCGTGGCCCCGCCGGGGCCAAACCCCGTCGACGTCTTGACGAACGCGGCGTTCGCGACCTTCGACAGCGCGCAGGCGATGACCTTTTCGTGGTCGGTGATCATGCCCGTCTCCAGGATGACCTTGACGATCTTGCCGGGCACGGCCTTGACGACCTTGGAGATATCGTCGGTGACGAGCGCGTAATCCCGCGATCGCAGGGCACCGATGTTGAGCACCATGTCGATCTCTTCGGCGCCACATCGCACGGCCTCGCGCGCTTCGAACGCCTTCGACGCCGGGGTGCCTGCGCCGAGCGGGAAGCCGACAACGGCGCACACCTTCGTGCGGCCGTTGCCCAGAAAGCTGCTGGCGAGGCGCACGTTAGAGGAGTTGACGCAGACGCTGAAAAACTCGTGTTGGCGCGCCTCGCGACACAGCGCTTCGATCTCGTCGCGCTCGGCGTCCGGTTTGAGCAGCGTGTGGTCGATGTAGCGGGCCATCTCCGCATGCGCGGGGTCGGTCTTGGGAGGCGCGAACGCCGCCCGAAGGTTCATCGCCATCGGGTTGAGCCCGCACGACGCGCAGCCTTCTACGGGCATCGAGCACGTCAGACAGCCGGCGGCGTGCACCTTGCGACCGTCGGCGCGCTCGGCCGGCAGCGCGCCACCGCCGTCCGAGCCGGCGTGGAGGCGGTCTCGAACTCGGGCGGTAATCGCCTCAACCAGCACGTCGATCTGACGGTCGTCCATAATCTTCCCTGTGTACGAACCCCAAGGTAGGGTTGGTCGATTCATACCGCAGCCGCGCGGGCTTCGGCAACCATGGGAGTTCCTTTGTCTGACGTGTTGACGATCGATGGCCAGGATGTCGAAATGGGTGAACGGGTGCGGATCGACATTCCGCTCGGCAAGCTCCCCAGCCTGCACGATTTGGACATGCACGTGTTCGTGGTGCGGGGCACCGAGCCGGGACCCACATTGTTTCTGAGCGCCGCGATCCACGGGGACGAGATCAACGGCGTCGAGATCGTGCGCCGCGTCTTGGACAGCGTCGATCCGACCAAACTGTGCGGGACGCTCATCGGGATCCCGATCGTCAACATCTTCGGGTTCATCCGAGAGTCGCGCTACCTGCCGGATCGTCGCGACCTGAACCGGTCGTTCCCCGGCTCCAAGCGCGGGTCGCTCGCGTCGCGCATCGCGAACCTCTTCATGAGCGAGATCGTGCAGAAATGCGACTACGGGATCGACCTGCACACCGCTGCGCAGGGCCGATTCAACCTCCCGCACGTGCGGGGCGACTTTTCGGACCCTGTGATCCATCGCGTGGCGCAGGCGTTCGGCGCACCGGTCTACTATCACTCCAAGGGGCAGGACGGCACGGTCCGGAAGGCGGCGAACAAGATCGGCAAGCCGATCATCCTGTACGAAGCAGGCGAAGCGGGCCGCTTCGAGCCCGAGCCGATCGGGATCGGCGTCGCCGGTATCCAGCGGGTGATGAAAGAACTCGGCATGATCCGCAGCGCGCCCAAGGCCGGCGAGTCTTTGGAGGCCACAGGTACGAAATGGGTCCGCGCGAAGCGCGGCGGACTGCTGCGACTGGACCGGATGACCGGCGAAACGCTGCGACAACGGCAGAAGATCGGCACGATCGGCGACGCGGTGGGCGACTCGTCGGTGCGCGTGATCGCGCCGTGCGACGGCATTATCATCTCCCACGCCACGAACCCGCTGATCCACCAGGGCGACGCGGTCGTGCATATCGCGCGGCTCTCGGAGTAGCGGCGCGGATCTCGACCTGAACTCGTGATATGCTGCGCGCGTATGGTCTTGTGTACACTCATCCTGTTGTTTGCCGCCCTGGTTGCGGGCTGCGACCTGCCGCCGCTGCCTACGTTTGGCACGGTGGACGTGACCGATGCCGGGGACCCGCCGGACGGGCCGGCCGGGCTGATCGTGTGCAGCCCCGGCGCCCGGAAGTGCATCGGAAACTCCGTGCGGGTCTGCTCGGCGGACGGCACCGACTTTCGCGTCGAGGCGTGTGGGCTCGGGAACACCTGTACCGTGGCATCGTGTGCGCCGATCGCGGACACCTGCGAGTCCGACCAGCCGTTTGCGCTGAGCGCCACCGACATCGCGTTCGACGTCTCGACCGACCTGAAGTCGCAGACCAAACAGGTCCGACTGCGCAACTGCAGCGCCGGCCCGATCATCCTTCGCGATGCGGTCGTGCGCGGTCCCGGACGGCCCGACGGAACGCCGGTGTTCGAACTCGTCGCCGCCGTCACGCAGGCCAGTATTCCGGCCGGCGAAGTGCTCGACATCAAGATCGCGTACCGGCCCACCACGGGGCTCGCGCATGTCACGGGTCGACTGGAGCTCAGCCTCGTGCTCGACGAACTGACGAACGTCGAGGTCGGGCTGCGCAGCAAGGCGCTCTGCGTGACCTCGACGCCGTTCATCGACGCGGGGATGCGGCAGGTCGGCGACCGTGTCGTCGGAAATGGCCGCGTCCAGAACTGCGGCACCGAACCGGTGACGGTGCGCGGCTGGGAAGGCCCGACGAACCTCGACGTGACGTTCGCGGAGCTGCCTCACGAACTGCGGCCGGGGGCCGAGCTCGGGTTCTCGGTCACCGCGTTGCCGGTCTCCCCGACGTTCCTGGACGCCAGCGTGAAGATCGCGCTGTCGGACCCGCTGTTGGAGCCGACCACAAGGCTGCGCGGCATCGCCGTGCTGGCCGACTGCCTGCCGCTCGAGCTCGCCGACCCGCAGATCCTCGCCAACAACCAAGTGCGTGCGCCATCGCCGGGCTCGCTGGTTCGCGTTCGCTTTCCGGCGGCGGACATCGGCACGTTTCACTGGCTCGAACCGCTCTCCCAGCCGTTTGGCAGCTTCGAGAGAGTCGAACGCGTGACCGATGGCTGGACGACCCGACCGCGGGTCGTGGGGCGGTACTCCGCTCGCATCCGCGGCTACGATCTCGCGACGGGAATGCCGGGTTGCCAATCCGCGGAGGTCGCGTTCGATGTGGCGCCGGCAAACGGACTGCACGTCGAGCTCGCCTGGGTGTCCGAAAACGACGGGATTCCCCAGGACCTCGGCTTCGGACACTCCACGAACCTCGATCTGCACGTGCTCTCGACGACCGACGGCACGGGCCGCTGGAACCACGTGGAGTCCGATTGCTTCGCCGGCGTGATCGGACCGTGCGGCGCGGCGCGCGGGACGATCAGCGTGAGTCAGGGTGGACTGCCCGAGTACGTTCGATTCAGCGAAGTCGAGGGGATGCAGTTCGACATC
>JBFIHF010000207.1:0-11419 GCA_041601915.1 Bradymonadaceae bacterium
TCGACCCGCGAACGTCGGTGATGACGATGTACCAGTCCCTCGGCACGGGCGCGTACGCTGCGGGGTTCGCGACTTCGCGAAACGACGTCAACGGCGCGAGATCGCGATAGAAATCTTGTGTGCCCATGTCCGCACGATGGGTGACAGCGCGATCCGGTGTCAATCCGATTCCTCGGCGCACCGCCGGTGCTGCCCGTTCAAAGCCCAACTTCAACCCGTTTGAACCCGTTTTGAGTGAGACGCTGGCCAGCGCCGCGTACTGATGCACGTGGACGAATGCGACAGCTCTGGAGCGCGCTGATGAAACGAATCTTGACGACCGCCGTACTCGCCGGATGTTGGCTCGCCGCCACGCCCGCAACCGCCGAGCTGACGGCGCACTTCCGGGCCGAATCGATCGATGGGGGCTGCGTCAACGGTGACTCCGAGCCGGCGGGCGCCGGGGATCCAGACCGCTACTTCCGCATGGCGATCTTCGACAAGTATGCGCTCAATCAGACCTGCGCGAGCGGCTGCACCGACGACGGCAACGCGGCGACCGAGGACGTGCGATCGTTCGACTACTGCACTCAGAGCACGGGCTGCGGCGCGTGGAACTTCACGAACCAGACGGTGAGCAAAGTCGTGCCCGGCGGCGGCGGCGTCTACTTCTACTTCGGCCTGTGGGACGCCGATAGCGACGCCGACGACTCGCTGGGCAACCACTGGTTCTTCGCCAGCACCGCGCGCACCAGCCGCACCGACTCCAACAACAACAGCTCGCCGTATGATGCCGACACACCGATCTCGACGACCTGCGGCGGCCGGGACGTCGAAGGCGCGGGGTCCGCGAACAACTACAACGTCACGTACTCGACGTGGTTCACGGACACGACCGGCCCCGCTCTGTCGCTGTCCGTGCCGACCAGCGTCGACGATGGGCTGTACGATGTCGCCGACAACGACGCGAGACTCGACTGGCAGTGGTTGCTTCCGACCGACGCCGACACCGGGATCGACGCCACGCACTTCTCGCTCTACGACGCGACGACCGCCACGACGGTGTTCGACACGCAGGTCGCCCCGTCCGACGGCGCAATCTCGTTCTGTGCCAGCGGTTGCGATCGCGCATTCACGCCCCTGCACGGTCACCGATACCGGCTGCGCGTCCGCGCGACGAACGGTCGCTACCCCGCGATCACGAACCCATCGTCGCTGTGGTCGGCCTGGAGCGCCACGATCGACGTCGACCTCATCAGCCCCACATCACAAGTGAGCACGCCGGCCGCCGGCGGTTGGCACAATGGCGACTTCTCGACGGACTTTCAGGACGACGATGACGGCACCGGGGTCGATAACGCCGCGTGTGAGTGGCGGGTCCGCAACGGCATCACGACGACGCGGGACTGGGCCGCGCGCGCCTGCAACGCCTCGCGCGTCGTAACCGTCGGACCGGGACTCGACTGCCGAAACGAAGGCACGAACACCTGCAGCGTCTCCGCGCGCAACGGCGACCTCGCCCGGCGCACCTCACTGATCAACTCCCGTAGCTTCAGCATCGACTGGACTCCCGACAGTGTCGGCCCCGTCGCTGCGCAAGCGATGACCGGCGGTCCGCTTCTGGATGCCAGCAGCTGGACGGCGGCCCGAAACATCGTGTTCTCGTGGAGCGCCGCGAGCAGCGCGTCGCCGATCGTGGGCTACTCATGGGCGATGAACACCGCCCCCGACTGCGGGTCGCTGGAGGTCCTCGCCGGCGCCACGCTCTCCGTGGCCGCGAACCAACTCGCCGACGGCGTCCATCAGTTTCAGGTGCGAGCTGTCGATGCAGCGGGCAACTGCGGCCCCGTCTCGTCCGCGACCGTGCAGATCGACGCGATGGCGGACACCGTCGCGAATCTGCGCGCAACGACCGCCACCGGCGCGACAATTCCTGCCGCGACGTGGCAGTCGGAGAGCCAGCCGACGCTCCGCTGGGATGCGCCGAACTCCGCCTCGCCGATCAGCGGGTACAGCACCGGCACCGGCACCCTCACGGACTGCTCCATCGAGACGACGTCCACCGCGGTCGCCGTCGGCCCGCTGCCTGAAGGCCCGACCACGATGTGGGTCCGAGCGATCGACGCAGCCGGCAACTGTGGACCACCCAGCACCTACTCCATCTATGTCGATGCGACGCCCGACCCAATCTTCAACCTGACCGCACTTACGCAGCAGGCCGGTCTGCCGATCCTGCCCAGCACACCGCAGCCGGACCGCGACCCGTGGATGCAGTGGGATGTGCCGTCATCGAACGCGCCGATTGTCGGCTACGCCCACGGACGCGCCGTGCCGACGGATTGCGTGGTCGACACGCAGATGCCGGGCGCCGGCCTCTCGATGTTGCCGGACGGCCCCACGACGTTCTGGGTCCGCGCGATCGACGCCGCCGGAAACTGCGGTCCCGCCGCGACGTTCGTCATCATCGTCGCCGATTGCGGCGACGGCATGGTCGGCCCTGGCGAGGAGTGTGACGACGGCAACGCCGACGATGACGATGCGTGCATCGCCTGCCTCGACGCGTTCTGCGGCGATGGCTTCGTCCAGGCCAGCACCGAAGAGTGCGACGACGGCTCCGACAACAGCGACTCGCAGGCCGACGCCTGTCGGGCCGACTGCACGCTGGCGTTCTGCGGCGACGGCGTCGTCGACGCCATGGAGAGCTGCGACGACGGTGACGCAAACAGCGACGACCCCGGCGCGAACTGCCGCAGCAACTGCGCCCTCGCGACGTGCGGAGATGGCATCGTCGACGCCGGCGAACAATGCGACGACGGGCTCGCCAACAGCGACACCGCGCCGGACGCGTGCCGCACGACCTGTATCGCCGCGGCATGCGGCGACGGCGCCATCGACAGCAACGAAACGTGCGACGACGCCAGCGCCAACAACGACACCGCGATCGACGCATGCCGCACGACCTGCCTGCTCGCCACCTGTGGCGATGGCGTCGTCGATACCGGCGAGGCGTGTGAACCGGGGCAATCGGTCGGCGACCTCGTCTGCCAGGGTGACTGCCAGTTTGGCGCACCCAATGTGGAGGAGCCGGACATGGGGACGGACACGGGCACCGCGATGGAGCCCGACATGGGGACCCCCACGGAGCCCGACTCCGGGAGCTCGCCGGTGAACGCCAACAACGGCACACGCATGGAAAACGCCGAGGACGTCGTGCTCGGGGAGGCGACCTGCTGCGCCCAGGTGAACAGCCGCAGCTACTCCGCGTGGCAGGTGGTGCTCGCCGGCGTCTGCCTCATCGGCTGGGGGCGCCGCCGCTCGCGCGCCCGACGATGACCCTACTTCGCGCAGCGGAAGCCGCGCTGAACGTCATCGAGTGAGCCGGCCGTCGCCCGATTGCTCACACGACCGAACTGCAACTCCTGGCGCCATCCGCCGCCGCGCAAGACGTGCCCGTTCCCCGAGTTCATCCCGTTGTACGGCTGGACGGTGTACGCGGACGTGTAGAACGAGTCGCTGTAGAAGTCGGCGACCCACTCCGCGGCGTTGCCCGCCATGTGGTGCAGGCCATAGTAGGATGCGCCGTTCGGCATCGAGGACACCGAGACGACGCACTGGTTCAGGGAGCCGGAACAGTCCATCTGCGCACGAGACGCGTCGGCGGTGTTGCCCCACGGCCACAACACTTCGCGCTTGAAGGGCCCCCGCGCACTCTTCTCCCACTCCGCTTCCGTCGGCAGGCGCTTGCCCTTCCAGCCGCAGTACGACTGGGCCTGATCCCAGGTGACACACGTCACCGGGCTCGACCGTTCGGCGAGCTGCAGCGGGCAGCCAAACGCGAGCGTCGAGCACTGCCCCGCGATCACGCAGTCGCCATACTGGCCGCGCTGCACTTCGTACTTGTCGATGTAGAACGCCGCCAGCTCGACGGTGTGAATCGGCTTTTCGTCGTCCGCGGCGTCCCCCACACTCGCGGCCGATCCCATGCGGAACGTGCCACCGGGGATGTACACCATGTCCGTCAGCGAGTTGTCGCAATTGCGGTCGATCTCGCCGTCGCAGTCGTTGTCGATGCCGTCGCCGCAGATCTCCTTGGGCAGCTTGCAATTGTTCGACGGACAGTCGCGCGTGCCGACGGCGACCTGGCCGTTCTCACACGCTGCGTAACACGCGGAGAGGTTGTCGACCGCGGAGTCGCAATTGTCGTCCGCCATGTTGCACAGCTCGACGTCGCGCACGTCGCAGGCCGACCATACGCCGCCCAGGCACAACCGCACCGCACCGGCCGGGCACGCTCCGCCACAGTGTTCTGCGAGTACGAGGTCGTTGGCGTCCTCGTCCACGAGCCCGTCACAGTCGTTGTCGAGCCCATCGCAGATCTCCGCCGACGGGGTCGCCACCGACACGCAGCGCACCATCCCGCCCTGGCATCGCGACTCGCCCGCCGCGCAGACCCCGACTTCGCCCGTCGCGATGCAACTCGCGCCGTCCTCGGGGAAGGTCTCGTCGATCATCCCGTCGCAGTCGTCGTCCATGCCATTGCACAGCTCCGCGGTCGGGTTCGAGGGCAGACAGACACCCCAGGCGCCGTTGGAGCACGTCTGGATCCCCGCGCCGCACGTCGACCCGCATCCCTGCGTGAGATCCTCGTCGGTCGCACCGTCGCAGTCGTCGTCGATCCCGTTGCACAACTCGCCGCGTCCCGCGCCGGCTTCGCAGACGATGCGCCCGCCTCGACACGCCTCGACGCCCCCGGCGCAAATCCCTGGCTCGCCGGACGTGCACGGCGCGCCGACGTCCGTTGGCGCATTGTCCGCGATTCCGTCGCAGTCGTCGTCGACACCATTGCAGAGCTCCTCGCTGGGCCCCGCGGCGCCCTCGCAAAGCGACCACGCTCCGTCCACGCACTGTTGGGTGCCCGCCGTACACGCGCCTTCGTCCACACCGCAGCGCTGAGTACCGCCCGGTTCGCAGGGACAGCCCTCGTCGACCGTCCCATTGCAATCGTCGTCCAGCCCGTTGCACTGCTCTTCGGCCGCCGGCACGCCTCCCGTGCACTCGCTCCACGCGCCGAGCTCGCACACCCGCGTGCCTTTCTCACACTCGCCGATCGAAAAACCGCACTCCGACATCAGGCCATCGGTGCACACACACCCATCGCCGTCGACGTCGCCGTCGCAGTTGTTGTCGCGACCGTTACAGACCGGGTCGGCGCCCGGGTACACCGCCGCGTCGTTGTCGTCACAGTCCAGCACCGCCGCCGGGCAACCCGGCCCAAAGCGAAACCCGTCTCCGTCTCGATCGACGGCACACTCCGGATCGATGGCCCCGTCCGCGCTGTGGCCAAGGTCGCCGACATCGGCGGCGTGCGGGTCCACGCAGGTGCCGCCTCGGCACTGTCGACCACTGCGACAATCGGCGTCCACTTCGCAGTAAGATTGCGGAGATACGGCCGGATCGAAATTACATGCGCCGGCGAACACAAAACAGACCCAAAACCGGCCAACCATCGCACGAATACTCATCCACGCATCGTATGCGAATGGCCACGGTTGTTCCAGCCGATAGCCACTGAAAGTATTGACAGCATGACATCTGTTCAGTAGCGTGGTGGCACGACGGGTTACCCGATCTTGCGGGTTCACACTGCACCGCGGGAGAACTCCCAGCGAAACGCCCCCACCGAGCGCGCGGAGAGACCATGGAAAGGCCGGAAAAGAAACTCACTGATCGACAAGCCGCAGTCCTCGAGTTTATCTCGGGCCACATCACCGACACCGGCTTTCCACCCACGATTCGCGAGATCGGCGACCACCTCGGGATCAGCTCCACGAATGGCGTCAATGACCACCTCAAGGCGCTGGAGCGCAAAGGGTACCTGACCCGCGAGGATGCGAAGTCGCGCGCGATTCGGCCGCTGTTCGACCGCGAGGGTAATCCGCCCGAGTCGGCATCGCACGCCGACGAAAACACGGTCCTCGACGACGTGCATCAGATCCCGATCATCGGGCGCATCGCCGCGGGAGCCCCGATTACGGCGGTCGAGAACATCGAAAACATGGTCACGCTCGGCGAGTCACTCATCGGACGGCCCAACGAAGTCTTCGGGCTCGTCGTCAAGGGCGAGTCCATGATCGAAGACGGGATCTTCGACGGCGACTACATCTTCGTGAAGAAGCAGCAGGACGCCCGGAACAACGAGATCGTCGCCGTGATGGTCGACGGCGAGGCGACCGTGAAACGCTTCTTCCGAGAGAAGACCGGCGTGATCCGGCTACAGCCGTCCAACAACGCAATGGAGCCGATCTTCGTCACCGCGGACCAGGCCCGCGACACCCAGGTGCTGGGGAAGGTCATCGCCGTGTTCCGGCGACTCTGAGCGCGATCGCGCTACAGGTCCTGGACGTCGGACGGTGCGCCCGTCGACGCCGATGACGCGGCGTGCGCCTTGAACGCCTTGTACACGTCCTTCTCCGTCCAACCATTCAGCAGCCCCGCCAACGACGACTTCAGCATCTGCTGCGCGCCCTCTTCGAGCCGCGCGTAGGTCTGGTCGCTGGTGCCGACGCCAGAAAACGAAAACAAGTACTCCGCGGCGTCGTGCGGCCGGACCGCGAACGACCACTGCATGTTGAGCGTCACGTAGCGCAGCCCCCCGACATCGAGATTTCGCGCTTCCACGAGGTCGAGTTTCACGTCGGCCACCGCGTGGGCGTCGGCCGGAAATGCGAAGCTCGGCTCCACGATCTGCACGTCCTGAAAGTACGGAGCCAGCGCTTTCTTGAGCCCGTCGCCAAAGAACGGGCGGAACCCCGTCATGCTGTTCTTGGAGTTCACGACCTCGAACGAGTCCGCAACTTTCGCGGGGTCGAACACGACGTAGAGCGTCTGAGGCAGCGGCGTCGCGACCATCATCGTCTGCGGCTGAACCGTCTTCTCCGTCAGATTCGCTTCGTAACCACCACGACCGTTGCCCTTCGCGCAGCCGCTGAGCAGCAACACGAGGATGATGAAAATGGACTTCGACATGTCGGACTCCCAGGTTCCGGATGAGTGTCAGGCGATGTCATCGCTCATTTGAGCGGACACGACAACTCGCCGCTGTTTACGGCACCAGAGGCTTGCGGCACACTGCGCGCGCGAGTCGAGGTGGCAGTTGATCGTTTTAGCGATATTGAAGCGTTGGTGGACCGAGTTCTGGGACGCCGTCGGCGTGGTCGAAGACGAGAGTCGCGACGCTCAGGCAGCGCGCGACCCGCGCAAGCTGGATTGGGCGACCCTCGGCGTCGTCTCGCTCGGCTGCATCAGTCTGTCGATCCTCGAGTACTACGGCTCGTCCAGCGACTACAAGCTCCTCGAACCGGTGGTCCGGCTGTTCACCGACGACGCCAAAGACTTCATGCGCGCGACGTTCCGCACCGGAGACCGTCAGGAGCTGTACCGACTCACCTACTGGTCACTGTCGACGTTCTGCTTCTATTTTCTGGTTCCCGCGATCTTCGTGAAGGTCTTCCTGCGCGAGAAGCTCAGCGACTACGGCCTGCGCGTCAAAGGGATCATGAGCCACGCGTGGATCTACGTCGCGCTCTACCTGCTCGTCATCCCGTTCGTCGTCGCGGTCGCCTTCACCGAGCCGTTCCAGCGCACGTACCCGTTCTACGACAACGCGCACCTGAGCCTCACCGACTTCTTCGTCTGGGAGGCGCTCTACACGCTGCAGTTTTTCAGCCTCGAGTTCTTCTTCCGCGGCTTCCTCATCCACGGAACCCGTGCCCGCTTCGGATACTACGCGATCCTCTTGTCCGTGGTGCCCTACTGCATGATCCACTTCGGCAAGCCGCTACCGGAGACCATCGGAGCGATCATCGCCGGGCTCGCGCTCGGCACGATCTCGATGTTCACGCGCAGCATCTGGCTCGGGGTCGCGATCCACGTCTCCATCGCACTGTCGATGGACGTCCTCAGCCTGCTCATTCAAGGCAAGCTCTAGCGCCGCCTGCTAGCGCCGCCCGAACGACTCTTCGAGCTCCAGCAGCGGCAGCCGGTAGTACACGGGGCGGCCGTGCGGGCAGTTCGCCTTGAAGTCGATCTCGTCCATCTGATGCAGCAACGCGATGCACGCCTCGTGGGTCAGGGCCGTGGGACCGCGCACGCTGCCGTGGCACGCCATGCGACTGAGCACCGACTCCATCGCCTCGTCGACGCGGTCCGTGCGACCAAAGCCGGCGAGGTCGTCGATCGCATCTCGGATCAGCGACTCGGCGTTCGCCTTTTGAAGCACCGCGGGCACCGCCTTCAGGGCGAACGTCGTGCCCCCGAACGGCTCGACCTCGAAACCGGCTTGCTCGAAGAAATCGAGGCTGTCGCCCAGCGTCTCCGCACGCAGCGCGTCGAGCTCCAGCCGCTGCGGAAACAGCAACGGCTGCGTCTGTTTGTGCTCGGTCGCGAACAGCTTCTTCAGCCGCTCGAACGTCACGCGTTCATGCGCAGCATGTTGGTCGATGATCACGAGGCCGCTGCGATCCTCGCACAGGATGTACATGCGCCGGAACTGACCGATGACCCGCAACGAGCTGAAGTAGCTCCCCGGGTCGACGGGGGGTTCATCGCCGACTTCGCCGAACGGCATCCGCGGCGGCTCACGCAGCGGCGAAGCGCCGGGTGCCGCAAATCCGCGCTGCAAGTCGTCCCAGTCCGGCGGACGATAGAACGGGGACAGCGCGTCCCCCGGACTCCGGCGCGGAGCGCCCTCCATCTGGGACAGTCGATCGTGCCGCGCGTTCAACGGCTCGAACGTCGTGTCAGCGGGCCCCAGAAAGTCCCGCCCCGCGGGGTGCTCGCGCTTCTTGAGCGCGTAGCGTCGACCGGTCTCGTCGAGCCACGGCGCCTCGGCCAGCTGATCGGCCACGGCGTGAAACACGGCGCGATACAACGAATTCGTGTCGTTGAAACGCACCTCCGTTTTCGCCGGATGCACGTTGATGTCGAGCAACGCAAACGGCACCTCGATGAAAAGGATCACCGAGGGATGGCGACCCTTCTCGAGCATCGTCCCGTACGCCCCCTTCACCGCCGCGCGAATCGTGCGATCCACGACGTACCGGCCATTGACGAACGTGTAGACGTTCGCCGCAGAGCGCTGCGCATGCCCCGGCTTCGAGAAATAGCCGCGGCACACGATCCCATTGATCGCCGGGTACGGATACGTCTCGCACAGGTCGTCGTAGACATCGCGCCCCAGGACCTCCAGCACCCGATCCTTGAGGTCCGTCACCGGCGCCAGATCCAGCCGAACCTGACCGTCCTTGCGCAGCAGGATCCGCACATCGGGCCGACTGAGCCCCAGCCGGACGAGCGCCTCGGTGATGTGGCGGCTCTCCGTACCCGGCGTCTTCAGAAACTTCAGCCGTGCCGGCGTGTTGTAGAACAGCTCGCTCACCGTGACGGACGTCCCGGCCGCCATCCCCACGTCGGCGATCTGGCGCACGATGCCGCCCTCGACGGTGATGTGCGTACCCTCGAGATCTCCGCGCGGTTTGGTGCGAATCTCCATCCGCGACACCGAACCGATCGACGGCACCGCTTCGCCACGAAAGCCGAGCGTCGCGATACGGAACAGGTCGTCGACCTCGCCGATCTTACTCGTCGCGTGTCGTTCGAGCGCGCGCAGCGCGTCCTCGCGCCGCATCCCGTGCCCATCGTCCTCCACGCGAATCAGGCGGCGACCCCCATCCTCGATCGTGACTTCGATCCGCTTCGCCCCCGCGTCGAGGCTGTTCTCGACGAGCTCCTTCACCACACTGCTCGGCCGCTCCACCACCTCGCCGGCCGCGATCTGATTCGCGAGCTCCGGCGGCAGCACCGCGACGGGCCGCGGGCCGTCCGCGCCGCTCATCGCGGCAAAATTTCTGAACGTGGCAAGGTTCATCGCCCGATCATAACTCGCCGCACCCCACCGCGGTATCCCTTCTTCCACCCCCCGCGCCCGACGTTCCCACACAAGACGATCGATCCGAGCCGAGAAACTCGCTATAGCCATGGCTACGGAGTCAACATGCGAATTACCCCATTGATCCTCGTTCTGTTGTTCGCCTTGAGCTGCGGCAGCCCGATCGACAAGCAACAGCGCCCCGACGTCTGCGTCGGGGTCACGGAGTGCACCGACGACGACGTCTGTTGTCCCGCCGGGTGCACCGCTGACAACGACGATGATTGTGAGCAAAACATCGCGACGAACGACGGCACCGCCGAATGCGGGAACGGCGTGCTGGAGCCCGGCGAGACCTGCGACGGCGACTGCCCGACGAGCTGCACCTCGACGGACGCCTGTTTCGGGGTGGTGCTGAGCGGGTCCCCGGACAACTGCAACGTCGTCTGCGACCAGGTCGAGATCGACGTGTGCGCCGCCGGCGACGGCTGCTGCCCGTCAAACTGCACCGAAGAGACCGACGGCGACTGCGTCGCCGGCTGCGGCAACGGGATCCTCGAGGCCGGCGAATTGTGCGACGGCAACTGTCCCACCACCTGCGACGACGGGATCGCCTGTACCCGCGATGTCTTGAGCGGCAGCGCCACCACCTGCACCGCAATGTGCGCCACCGAACCGATCAACGTGTGCCAGGCCGGCGACTCGTGCTGTCCGTCGGGTTGCAGCGCCGCCAATGACAACGACTGCGCCTGCGTCCCCACCACGTGTGCCGCCGCCGGCGCACGCTGCGGCATGATCCCCGACGGCTGCGGAAGCATGCTGGCCTGCCCCAGCACCTGCGGCGCCAACGAATCCTGCGCCAACAATCAGTGCGTCCCCGCCACCGGCAACGGCACCGTCGGCAGCCCCTGTGCCGCCAATGGCCAATGCGCCGGATTCACGAACGCCTACTGCGAGATACATCCCGACTACTCGGGCGGCTACTGCACGGCCGCGTGCCAGTTCGACAACGACTGTCCGACCGGCAGCCACTGTGCGCGCCTCTACTCCGGCGACCCCGCCAAGGCCAAGATCTGCATGAAAAACTGCACCTCCAACGCCCAATGCCGCCCCAGCGGCTACGCCTGCCAGAACTGGGACGACTACGATCAGAACGCGCAAGTCTCCGACGAATGCTCCCCCGCCGCCACCGGCACTGGCCAAACCGGCGACCCCTGCACCGGCATCGCCGACTGCGATGGCGGCTACTGCGAGGACACCTACCCCGGCGGCTCATGCACCAGCTCCTGCTTCCCGATCATCGGCGGCTGTGCCGCCACCGACGATGTGTGCACCGACAGCTCGAACTGCATGCCCGAATGCGCCACCAGCCTCAACTGCCGCACCGGCTACATCTGCATCCTCGCCAGCTTCTCCAACCGCATGCACTGCAGCCCCCAATAGCCGCGAAGCGGCCCCCCAACCCGGCGCGAAGCGCCCCACCCCGGCGCGAAGCGCCCCGCCTTCCCTGCGCGA
>JBFIHF010000208.1:0-11355 GCA_041601915.1 Bradymonadaceae bacterium
ATGCAGGACACCACGGATCCCGTGCGTTTCTTCACCCAGATGTACGGCAACAAGCCGCGCATCTGGAAGGAGGAGCTGTCCGGCGAGAAGCGGATTCGCTACGCCATCAACGCCCTCACACGGATGCGCATCGTCGACGCCGAGCGCCGTCTCGACTTCGTCTACAGTGGCGGGTACGCCCGCATACCCGCCGACTACTATGCGTGGTTCGACGCCCCGGACCGCCAGAGCGCATCCACGACGATCGTCTTCGGCCACTGGTCGGCGCTCGGCGCCCGCAGCTGGGACGCTAACGTCATCAGCCTCGATGGCGGGGTGCGCTGGGGGAAGAAGCTCGCCGCCGTGCGCCTCGATGATCGCACGATCGTGAAGGTCTCGAACAAGCCGAAGAAGGCCGGAAAAGAGAAGGAGAAGCGCGGGATCGAGATCTGAGGCCTACGGGAACGCGTAGGCGTCGAAGGCCGAGCCGGGCGCCCCCGCCGGCCCGACCTCGCCATTGGTACCGGCCGCACCGCCGCAGCCGACGTTTGCGATGCCGCCCTCGCCACCCGCACCGGGCCGTCCGTCCACGAACGTACCGTCGGGAGCGACGATGTCGAGCCCAACGCCGGCGATGCCGAACGCGTGGCCGCCGTGGCCGCCCTGACCGCCCCCGCCGTTGCCGCCCGCGCCCCCGGCGCCTCCAGAGCCTCCGCCGGCCGGGATCAGCGATCCGGCGCCACCAACGCCGCCACTAACACCGCCGCCGCCGCAGGCGCCGCGCCCCCCCATGCCGCCGTCGCCGCCGGTCCCGACGCGCACCGTCGTGGTGACGAACTCCAGTCGCGAGTTGACGAGCATCACCGCGAACGAGGCCGCCCCAGGCTCACCGGGGCCGCCGCCGCCGCCGCCGCAGCCGCCGGCACCGCCTCCGCCCCCACTCGCGCCCGAGCGAGGGTCATTCAGCGGCGAAGTGCGTCCGGCGCCGCCTCCGCCTCCGCCGCCGCCGCCGCCGCCGCTTTCGCCCGAGGCACCCGCGGCCGCCGATTCGGGCGACCAGGTGCCGTTGGCAAAGCTGCCTTCACCGGGAATCGCCACGACCACAGACATCGCCCCCGCCCCGTTTTGGCCCGGAACTCCCACTTGTCCGTTCGTGCCACTACTGCCGGCTGCGCAGGTGTTCGAGCCCGGCGTCCCGCCCAGCCCCCCGAGTGCCACCGGCGAACCGGGAGAGCCCGGCTGTGGGGCTCCGTTGTTGCAGACCCCGCCGTTTCCGCCGCGGCCGCCCCCAGCGTTGCAGGCGGATCCCCCGCCCGAGCCGCCGGGATGCAGATTGTTCGACGTGTCGACGCCGTCGCCGCGAGCCCCCATACCACCGGTCGCGCCTTCGCTGCCCGGCCGCCCGATGCCGCCACTGCGGCCGACCGCACCGACGACGTTGGAATTCTGGAGCACCACGCGGTTGGCGTTTCGAACGAACATCGTAATCGGCACCGGCTCGGCGTTGGTGCCGTCCGTGGTTCGTAGCTCGATGTTCTGCAGGTGCACCGTATCGGGCGTCGAATCGACGCCCAGCGCCCAGGCGGCCGAACCGGCGCTCTGGGCGCGGTCGATGATGCTGGTACCCGTGACCGCCACGTAGCCGGCGGCGTACCCTCCAACGATGGTGTAGGCACGGATGGTCAGCGTGAACCCACCACCGTAGATCCCGCTGCCAACGACGATATTCGGACGCCCGGTGGCGTCGGCGATCGCAACACCCGCGGCAATCTCGCCGACCGGGTCGTTCGGCAGCAACCCCGACGCGATCGCTGGCCCCGGAGCGCCCTCCATCACGTACACGTTCTGGTCGAGCACACCGTCGACACCATCGTTGTTCTGATCGATGCCGTCGCCCAATGGGTCCGCGGGCATGGGCATGTCGATGTCGGAGCGCATGTCCGGCAGCGGTGGACGCATGTCGGGCGGCAATCGCGCGTCCGGCGCGGTATCGGTGGTCACGGCGTTCGACCCCATGTCCCCGTCGCCGGACCGGACATCCTCCATATCGCTCGGTGACGTGGCGGAATCGGGCCCGTCGTTCCGCGAACGGCTGCCGAAGATGCAGGCCTGCGTGAAGATCACGAGCACAATCACAGCTTTCATGGAGTCTCCATAGTTCCAACAAGATACACGTCGTCGATGGGCCCGCAAACAACCAACCGACGCGCGCTCTCGCCGCTCACACGTCGAGTCCTACAGGACGAGTGACTGAGGGCTCGGCCGCCACGCGAGCGACGCCTTGAGGGGCAGGTGGTCGGAGCCGAAGCTCTCGCCGACCTCGACGTCACAGACTTCGAGTTCGTCGCTATGCATGACGTGGTCAATCGCGATGCGAAGCGGTGAGATTGCGGGCCACGTCGCAAGGACTCCACGCCCCTCGCGTACGCTGTGCAACCCGCCGGCGTGCAGGGGCTCGAAGTCCGGGGAGAACATCGTCGCGTTGAGGTCCCCCAGCAGCAGCACCGGCTCGCTGGAGGACGCCGCGATGCTGCCGAGCGTCTCGAGATGGTCGGCGCGCTCCAGCGCTCCGTCGTGGCTCAGCGGGACCCTCGCGTGGGCGGCAAGCACACGGAGGTCGCCGCGGGGGGTCGACAGCACCGCGTTGATGTAGGGGCGTCCCGAAACGGTATGGCGCACTTTGTAGCGCTGGATCGGGAACTGGCTGAAGATCGCCACGGAGCCTGCATCGACGACATGAGGGTACAGGCGAGTGACCCGTGCCTTGAGCTGGGGGGTCAGTTCGCAGATCGCGATGACGTCGGCGTCTTCGGCGCGCAGCTGTTCCAGGAGCTTGTCGTGGTCGCTGAAGTCGGCGAACGCGTTGATCGACAGCGCCGTGAGCTCGGGGGCGCAATCGTGCATCGCCGTGGGCGCATAGGGCAGTAGCGACCCGGCGTTCACGACGATGATCGCGGCCGCCGTCAGCGCCGTCGGCGTGCTACGGCGCGCGAAGACGACCAGAGGCAGCAGTGCGCCGATCAGGTAGATCTGACGAAAGTCCGCGAACCACGTCAGGTGCAGGCTCAGCCCCGCAAGGAGCCCGAGGACGGTGCCCACGGCGAGGAGAACGACGCCCGCCTGCAGGATGTTGTGCGACTCATCGGCGAGGCGCTGAAGCTTCGTTCGCTGGGACATCGACCCTCCGTCGTGACAGGCCGCCAGCCTGGAGCATCGGTGTGAACTCCCGGTGAATCTGAGTGGAATGCTCGGTGAGTTCGAACTCGGGAACGACGCGCGTCAGGGCCGAATGACGACCTTCCCTTTGACGCGTCGCTCCATGACATCGCGCAACGCTTGGGGCGCCTCGTCGAGCGCGTAGACACGATCGATGTGAGGAGCGAGTTTGCCCTCGGCGTGCCACTGCACGAGCTGCATCGTGTTCGCGACGTTCTTGCTCGCTTCGACGGCCGCGAAGCGGCCCCAGAACACGCCCACGATCGAGCACCCCTTGAGCAGTGCGAGGTTCAGCGGAATCTTCGGGATTTCGCCGGCCGCGAATCCGACGACGAGGAAACGTCCGTTCCACGCCGTCGCACGCAGAGCGGCCTCGGAGAACTCACCACCGACGGGGTCGTAGACGACGTCTGCGCCGGCACCGTCGGTCAACTCTTTGACGCGCTCTTTGAGGTCCTCGTCGACGTAGTTGATGACCTCGTCCGCGCCGTATTGCCGGCACAGCGCGAGCTTCTCCGCTGTGGACGCGGCCGCGATCACGCGGGCGCCCATCAGCTTGCCGAGCTCGACGGCGCTCAGGCCGACACCGCCCGCCGCGCCGAGGACCAGAAGCGTCTCGCCTGGCTCGATGCGCGCGCGGTCCTTCAGGGCGTGATAGCTCGTGCTGTAGGCCATCAGGAACGCGGCGGCGGTCTCGAAGTCCATGCTGGCGGGCTTCGGAAACACCTGACTCGCAGGGGCGACCGCTTCTTGGGCGTAGCCACCCCAGTTGGCCAACGCGATCACTTCGTCGCCGACGGAGACGTGCGTGACCGAGGCTCCGACCGCCTTCACGACGCCTGCGATATCGCTGCCCGGCGAGAACGGCAGCGGGGGTTTGAACTGGTAGAGATCACGAATGATCAAGGTGTCGGGGAAATTGACGCCGCACGCCCGGACGTCGATCAACACTTCCTTGGCACCGGGCTGCGGCGAAGGGATCTCGCGCAGTTCCAGATCTTCGGGCGGGCCGTGCTTCACACAAAGAATTGCTTTCACTGGACCTCCGTGGAGTCGGCGGACTCTACCGCCGTGGGGCATGTCCGCACAAACTGAAGCATTTTTGGGGTCGCGCCCGCGCCGCAGTAGTTTAACAGCGTCGAATCCAAACGCGACGGATACCATCTCAGGCCCGTGCTGCCCATTTCGCAGGTGTCAGTGTCCCGCGCGTATAGCCAGAATGCAGTCCTCGCGTTGCTCGCGACCGTGGTGTTCTTGGCGGTCGTGAACGGCACGATGGTCAACATCGCGCTGCCGTACATCGGGCGTGACTTCGCGGTGAGCGAAGGGACCTACGCCTGGATCGTGACCGGCTATGCGCTGGCGTTCGGCATCTTCAACGCCATCGACGGCCGGCTCGCGGACGTCGTGGGGATGAAGCGCCTCTACATGTTCGGGATCTTGATCTTCGGGGCCGGCGCCGCAGCGGTGGCGATGTCGCCCAGCGTCGAGATCGCGATCGCGTTGCGCGTCATCCAGGGAGCGGGCGCTGCCGCGCTGCCCGTGCTGGGTTCATCGATCATCGCCAAACTCGTCCCCGCGCAGGAGCGGGGAGCGGCGATGGGTGTGATCCTGTCCACGGTCGGGGTCGCGGCGAGTATCGGCCCGTTCCTGGGCGGGGTGCTCGTTCAGTTTGCGGGGTGGAGGTTCTGCTTTGCGTTTTCGTCGCTCGCGCTGCTCGCAATCCCGTTTGCGTGGCGACTGCTCCCCGCGCAGCTCGATGAGACCGACTCGAAGAGCTTCGATATCGTCGGGGCCGTGCTGCTCGGCGGCGGCGTGGCGCTCGGGATGTACGGGTTCGAGATCGTCGAGCACTCCGGGTTTGGCGCAGACCTCGCGTACTGCATGGCGGGTTCCGCCGCGATCATCGGTGCGTTCGTCGCTTGGATTCATCACGCCACGGAGCCGTTCACGGCGCCCGCGTTGTTCAGGAATGTCCGCTACCTGGCCGCGGCGTCGATCGGCTTTCTGACCAACGGCACCCGTTTCGGCACGGTCGTGATCGTGCCGATCGTGCTGACCGAGGTGCACCACCTCGAGCCCGTCTGGATCGGCGTGGTGTTGTTCCCTGGCGCGGTCGCGATTGCGGTCTTGTCGCGCGTGGCAGGCAAGCTCGCCGACCGCGTCGGCCCCCGCCGCCCGGTGGCCATCGGCACGTTGTTCATCGTCGGCGGCAACCTCGTCGCGGCCGCGTTCGTGGGGAGCAGTGCGGTCGGGATCTCGGCGGGGATGCTGCTGTATGGCGTCGGGTTTGCGATGATCCAGAGTCCGACGGTCTCCGCGGTTTCGCAGCTCGTGCCGAAGTCGATGACCGGCGTCGGGATGGGGATCTTCATGATGGTGTTCTTCGTGGGCGGCGCTTTTGGCACGGCATTGTCGGTGACGACCGTGGAACTCCAAGCGGTCGACGCCGCTTCGTGGCTCGGTCTGGACCTTGGACTTGGCGCACGGTACTCGAATGGTATCCTGATGCTGAACGGCCTTGCCCTGTTGGGCGTGGCGTTCGTGCAGCTCCTACCGCGCGGACGGTTGGGAGACCGCGTGCTGGACGTGCCCGCTTAGACTCCCTCTGCCGTCGTGGTCCCCGTGCACCATCATCTCGTCATCGCCGCTCTGCTCGTGGCTGTCGGAGCTATCGGCTGCGAGCCCACGTCACGACAGCAGCAGCCGCTACGGCAGCAACACTTCGCGCTCGATGCCGGAGACGACGTCCCTCCGAACACGCCGCCCGTCGCCGCCGACGACACGTTCGAGGTCGACGAGGATGAGACGACGACGTTCGACGTGCTCGCGAACGACATCGACGACGATGCCGACACGCTCACCGTCTACGTGAGCAACAGCACCGACGAGGGGGTGCTCGAGGACCTCGGACTGGGACAGTTTCGCTACACACCGCGCTCGAACTTCTACGGGTCGGACTCGTTCACCTATGGGGTGCTGGACGGCAACGGCGGCAGCGCCGAAGCCGTCGTGACGCTGGTCGTGGTCGGGGTCAACGATCCGCCGAGGTTCGTCTCGCCGACCCCGCCCGCCGGCGCGCTGATCGACGCCGTCGTCGGCCGGCCCCTGCAGGTCACGCTCTTGGCGAGTGACATCGACGGTGACGTGGTCACGTTGCGCCTCGACCCGATCGGGGCGAGCACCATGCCGACGATCGAGGGATCCTCCCTGCGTTGGCTCCCCGTCGCCGCCGATGCCGGAAACCACAGTGTCACCGTGACGGCGAGCGACGGCGCGGCTGAGGATTCGCGTCAGTTCTCGGTCTCGGTCAGCCCTGGCGCAGATACGCCATGTGGGCAGACGGTGTGCGTCGGCGGCAAGGTCTGCTTTGACGGGACCTGCCTCGACCCGTGCATCGCTTCGGCAGACTGCGCGTCCGGCGTGCTGTGCTTCGACGGGCACTGCGCCACGGATGCGTGCGAGTACCGCGACTGTGACGCGCCGCAGAGCTGCGCGCTGGGCGGCTGCTTTCGCGAGTGCACGTTCGACGGCGAGTGCCGTCCCGGGCAACGCTGCTTTGGCACACGGTGCGCGGAGACGTCCTGTCAGGACATCGTGTGTCCCGTCGGCGCGACATGCGTCGGTGGAGCCTGTCGCGCGGCCTGCGAGGACGACGCGGAGTGTTCCGACGGCTTGTGCTTCGACGGCGGTTGCGCGCTCGACGCGTGCCAGGACGTGATCTGCCCGGCCGGCCAGCAGTGTGACACGGGGTCCTGCGTCCCCGAACCCGACACCCCCGCCGACGAACCCCTCAACGGCGCCGACGGGTGCGGTTGCGAGACGTCGGACCCGCTGCCGGCGGCGACGTTCGCGTTGTTCGTGGTGCTGGCGTTCGCCGTTCGGCGTGCACACCGAACGCGCCGATGAAGCCTCTCGAAGAGCTCACGTATCGCGGGCAAGCCGCGCGGATCCGGGGCATTGCCGCGGCCGCGCTCGACCGCGCGCGGGTGCCCGCCGATTCGCTGAGCCTCATCTTTCACGGCGAGAACACGACGTTTCGGGCCCGCCATCGGACCGGCGATCATCTCGTCCGCGTGCACCGCCCCGGCTACCAGAATCGCCGCACGATCGCCTCGGAACTCGAGTTGCTGACCGCGGTCGGTGAGTCGACGGACATCATCGTCCCCGTGGCGGTCGGCGGTCTTCAAACGATCGGCGTTCCCGGCGTCGACCCCCGCAACGTCGTCATCTTTCGTTGGATTCCGGGGCGCTTCAGCGGTCGCTTCACGCCTCACTCCATGCGGCGCCTTGGGCGGGTCGCGGCGAGATTGCATCTGTTGGCCGAAGACTTTCGGCCCTCGGACCGCTTCGAGCGGCAGTTTGCGACGATCGAAGGCCTGTCCGGCGAGAACATGGGCGGGTCGATCGAGCTGTGGCCCGATGACAGCCGGGACCTCGCCGACGAGGTGATCGAGCGCGCCGCCGACGTCTTCGATCGCCTGGGACGCGAACGAGACGTCTGGGGCGTCATTCACGCTGACCTCCATCACGGCAATCGACTGGTGTGCGCCGGCGGCGAGCTCGCCGTGATCGACTTCGACGACTGCAGTTTCGGGCACTACCTTTACGATATCGCGGTGATGCTCGGGTTTCCGCGGAACCGGAGCCCCGCGGAGTATCCGGCGCTGTTCGAGGCGTTCGTCGCCGGGTACCGGCAGCTGCGGCCTCTCAGCGATGAGCAGCTCGGCTGTCTGGATGCTTTCTTCGCGATGCGCAGGATCGCGATCGCGCTGTGGGTGTTGGGGCGAGCCGCGGACAACCCCTACTTTGCGGGACGGGCCCCGGCCGAAATCGAAGGCGCGGTGAAGCTTTTGCGCGACTCGGCGGCCCGCGACTGGTAGAGTGTGTGATATGGACACTATCCACCTCAGCGAGTATCGAAAGATCGTCGCCCTGACCGGTGCCGGAGTATCGGTCGCCTCGGGGCTTCCCACCTACCGCGGTCCGGACGGGATCTGGGACGACGACGTCGTGAAGTACGCGATGGCCGAGACGTGGAACGAAGATCCGCTGGGTGTCTGGCAGCAATTCGCCCGGTTGAGGTCGGGGTTGCTCGATGCGGTGCCCAACGCGGCACATCACGCGTTGGTCGATCTGCAGCAGCGGCTCTCGCCGTCCCAAGAACTCCACCTCATCACGCAGAACGTCGATGGACTGCACCAGGCCGCGGGCAGCGAGCCGGTGATCGAGCTCCACGGCAACCTGCGTCGCACGCGATGCAGCGAGTCGAACTGTGAGAGCGAAGCGTTCTCGGATCTGACGGTGGAGTTCACTGTGCTGCCGATCTGTGAGCAGTGCGGCGGGATTCTTCGTCCCGACATCGTGCTGTTCGGCGAGCCGCTGAGCTGGCACGTCGAACGCGACGCGACGCACGCGCTCCGCGGGTGCGATCTGTTCTTGGCGATCGGGACGTCGGGCACCGTCACGCCGGCGGCCAACTTCGTACGCAGCGCCAACTACGAGGGGGCGCGCACGGTGCTCGTCAACCTCGAGCCGATGGACCCGCGAAACCCGTACTTCGACGCCGAAGTCCTCGGGCGCGCGGAAGACGTGCTGCCGGGGTTGTTCGCCTGAGGTCCCCCGGGGCGAATTCTTGCGTTCGCCCGCCGATGAGGCAGGTTGGTTGGGACTGCGTCCGGAGGTAAAGGATGCTCGCGCCCGTCAAGACCGCCGTTCAGGACATCAAGCGTCTGCGCCAGATCGCGACCGTGCTCACCAAGCACGGCTTCAGCGCGGTTGTGGCCGGGACCGGGCTCGCCCGCTTCGCGTCGGACTCCGACGCCGATGCCGTCGAATTCGAGTCGGAGAGCCTGCTCGGCGAAGACCGCAGCGAGGCCGCGGTTCGTTTCCGGAATGTGCTGGAGGATCTCGGACCGACGTTCGTCAAGCTCGGCCAGATTCTGTCGACGCGCCCCGATATCATGCCGCCGGAGTTCATGGACGAGCTGAAGAGCCTCCAGGACCGCGTGCCGGCGATGCCGCTGGAAGAAATCCGGGAACAGATCGAGACGAAACTCGGGCGGCCGCTCGAGGAGCTCTACGCCGAGTTTCACGACAAGCCGCTGGCTGCGGCCTCGATCGGCCAGGTGCACCGCGCGCGCACGCACGACGGTGACGACGTGGTCGTCAAGGTCCAGCGGCCCGGGATCCTGGCCAAGATTCGGTCCGACCTCGACCTGCTGTACTACCTGGCGCGCGTGCTCGAAGCGACGATCCAGGAGTTCGAGCTGTATACGCCGACCGCCATCGTGCGGGAGTTCGAAAAGGCGATCCTGTCGGAGCTCGACTTCACCCAGGAGGCCGCCAACATCAAGGAGTTCGCCGAGAACTTCGCCGAGGTGGAGGCCGTCAGCACGCCGAAAGTCTACGACGAGCTGACGAACGAGTTCGTGCTGACGATGGAGTTCATCGACGCGGTCAAGATGTCCGACGTCGAGCCCGGCAGCGAGCAGGCGCTCACCGTGCTGAACCATCTGCTCGACGCGATGTGCAAGATGGTGATGTACGACGGCTTCTTCCACGGCGACCCGCACCCCGGCAACATCCTCGTGCGCGAGGACAGCAGCCTCGTGTTCATCGATTTCGGGCTCGTGGGACGGCTGTCGAATGCTCAACAGGACGACCTGATCTTCCTCATCATCAGCGTGCTGACCGGCGACGTCGAGGGTATCTCGCGGTCGCTGATGAAGATGGGGCGTCCGGTGGGTCGGGTGAATCTGCGCGAGTTCAAACACGACATCGTGCGGATTCGCGACGAGTTCATGCTGTCGAGCCTCAAGGACATCGACGTCACGCGCTTCGTCCAAGAGTGCACGAAGGCCGCCCAGCGTCACCGAATCCGGCTGAACCCCAACTACGCGATCCTCACTAAGGCCGCGGCGACGATCGAAGGCATCATGCGGGCCCTCGATCCACAGATGGACATCATGGCCGTCGGGATGCCGTACGCGCGGCAGCTCGCCCGGGATCGATTCTCGGCGCGCAAGCTCGTCCAGGGGGTCGTCCAGGGAGCGTTTGGCCTGTCGGGGCTGCTCACGCAGGTGCCTCAGCAACTCGACCAAGTCCTCACCGATCTCGAGCAAGGTAACCTGCAGATCCAACTGCGCCACGCCGTGCTGGACGACATCGGCAAGCTGATGAACACGCTGGCGACCCGGGTGTTCCTCGGCATCATCGCCGCAGGCCTCACGGTCGCGGCGGCGCTGCTGCTCCGTGACATGCAGCTCCAGATCTATGAGACGTCGGTGGTCCACATCCTGGGCGTCGTCTGCGCGCTGCAGGCGTTCGGCTTCTTCTGGTGGGCGCTGGGCTGGCACGTGGTCGGCGGGGGTGGTAGCACGAAACTACGTCTGGGACCCTTGATGCGGCTGCTTCGTCGGCAATGAAACGCTGCTCCACAGTGCTGATGTTTTGCGCGAGCCTCTGGTCGCTCGGTTGCGAGTCGACCCCGCACGCGAAGGTACCCACGCCGGCTCCGGCGGTGCCGAGTCCTGCGGCGGGCGAGGTGACGCTGGACGCCGCGGCGCTGATTCGGACGGCGCAGCTGTTGCGCGATCGCGAATTCGCCCACGCGCCGACTCTCGAGGCGGGCGCCCCGATTGGCGCCAAAGGACTTCCGGTCTGCGCGGGACGCTGCGACGAGGAGCGCCGCTGGCTGTCGCGGGTGCTGTTTGCGGGCGAGGCACCGGTGGTGCCCACGCCGGTCGCGGGCTGGGACGCGGAGCGCAACGTCGTGGTCTGGGACCGCGCCGTCACGAACCCAGCGGTGGTGCGGTCCGCGGTGCTCGCGGAGCTCGTTCGCGCGCTGGACGCGCTCCAACTACCGCCTGCCGCCACGTGGGACGCGTATCTGGTGAACACGGCGCTCACGCGCGGCGCGGGTGTCTTCGTCGCGACGCTCGATCTGGCCCAGCAGCGGTCGAAGTCAGTCGACGCTGCGCAGTTAGCCATGCGGCCCGAAACGCTCTACCAGCTCGACTTCGGGGCCAACCGCTTCGCCGACGGCTTTGGCACGCGGGAAGGCTACGCGTTCGTCGCGGCGCTCGTGCGCAGCGGCGGCTGGTCCGCGGTCGAACTCGCCCATGCCGAGCGCCCGCGCGACTCCCTGCAGATCGTGCG